>USNG01000001.1 GCA_900556025.1 uncultured Mycoplasmatota bacterium
TTTGTACTGGATGTATTCCCTTTTTCATATTTTATCCTCCTCGCCATAACTAATTGATAGTTATAGAAATAACTTCATTTGGTATTATACATACTTTTTTGTATAAAATCAAGTAATAATTGTCAAATATGAGCTATTTTATGCTTTCTTTTATTGATTTTATGTTTGATTCTATATCATTTTTGAATAATATTTGATTATAATTTTCATTTTCAGTTATATTTTGATTACAATCGTATTCAGCTATTATTACTTTAGAATGTGATATTTTATTGATTAAATTAATTAAATTATTTTTTTCTTCTTGTTTTGATAAGATATAATTATTAAATTGTTTTTGACTATTACATTTACTTGTTAACTTTTTATTATTTAAATTTATTATTATGTAGTCTGCACTATTGATTAGTTGGTTTAAATAAATATTTTTATCTTTTAAAATATAATAGTCGTTATTTTTAATATTTTTAATTAAGTTATTATAGTTTATATCATCATAAAGAAAGTATTTAATATTATAATCAGTGAATTCTTCTGAATTTATTTTAGATAAATATTTTGTTTCTCCTAGAAAGAGAATTGTTTCTTTGTTTGATTTATTAAATTTATTTGTTATGAATATTGAAACTATTATCAAGAAAAAAATAACTGGTAGTATTTTTTTCATATATTATCACCTAATATATTTTACTCAGTTATTTCTATTTTAGCACCTACATTTTGTAATTTATTTACTATATTGCTGTAACCTCTTAATATTTGTTCACAGTTTTCAATTACAGTTGTTCCTTCGGCTATTAATCCAGCTATTAGAAGTGAAGCTCCACCTCTTAAATCAGTAGCTATAACGTTAGTTCCTTTTAGTTTTCTAGGACCTTTAATTTCTAACCTATTTAAAGTTAATATATTCGTTATGGCTCCCATTCTATTTAAGTCATAGGTATTCTTAAATCTATTTTCATAGATAGTTTCTTCAATATGTGAAATTCCATGTGCTTGTGTTAATAAAGTTGTTATTGGTTGTTGCAAATCAGTTGCAAAACCTGGAAATACTTGTGTTTTAACATCTACTGCTTTTAAATAATCACATTTTGATATAGTTAGTGTATCATTTGATATTTTATATGTTACGCCTATTTCTTTTAATTTAGATAGTAATGATTCAATATGAGCTTTAATTATACCTTTAATTTTTAAATTATCTCCAAGTAAAGCTCCCATTATAATAAATGTTCCTGTTTCAATTCTATCAGGGAAAACATCTATAACTCCTGTTTCTAAATTTTTATTTCCATCTATTTCTATTGTTTTAGTTCCTGCGCCTCTAATATTAACACCCATATTTATTAAAAATGATGCTATGTTGACTATTTCTGGTTCGGTTGCAGCATTTTCTATAATAGTTGTTCCTTCTGCTCCTGTTGCTGCTAACATGATATTTATAGTTGCTCCTACACTTGGAAAATCAAAATAAATTTTCTTTCCTACTAGTTTATCAGCTGTTATTCTATATCTATTTTTTACTATTTCTACTTTTGCGCCTAAATTTTCAAATCCTTTTATGTGAATATCTATAGGTCTTGCTCCTATATTACATCCTCCTGGAAAAGATATTTCTACTTCTCCAAATTTTGCAAGAAGTGCTCCCATAAAATAATAAGAAGCTCTCATTTGAACGCTAAGTTCTTCAGGTATTGGTCTATTCTTTATCTCACTAGAATCAATTATTAAAGCATCACCTTTATGCTCTACTTTACAATTAAGTAATTCCATTATTTTTATTAAATAATCAATATCTCTTATTTCTGGTATATTATAAATTGTACTTTTTTTATTTGCTAGTATCGCAGCAGGTAATAATGCTACTGCACTATTTTTCATTCCACTTATTTTAATCTCTCCGGATAAAGTGTGTTGACCTTCTATTGTTAATTTTGACATAAATCACCTAAAAAGCCTTTCTTAATAATAATATACTATTAATTATTCTTTTTATCAATGAAATATGCTTATTTTTGATTTTTCATTTACACTAAAATAGCTTTTTTAGAGCTTCTATTAACTTAAATTTATATTCTATGTTATCTTCTTTACTATTATCTATAAAACATAATGGTGGGTATAACATACACCAATAATTGTTTCCTTTAGCTTCTCCAATTTCTATAACTAAAGATTCATACTCACCTTCTACAAATTCTATTCCTTCATATTCTTTTTTAGGAAATTTATTAAGTCCATATGAAATTTTGAAATCTTTATCATAATTGTTACTTTCAAATACTTTTTCTATCTTTGATTCTATAGCTGAAATACTATTATTTATATTTTTTCTTGTTTCTTCTATGCTTTTATTGTCTACAAATATTAAATCTGATATTTCCGATACTATTTTTTCTTTAATTAATATATCTTTTGATGAATTACTGTTTGCAATAACTCTGAATCTAATAATATCATTTGATATATCATTATTTCTATTTAATAAAATTATACTGATTAATATTAGTATTATAATTAAGACTTTTTTCATATAAAAACCAACCTTTCAATATATTATTGGTTGGTTTTCTAAAATATTATTCACTAATTATAAAGATATATCTATCTTTTCCAGATAAGTCTTTTTCTGTAATTATCTTTTCAGTTTTAAAAATAGTTCTTGCAAACTCTGTTATTGATTTACTTTGTTGATAACCTATTTCAAAAGCAATTAAGAATTTATCATTTAAATATTTCTTACATTCAGATAATATTTTCTTATAAAAATATAATCCTGAATCCTCTGCGAATAAAGCTAAATGTGGTTCATAATTATAAACTGAATCCATTATTTCTTCATTATAGTCTATATAAGGTGGATTACTTATGATAATATCATATTTACCATTTATGTTTTGAAATATATCACTTTTTATAAATTCTATTTTTGTTTCATTATTGATTGAATTTTGTTTTGCTAGATTTAAGCATTCTTCTGATATATCAGAAGCGGTTACTTCACTATTTAAATTCTTACTTAAAGATATAGCTATTGCCCCACTACCTGTTCCTATGTCTAATATTTTTACTTTATCATTAAATAATTTTTTTGATAAATTGATTGTTTTTTCAACTAAATATTCTGTTTCATATCTTGGTATTAGAACATTTTCATTAACATTAATTTGATATCCATAGAAATTAACATACCCAATCAAATATTGGATTGGGTATCTATTTAATAACTTTTTATAGTCAGTTTCTATATCTTTACTTACTTTTAATAATTCTTTAGCTTCTGTATTAGAAATTCCTAAATCAGTTATTTTATTAATCATTATGTTCTCCAAGATGCATTCTTTCATCTTCGGCAATTAAAGCTTCGATAAGCTCTTCTAAATCGCCTTCCATAATTTTATCTAAATGCATAACTGTATAATTAATTCTATGATCAGTTAATCTATTTTGTGGGTAGTTATATGTTCTTATTTTTTCTGCTCTATCTCCAGTACCTATTTTACTTCTTCTTTCATTACCAAGTTTTTCATCTTGTTCACGTTGTTTTAAATCATAAAGTCTTGTTTTAAGAATTTGCATAGCTCTTTCTTTATTTTTTATTTGACTTCTTTCTACTTGGCAATAAACTATTATTCCTGTTGGAATATGAGTAAGTCTTACAGCAGAATCAGTTGTATTAACACATTGTCCCCCTGCTCCACTACTTCTTGTAATATCTACTCTTACATCACTATCTTTTATTTCAATATCTATTTCTTCTACTTCTGGCATAACTAAAACAGTAGCAGTTGATGTATGAACTCTTCCTTGAGATTCTGTTTCTGGAACTCTTTGTACTCTGTGTGCTCCACTTTCATATTTTAATTTTGAATATACAGCTTCACCACTAATTACTACTTCTATTTGTGAATATCCTCCACTTTCTCCAGGAACTTCATGAGTTATTTCTAATTTCCAGCCTTGTTTTTCAGCATATTTACTGTACATTCTAAATAAATCTCCAGCAAATATATTAGCTTCATCTCCACCTGCTGCTCCACGAATTTCCATAACAATATTCTTTTCATCATTAGGATCTTTTGGTAATAACATAACTTTTAATTTATTTTCTAAATTATCTCTTTCAGCATGTAGATTATCTAATTCCTCATTAGCAAACTCTCTCATATCAGGTTCTTTAAGCATTTCTTTTGCTGCTTCAATATCATCTAATACAGTTTTATATTTTCTATAAGTTTCAACTGTTTTTTCAATAGAGTTCTTTTCTTTAGATATTTCTTGCATTTTTTTATAATCTTCATAAATCTCTGGTTTTAATAGTTCATTACAAAGATTATTATATTTTTCTTCTAATATTTCTAATCTTTCTTTCATATTTGTTCCTTTCTATTTTATTTGAAATAAACATGAGCTAAAGATCTGATTCGTCTTCGTATCCTTCATCAACGATAACTAAATCTTTATAGTCATCATCTTCTTTATCATCATCCATATCATCTATATCATCATAGTAGTCAGATTCTTCATTTTCTTCATAATCTTTTTCTTCTTCTGGAATGATGTCATCATCTTCATCTTCTAATTCTTTAATATTTATTTCAGATGTATGATTTTCTCTTAAGTCCCAATATCCTTTTTCTAATTGAATAAATCTTTTTTCTGTTGCTAATAAAGCAAAAAAATCTCCAATTTGATTTTCAAATGCGCTATCACCTAAATTTAGGGTATCACATATTATTTTAAATATATCATTAATTTTCATTTTTTTACCTTTTTCTTTTAAGATAATGTAAGCAATATCATCAAAAGGTAATACTTCTAAATCTTCTTTACTTATTGTTTTAAATTTCATTATTTTAAAGCCTCCTCAAGCCCTTTTCTTCTTTCCATTAAAATTATACATACTTTTTTTTATAAATCAAGTATTTTTTATCTATTTACATCTCATAATAAATAACAGGTAATAATTATGAAATATATAAACAAATTTTTAAAAATTTTAATTTTAATTATTTTTGCTATTATTATAATAGATATATCATTTTATGTGTATGCTTATATCACACCTAAATTTCCTATTTATACAAATAATAATATTACTTATTATGATATAAATGATAATGATATGTTTAATTCTAATAATAATGATTATGTTAAACTTGATGAAATAAGTCCTGATGTTATTAATGCTATTGTGTCTATCGAAGATAAAAATTTTTACAAACATAATGGATTTGATTTCCTTAGAATAGCTAAAGCTATGATTATTAATATAACTAGTGGAAAAATAAAACAAGGTGCTTCTACTATATCTCAACAGTATGTAAAAAATCTTTATTTGACATTTGATAAGACTTGGAAAAGAAAAATCAAAGAAGCTTTTTTAACTATAGAACTTGAAACTCATTATAGTAAAGAAGAAATACTTGAAGGTTATTTAAATACTATTAATTTTGGGGCTGGATGCTATGGAATTAAGAATGCTAGTAATTATTATTTTAATAAAGAGCCTAAAGATTTAACTATTGAAGAAGCTACTCTTTTAGTTGGTATACCTAAGAGTCCTACATATTTTAATCCTATTACTAACTATGATAATTCTAAGAGTAGACAATATGATGTTATTTATAGTATGTATAAAAATAATTATATTAGTAAAAATGATATTGATAAAATATATAATAAAGAATTAAATTTTTATGGAAAAAAAGAAAAACATGAATTATCTAGTATTTATTATTATAGAGATTCTGTATTAAAAGAAATGTCAAATATTAGTGAAACACCTGATACTTTACTTGACTTAAAAAAAATTAAAATATACACAAATTTTAATAGTGATGTGCAAAAAACTTTAGAAAATAATATTGATGAGGAAACTAAAAATACTAAAATGCAAATAGCTTCTACTGTAATTGATCCTCAAACTGGAAAAGTACTTGCTTTAATTGGAGGTAAAGATTATTCTATAAGTCAATATAATAGAGCTAGTTCAGCTAAAAGACAAGTTGGTTCTACTATTAAACCTTTTTTATATTATTCAGCTTTAGAGAATGGCTTTACGCCTTCTAGTACATTTTTAAGTGAAAGAACTACATTTAATATAGGCAGTGAATTATATTCTCCTAAAAACGCTAATAATGTGTATGCTAATAAAAATATATCTATGGTATCTGCTATTGCTTATTCAGATAATATTTATGCTCTTAAAACTCATTTATTTCTTGGAGAAGATAATTTATCTAAAATGATAGAAAGAGTCAAGATTAAAACACCAGTTAAAAACAATGCTAGTGCTGCTCTTGGAACAACTGAAATTAATATGTTAGATTATGCTAATGGTTTTATTACTTTAGCAAATGAAGGTAAACATGAAAGTCCTCATTTAATAGAAAGAATTGAGGATGCTAATGGTAACATTATATATGAATACAAGTATGAAAATGAGTATGTTCTAAATAAAAAATATGTTTATATTTTAAATAATCTTTTAACTTCTACATATAACTATAGTCTTGTAAATTATGCTTCACCTACTTTAGTTAGCATTTCTAATAAATTAGATAGTAAATATGCTGTTAAAAGTGGTAGTACAGCTACTGATTATTGGACAGTTGGATATAACAAAGATGTACTTATTCTTGTTTGGGCTGGTAATGATGATAATAGTAAAGTTAAATCTTCTGAATCAAGAATTACTAAATATATTTGGGCTAATACTATAACTAATTTAGATGTAAATAAAAAGGAATGGTATGATATTCCTAAAGGTGTTTCTTCAAGTGTTATTGATCCCATTAGTGGTGATGTTTCAGCAAAAGGTTTTGTTTGTTATTATGAAAAAGGTACTGAGCCTAATTATGTTTATAATAATATTTTTGATCCAAATTAAAACACAGAATAAATCTGTGTTCTTTTTTATTAATCTAATTTTGCTCCGCAGTTACTACAGAATTTTCCTGTTCCTTTTGTATGGCATTCAGGACATTCTTTAGTTTCTTCTTCTTTAATTTCAACAATTGGTTCTTCTGTTCTACCAAAGATTGTTCCCATTTCTGGTTGTTGATTTCCTGGTTGATATCCAGCTACATCTGATCCTTGATTTGCAGCATTCATCATACTTCCAGCTGCTCCACTTGCCATATTCATTCCCATGAATCCCATCATTGCTCCATTTTCATTACTTGAAGCATTTCTTAGAGCATCTGCAGAAGCACTAGCCATTAATCCAGATTGTAAATTCTTATTAGAGAAAATAGTTGCTTCATCAATCTTATTAACTTTTGTCATTGAATCAGCAGTTAAGTTAATATCTCCAATAGCTACATCTGTGATTTCTAAACCATAATTTTTTCTCCATGATTCATCTAAACATACATTCATTTCATTTGAAATATCACTATTATATAGACTAATATCTCCAAATGAAACTTTATGTTTTCTCATAACTACTGAAATAGCTTGAGTAACTTGTTCTACGAATTTAGCTTGTAATTGACTTCCAACAATTTCTTCAAATGTAACAGTATCTTCTGGATTTGCTCCGATTACACTATTAACTAAAAGAATTGGGTCAACTACTTTAAACGCATATTCTCCAAAGAATGTTACTTCTAACATACCATATTTTTCATCAGTAATTTTTTTAGGTTGTGGTGAACCAAATTTATTTCCAGTAATAGTTAATAAATTAACAAAATATACTCTTTGATCTTTAGCAGTTTGTCCACCATAAGTGAATCTCTTACCAATAGTTTTGAAAGTATCAATAATTCCTTTTCCTAAACCACCAGTAAAAATACTTGGTTCACTACTTGTATCATAATAGAAAGTTCCAGCTTCTGCTGTAAATTCTTTAATCTCTCCATTATCAATAATCATCATTGCCATTCCTTGTGGAACTGCAATTGTACTACCATTTGAAATTATTCCTTCTGAAGGATTTTTATTTCCTTCTCCGTGATTAACTACTCCTTTTTGAATAATAACGTTTTTTGCTATAGTTGGGCAAGTTACAAATTCTTTAAATTGATCACCTAAAGCTGAAGTAGTAGCTCCAGATAATGCTTTAATTAATCCCATAAATCTACCTCTTTTCTATTTATCTGATTTAAGTATACCATTTATTTAATTCTTAGTAAAACATTTTTATTTTAATAATGTAAATAAAAAAGACAAAATACATTAAGCATTTTTGTCTATTTCTATTATTATTTGATACTTATCATCTAAGTCCATTTCAGATGTTTCGATTAATCTACTTACTTCATCTAAACTAGATACAAATTTTCTAACTTTTCCTATTACTTTTGGTAAATTAACTTCTCCATCTTCAGAAATTAAACTATCATTATCTTCAATCATAGGTTCTTCTTTCTTTTCAAATACTGGTTTTTCTTCTTCTAGTTCTTTAACTTCAAATTGATTTGTTGGTTGTGATGGAGCAAGTTCAACTGTTTCGATTGGTTCTTCTTCTTTTACTTCTTCTTTAGGTTCTTCATACATTTCAAATACTGGTTTTTCCTGTTCAATATTTTCTATTATATTTGGAGTAGTAGTACTTTGAAATGGATTTATTATTTCTCTATCATCTTTATATTCTACAAGTTCTGATTTTTCAACTACTGGTTCTGATGTTTTTGGTTCATCTATATCAATTACTTGTGGTACATCTATTTTAATTTCTTCTGCTGATTTATTTCCTTGAGGATTTAAGAATGATGCAATATCTTTTGGAATGTCAAAACGATTACTATCTTTATTTAAAATCATACTTACTTCATCTTCTGTTTGTTTAACTGTTAATTTTTCATTTATGATTCTATTTAATAAATTTATTTGTAAATCTTTATCATTTAAAGATAATAAAGTTCTAGCATGTCTTTCTGATATTTTATTGTATAATAATGCATCTTGAACTTCTTTAGGTAAGTTTAAAAGTCTTAATCTATTTGCAACTGAAGATTGACTTACACCTAGTTTTTGAGCTATATCGTCTTGCGTGAATCCTCTATTCATTAGTTTTTTATATGATTGAGCTTCTTCAATAACAGTTAGATTTTTTCTTTGAAGATTTTCTAATAAAGCTATTTCAGCACTTGTATCATCATCTGTGTTATTCATTATTGCAGGAATTCTTTTAAGACCAGCTAGGCATGAAGCTTTGTATCTTCTTTCACCAGCAATAATTTCATATTTTTCGCCTATTTTTCTTACAACAATAGGTTGTATAACACCATATTTAATTATAGAATTAGCTAAATCATTTAATTCTTTTTCATTAAATGCTAACCTTGGTTGAAATCTATTTGGTAGTATATCTTCTACTGGTATATATAAAACTTTATCTTTATTATCTTCCATAATCTTTCCTCTTTATTCTTATTATAATTTTAATCTATTTTATAAATTTTATCAAGATAAAAGTAGTAATTAGTTACTACTTATATTTTTTTACTATTTTTGAATAGTTTTCTGGATATTTAATATTTGTTTTCTTTATTTTTTTAAATACAGGTATTGTTCTAAAAGCATTATTTATTGGTAAATTATATGTTAATTTTTTAGTTAATTCTAAATCTAAATCTTTTAGTAAATATTTGTATTTTGATAATTCCTCTTCACAGTTTGATTTTAATGGAGAAAGATATCCATTTACTTTTACTAGTGATGTTGATAATTCTAAAATAATTGGTATTGATGTTACTGCTCTACAAGTTACAATATCAAATTTTTCTCTATTTTCCCTTGAATAATCCTCTACTCTTGAATTAATTATTTCTACATTTTTTAAATTTAATTCATTTTTTATGTGTTCTAAAAATGAACATTTTTTAGCATTAGACTCTATTAAAGTAACATTTAAATTATTAAATACTATAGCAAGTACTAATCCTGGAAAACCTGCTCCTGTACCAAAATCACATAAGGATTCAGTATTATTTAAATCAATTGCTTTTGTTAAACATAATGAATCATAAAAGTGAAGTAAAAATACATCTTTTTCTTCTATAATAGTTGTCATGTTGAATTTATTATTCCATTCTACTAATGATTTAAAATAACTATATAATTTGTTATAAATATCTTCTGTAATATCTATATTAAGTGTTTTACAATTAGTTATAAATTCTTGTTTATTCATTATTATATTCCTTTTTTAAATAAACTAATAACATAGTAATATCTGATGGATTTACTCCACTTATTCTTGATGCTTGGCCTATTGTTAAAGGTCTAATTTTTTCAAATTTTTGTCTTGCTTCTGTAGCTATATTTTTAACTTTACTATAGTCAATATCTGAAGGAATTTGTTTTTCTTCTAATTTTAACATTTTTTTAACTTCATTCTTAGTTTTATTGATATATCCTTCATATTTAATATCAGTTTCAACCATTTCTATTATTTCTTTATCACATTCATAACCAATATGTTTTAATAATTCAGATAATTCTATTTCTGGTCTTTTAACCAAATCAATTAATTTTATTTTTCCTGTTAAAGGTGATGAATTATGTTCTTTTAAGAAATTATTATTTTCTTCATTATGATCTAAATAATTTGTATTTAAATAGTTATTTAATTCTTTTATTGAATTCATTTTTTCATTGTAAATAGACCATTTTTCATCATTTATTAATCCAAGTTTTCTTCCGTATTCAGTTAATCTAATCATAGCATTATCATGTCTTAATAATAGTCTGAATTCAGCTCTTGAAGTTAATAATCTATATGGTTCGGTGATACCCTTATTGATTAAATCATCTACTAAAACTCCAATATATGCTTCATTTCTTTTTAAGATGAATGGAGGTTTGTTTTCAATTTTTAATACAGCATTTATACCAGCAATTAAACCTTGAGCTGCTGCTTCTTCATAGCCACTTGTTCCGTTTATTTGACCAGCTGTGAATAAGTTTTCTATTATTTTACTTTCAAGTGACATTTTTAATTGCATTGGATCAATAGCATCATATTCAATAGCATATCCGTATTTAGTTATTACACAATCATGTAATCCTTCCATAGTATGAAGTAATTTTTCTTGAATTTCGTGAGGCATTGTAGTAGAAAAACCACCTACATAATATTCTATATCATCACTTCTTTCTGGTTCCAAGAATATTTGATGTCTTTCTTTATCATTAAATTTTACTACTTTATCTTCTATTGATGGACAATATCTAGGTCCTACACCTTTAATCATTCCACTATAAAGAGAACATTTATCTAAATTATCCATTATTATTTTATGAGTTTCTTTATTTGTATAAGTTAAATAACATGGCCATTGTTCATCTACTTTATAAGATGCCTTATAAAAATTGCTAAATGTTAAAAGTTCATTATCACCTAATTCAGGAGTTACTTCATTAAGATTAATTGAACTCTTAAGTATTCTTGGAGGAGTTCCTGTTTTTAATCTTATAATAGTTAAGCCATTTTTTCTTAATGAGTCACTTAAAAACATAGAATTTTTTTCTCCATGTGGTCCGCCTTTATGACTTTCATGTCCACACATAATGTCTGAGTTTAAATATGTTCCAGTTGTTAGAATTACTGCATCACTAAATATTTTTTCATTTTCTTCAGTAATAATTCCTTTTACACATGAATTTTCAACTATTAATTCTTTTGCAAATCCTTCTTTTAAGTCTAAATTTTCTTGATTTTTTAAAGTATTTAGCATTTCTTTTGGATAATTAATTTTGCATCCTTGAGCTCTTAATGATCTTACTCCTGGTCCTTTTTTAACATTTAACATTTTGATTTGTAAAAGTGTTTTATCTGCATTATATCCCATTTCTCCACCTAATGCATCTATTTCTCTTACAACAATTCCTTTTGCAGAACCACCTATTGAAGGATTACATGGCATATCAGCTACATTATTTAAATTTCCTGTAATTAATAATGCTTTTTTACCCATTCTGGCACTTGCTAATGCAGCTTCACATCCAGCGTGTCCTCCACCTACAACTATAATTTCATATTTCATATTAAAAAACCTACTTTCCTAGGCAGAATTTGCTAAATATCTCATCTAGTAATTCGTCTCTATATGTATTTCCAGTAATTTCTCCAAGTGTTTCCCACAAGTTTTTAACATTTATTTCTAATAAATCTACTGGAATATCTTTATCTACTTCTTCATTTAATTCTTTTATAATTTCTAAACATTTTCTAAGTAAGCCAATTTGTCTTGCATTAGAAATGTATGTATAATCTGAATTTGTTAAATCGTTTAGATTAAATATTTCTATTATTTTATTTTTTAATAAATCTATTTTTGATTCATCTTTTGTATTAATTTTGATACTTTCAAATGATAATAATTCAGGTATTTCTTTTGTATCTAAATCATCTTTATTGTAAACAACTAATACCTTTTTATCTTTTATTTTTGATAATACTTCTTTATCTTCTTTATCAAATTCAGTGCCTGAATCCACTACAAATAATATTAAGTCAGATTCATTAATTTTCTTTATACTTTTTTCTATTCCTATTGATTCAACTATTTCAGTTGTTTCTCTAATACCTGCTGTATCAAAGAAATTAACTTCAATTCCTTGTAATAAAATAGTTCCTTCAACTATATCTCTAGTAGTTCCTTTTACATCAGTAACTATTGCTTTTTCTTCTTTTAATAATTTGTTTAATATACTACTTTTACCTACATTTGGTTTTCCAACAATAGCAATATTAATACCATTTTTTATTAATAATCCATTTTTACTTTCATCTAATAACTTATGAATTTCTTTTTCAACATAGCTTGTTTTTTCTTTTATTAAATCACATGTAACAACTACAGCATCTTCATATTCTGGATAATCTATATTTACTTCTATGTTTGCTATTAAAGATAAAATATTGTTTCTTAAATCATTTATTTTATTTGATAATTCTTTATCTACACCTTTAATAGACATTTTTCGTGCATTATCAGTTTTTGAATTTATTAAATCAGAAACTGCTTCTGCTTGCATTAAATCTATTCTTCCATTTAAAAAAGCTCTTTTTAAAAATTCTCCTGGTTCTGCTAATCTTGCTCCGTTGCAAAGTAATAATTCCATTATTTTATTAACACATACTTTTCCACCATGTGTATTTATTTCAACTATATCTTCTGTTGTGAATGATTTAGGACTTCTAAATACTGAAACTAATACTTCATCTACTTTTTCATTATTGTCCATAATAAACCCATATGAAATAGTATTTGATTCTTTCTTTGTTAAGTCTCTATCAAATATCTTATTTACTATTTCAATAGAAGCATCTCCACTTACTCTAATTACATTTATAGAACTTTCACCAACAAGTGTAGCTATAGCACAAATCGTATCTTTCATAAAAGTCCCCTTTCTTTCCACAAGATTATAGCACAATCAATATTAATTTACAATAAAAAAGAGTATTTCTACTCTTCTGTTTCAACATATTTAATAACAACACATCTATTTGGATCTTCTCCTTCACTCTCTGTTGTTATATGTTTAAAGTTTTGTAATGCTGAATGAACAACTCTTCTATCATATGCATTCATAGGATCAAGTTTTACATTTACTTTTGTTTTACTTACTTCTTTAGCAATTTGTTTAACTTTCTTTTCTAAGAAGTAATTTTGTTTTTCTTTATAATTTTCTACATCTACAGATACATTAACAAATATATCTAATGTATTTAAAATTGCTTGTCTTAGATAAGTTTGTATTGAATCTAATATATGACCTTTTTTACCAATTAACACTGAATTATTTTGAGAATAAATTTCATATTTAATTTGTTTATCTCTTATTTTTGTTTCAATATTAGCATTAACATTTAAAGAATTTAATAATTCACGTAATAGGTCTTTTCCTAATTCAGCAACATCACTTAGTTTTACTACTTCTAAAGTATATTTTTTTCCACTAAATAATCCACCTTTTTCTTCATATGTTCTAGTAACAATTTCTTCTTCTTTAACATTTAATTCTTCTAAAGCTTTTTCTAGTAAATCTTTTTCACTTTTAGCTTGAAATTTATATTTTTCCATTAGTTTTTCTTACCTTTCTTAACAATAATATTTTGTACAACTGTGAATCCATTAGATACTATCCAATATAATGCGATTGACATTGGTAAAGTAAATGATACGATTGATACAAATATTAACATGAAGTAACTCATCATCTTCATTTGTTTAGCTTGTGCTTCATCTCCTGGAACATTCATATTCTTGAATGAAAAATATGTTGCAGCAATTATTAATACTATTACTATTACATACCAGAAGTTTCCAGATGTTATACCTTCTAATGGAGTTGTTCCTAAGTTATAAACTTTTAAGAAATCATTTTCAAAAAATGCAGGTACTCTATATAATGCTTCTAAGAATGCAAAGAATATAGGTAATTGTAAGAATGAGAATAAACAACTAGACATTGGATTTATATTATATTTTTTATAAATCAACATCATTTCTTGTGATTTCATCATTAAGGCATCTCTGTCTTCTTTTCCTTGATATTTCTTTTCTAATTTTTGTAAATCTTTTTGAGCTTTTTGCATATTTTCATTCATATTAGCTGATTTTAATGATAATGGTAATAATGCAGCTCTTAAGATGAATCCTACAATCATGATTGCTAATCCATTATTTTTAACTAGTAATCCTATTTTAACAATTACCCAAGCTAATGGCTTAACAAATAATGATGTCCATAATCCTTCATATCCTCCAGAATTTATTTTTAAATTCTTACATTGAGGTAAATTTTCATATTTAACAACTAATTTATTGGAATTTTCACTATATATCTTTTGTAATTCTTTTGTTTCTGGTTTACAAAGTATATTTGATACATATGTTTTTTGACTATTGTCTTCTTTATTTTCTATTGTAAAACGTTTAGTACATCCACATAAAGAAAATAAAAGTAACATTATTATAACTATTTTTTTCTTCACTATTTTGCTCCTCCTAATAAGCTAATTAAACTTTCCTTCATTGAATCGTAAGAAATATCTAATATAGCAGTCCTTAATATTATAACATAATCAGTAGAATTATTAAAATTATTTTTACTTATAATATCTTTAATTCTTCTTTTATATAAATTTCTTGTGTGAGCTTTTCCTATTTTTTTACTTACGCTAATACAATATCTATTATTTTCTTTATCATTTTTAGCATAATATACGACAAAATACTTATTAATTACTTTTTTAGATTTCTTAATAACTTCTTGAATTTCTTCGTTTTTCCTTAATATAAATTTTTTATTCATATAAAACCTCGATAAAATTATTATATAAAAAAAATTACTTATTTTAAAGTAATTTAGTTATTTTGCTAATTCTTTTCTTCCTTTAGCTCTTCTTGATTTTAAAACGCTTGTACCTCTTCTAGATAAGAATCCAGATGTTTTTGCTTTTTTTCTATTGTTAGGTTGAAATGTTCTTTTCATGATAACCTCTCTTTCCTTTCGACTGACATAGATTATATAATATGAAATTAAAAATGTCAATAAATTTTGATTTTATACTAGTTATTGTACAATTTATCTAATATATAGTATATATCTTTTAATGAATAACCCATTTTTACTTGTGCAAAAAATAAACTTGATAAAACTATTAATGAATTATTTATAGCATCCTTTGTAGGTGATCCCATATTTTTAATTATTTCTATATTTTTATATCTATCCATAATCAATTTATTATATATAGAATAGAAATAGCTATAGTATACTTCACTTCCATCTTTTTTAACAAATGCTTCATAGAACTTGGAATAAGCTATATTAAGATAGTTATCATCTCCATATTTTATTTCTGTTCCATCTGACTTAGTTATGAATTCTAATAAATTACCATTTAATTTTATTTGATAATCATTTGAATTAAAAGAACTTATATTCATATCAGAATTGTAATTATACATTGAAAATATATCCTCATTATTCATTATTATATTAAGCATAGTTTTGATAAGCTTTAAATTTCTTTTAACATTTAAATCAATTTCTCTTTTATATAAGTGATGAATATATGATTTTAAGTTTTCTAGTGTTATATCTTCTTCTGATTGAACAGTTGATAAAAATGCATATATATTTTTTATATAAAAATTCTTAAAATCTATTGGTTTGTATTCACAATAGAATCCAATTAGATTAATTTGTGGTAAAAAAGGAATAACCCTTGAATATATTTCTTTTTTTAAGTCTTCGTTTTCTGCAAATAAGTTAACTATTTTTTTAGCATCATTTATTTCTGATACATTTAATTCTAAAATTGAATTTTTATATATTTTGTTTATCTTTATAGTTGAATTAATTTTATTATCAATGATGAATTTAACTAAAATATTGCCTATTTTTTCAAGATTATCATCAAATACAGGTATGTCCATTGTTATATCTGGAGTTGGACTATTATATTTAGTAAATTCTAAATTAATTTTATAAAAATAATCAAACTCTTTATATGAAAATCTTGCTTTGCTTTCAGGTAAAATATTTAAAATATTATCAAAAAACTTTTTAGTTAATGAAGAAATGTCTTTTTTATATTTTCTTATATCAATATTGTACTTATAACATTCATCAAAAAAATAGTTCATATTCTTTTCTTTATAAACTATAAATAATTTTTTTAAAAAATTTTCTAGTGTTTCTTTTTGTTGCATATTCTCTTCTCCAAAAGTATTATAACATAAAAATAAAATTATGTTAACTTGTTTTTTATATTTTTATGTTAACTTATCAACATTATTTCAACAAAATTATGTTAACTTATCAACAAGTTGTTAACAAGTTAGGATTTTTATGAAGTTGAAAATTGTTGGGATTGTTAATAACTAAAATTTTCTCTTATTTTTTACTAAAAAAGTTGTTTACAAATTGTTCTTAAATTGTTAATATAAATGTTAATAAATTTTTTTGATTTGACATTAATAAAAGTTGAATTATAATTTAATTAGAAACGTTATAGAAAGGACTGATTATTTATGAATTTAGATGAAATTTGGAATAATTTTTTAGTAAAAATCAAGTCTAAAGTATCTTTAATGTCCTTTAACTATATATTTAAGGATCTTAAATTATATTCGTATGAGAATAGTAAAGTTATTATAGTTTTACCATCTAATGAATTATTACTTCAAAATATAACTAAAAACTATCATGATATTATAGAAGAAATAATGAATGATATAACTAATGATACTTGTGAAATTGAATATATATTTGATAAAGATGTTGATAAACTTCAGAAAAAGCAAGAAGCTAAGAAAATACCGACAATTGAAGAAAGTGATGCTGAATTAGATAGTATTAAAAATTATAAATACATAAGTAATTTTAATTCTAAATATACTTTTGATACATTTGTTGTTGGTGAGTCAAATAAACTTGCTTATGGAACTGCATTAGCTGTAGCACAAAATCCAGGTAAACTTTATAATCCTTATTTTATATATGCTAAAAGTGGTCTTGGAAAAACACATTTAATGCATGCTATTGGTAATTATATAGTTGAACATTCAGATAAAAAGGTACTTTATATTACTGCTGAACAATTTACTAACGATTATAGAGCAATAATAAATGCTAAAAGTAAATATGATAATAACGTGTCGTATTTAGAAGCTTTTAGAGATAAGTATAGAAATGTGGATGTATTAATGATTGATGATATTCAATTTTTAGAAAACGCAACTAAATCTCAAATAGAATTTACTAATACATTTAATACATTATATGATAATGAAAAACAGATAATTATAGCATCTGATACATCAATAAACGATTATAAATACTTAGAAGATCGTTTAAAAACTAGATTTAGATGGGGATTAACTGAATCAATAAATCCACCAGAATTAGAATTAAAGAAAAATATAATTAAGAATAAAATAATGATTAATAATTATGATTTAGATATTAATGAAGAAGTAATTGATTATATAGCTAGTAATTGTGGAAGTGATATTAGAAATCTTGAAGGAGCTGTTATTAGAATTGTGGCATATAAAGCAGCATTTAATATTCCTGAAGTAACATTATCAATTGCACAAGATGCTTTACAAGAATTTACTGGAAAAGTTGTTTATAAAACAAATTCAGTAGGCAAAATCATTGATATAGTAAGTAAATACTACAATTTAGATTCAACTATATTAAAAGGAAAAATGAAGAAAAAGAATATAGCAGATGCTAGAAATGTGGCTATTTATCTTAGTACAATGATGACTGAAGAAAGTTTAGAACGTATAGGATTAGAGTTTGGAGGTAGAGATCATTCAACTATAATATATGCTAGAGATAAAATTTCTCAAGAATTGAAAACAAATGCTAAGTTGAAAGAAGAAATAAAAATATTAAAAGAAAAAATTTGTGAATAAGTTCTTAATTTATTAACAACTTAACAACAATAAAATTTTAAAAAAGTAAGGTTTTATCTTATGATAAATGAGTTATCAACAAAATCAACAGTCTATAATAATATTAATTAACATAATAATAAGGAGGAAAGAAAAAATTATGAAAATGATAATAGACAAAAATGTTTTATTAAATAGTTTAAATTCTGTTAGTAAAGCATTATCTACAAGAAATATTATTCCTGTATTAAATGGAATAAAGTTTGAATTAACTAAGGAAGGATTATATTTAACTGCTACTGATAATGATATTACTATTCAATCTTTTATAGATAAAAAAGATATAGTAAGTATTGATGAAATAGGAACTACTATTATATATGGTAAATCACTATTAGAAATCATTAGAAGATTACCAAATGGTAATATAGTTATAGAAAATTTTGAAAATAATGAAGTATCATTTAAAACTGATAATTCTATATATAGCTTTAACTGTTTTATGGTTGAAGACTTCCCAAATATTAATTTAGATGAAGCAAAAAATCCTATTGCTATATCAAGTATGAAATTTAAAGAAATTATTAACAAAACTTCATTTGCTTGTTCATTACAAGAAAGTAGACCATTATTAACTGGTGTTAATATTAAAATTCAAGGTGATATATTTGATTGTACAGCAACTGATTCATATAGATTATCTAAAGTTAGTTATAAATTAGATAATATTTGTGAAGAAAATGTTAACATAGTAATACCTGCTAGAAATATAAATGAACTTGTTAAAACAATAGATGATGATTCTGATATGAAAATTCATGTATTTCCTAATAAAGTAATATTTAGATTTGATAATTTAGTATTTCAATCATCTTTATTAAATGGTACTTATCCAAATACAGATAATTCAATTGCTAAAGAATTTAAATATATTATTAAAGCTAATTTAAAAGATTTTTATTCAACATTAGATAGAGCATCTTTATTAACTCAATCTAAAGATAAAAATATAATAGATATGGAGATTAATGAAAATACATTAGTAATTAAAGCATCTAGTTTAGAAATGGGAAAAGTTGAAGAAAAATTAAATGTTGAAAATGAAACAAATAATAGTATTAAGATTTCATTTAGTGCTAAATATATGTTAGAAGCTTTAAAAATGTTTACTAAAGATGAAATATATATCTTATTAAATGGTGAAATTAATCCTATAATATTAAAAGAAATAGAAAACGAAGAATTAATTGAATTAATATTACCTATGAAAACATATTAAAATTAAGCGATTTTTATCGCTTTTTTATTTTTTTTATTTTTTTCGACAATATTCGACAAATTTCGACAAGAATGATGTGTTATGATAGCAATCAATATTTCAAAGGGGGAAAAGAAAAAATGGAATATGAAATTAATTATAATACACAAATATTGTTACCAATAGGAAAGGAAAAAGCTAAAATAATTGAAGATGATTGTGAATATAGAGTAGATAATTCATGTCTTCAGGTTTTAGAACATAGTTGTGAGTATTTTGGTAGTTCACTACAAGGAAGAAAAGATGGAACCAAAAAATTACTAGGTATTACTCATAAAGCTCCAATAATAGTTGAAGAAAGTAGAAAAATAATATTTTTTCCAACAACATCGCCAGAAAAAGAAGAATGTATTTGGATAAACTTAGATAAAATTGATAAATACTATAAGAAGACAAATAAAACGTCAGAAATCTTATTTAAGAATGGTGATAAAGTAGAATTTGATGTATCAATTGGATCTTTAACTAATCAAATTTTAAGAGCAACAAGATTAAAATTTATTTTAGAAGAAAGAATTAATAAAAAAGATAATTAAAATAAAAATTATCTTTTTTTAAATGGTTAAATATGCTATAATTATATTAGCGTGTAGGAGTACCTAAAAATATTAAAATTAAAAATAAGGGGGTTAAATGATTTAGAAAATGAATATTACGAAAATTGAATTGATAAATTTTAGAAATTATAAAAAAATAGTTCTTGATAATTTTTCTAATCTAAATATTCTAATTGGAACAAATGGAATTGGTAAAACCTCTATATTAGAAGCAATATATTTAGGTAGCTTAGCAAAGACTTTTAAAACAAATAATGAACTTTCTTTAATAAGAAATAATGAAGAATTTTTAAAGATTAAAATATACTATTTTGACTATGGTCCGAAAAAAAATTTAGAATTATATTTAGATTCAAAGGGCAAAAAAACCAAGATTAACTCGAAAATACAGAGAAAATTAAGTGATTTTATTTCACAGTATAGAATTATATTATTATCACCTGATGAATTAAAACTTATTAAATCTTCTCCAAGTATTAGAAGAAATTATTTAAATATTCAGTTATCTCAATTGAATAAAGAATATATATACTATTTAAATAACTATAATAATTTAATTAAAAATAAAAATGATTTTTTAAAAAAATTAATGTTTAATGGAAATTTAGATCAGAGATATTTAGATATTGTAGATGAAAAAATAGTTGAAGAAGGATTAAAAATATATCAATATAGAAAGAAGTATATTGATGAGATTAATTCTTATATAAATGAGATATTTAAAAAATATAAAGATAAAAATGAAATTAAGATTGAATATGAATCTGATTATAAAATAAATGATAAAGAAAAATTAGTAAAAGAATTAAAGAAATTAAGAAATAAAGAAATTAATATTGGAATGACATCTTTTGGTGTTCATAGAGATGATTATGTTTTTTATCAGAATGGTAATAATGCTAAGGAATATAGTAGTCAAGGTATTCAAAAGTTGATTGTTTTGGCTATGAAGTTATCTGAGGTTAAAATATTCATAGAAAAGTATGATATTAAGCCGATTTTGCTTCTTGATGATCTATTTAGTGAATTGGATGAAAAAAACAAAAATAATATATTCAAATCGCTTAATAATGATATTCAAGTGTTTATTACAACGACAGATTTAAAAAATATAAATAGAAATATTGTGTTGAAATCGAAAGTATATAATTTAGATGAAAGGGTGAAGTAGATGAATGATGATTATGGAGTAAATGATATACAAGTATTAGAAGGATTAGAGGCAGTAAGAAAAAGACCAGGTATGTACATTGGTACTACTGATGTTAAGGGATTACACCATTTAGTTTGGGAAATCGTTGATAATTCAATTGATGAAGCTTTAGCTGGATATTGTAATAATATTGAGATAATAATTAATAAAGATAATTCAATTACTGTTAAAGATGATGGACGTGGAATTCCAGTTGGTATTCATCCTAAAACAGGAATATCTACTGTAGAAACTGTTTATACAGTATTACATGCTGGAGGAAAATTTGGAGGTGGCGGATATAAAGTATCTGGTGGTCTTCATGGTGTAGGTGCTTCAGTAGTTAATGCATTATCTAAATGGGTTACTGTTACAGTTTATAAAGGTGGAAAAGTATATGAAGCTAAATTTGAAGATGGTGGAAAAACTGTTCAAAAGTTAACTGTTATTGGAGAATGTAGTGAAAATAGAACTGGAACAACTGTTTCATTTAAACCAGATCCAGAAATATTTGATACAGATATATATGATTACGAAACTTTAAAGACAAGAACAAGAGAGTTAGCATTCTTAAATAAGGGGTTAAGACTTACTTTAAGAGATGATAGAGATGAAGAGGATACTCAAGGTGAGATATTCTTATATGAAGGTGGAATTAGTGAATATGTCAGATTTATTAATCAAGGTAAAACTCCTTTACATGATAAAATAATTCACTTAAATGGTGAAAAGAATGGTGTTTGGTTTGAAGTAGCTCTTCAATATAATAATGGATATTCAGATAATATATATTCATTTGTTAATAATATTAATACTCATGATGGTGGTACTCATGAAGATGGAGTTAAAAGAGCTTTAGTTAGAACAATTAATGCTTATGCTAGAAAAAATAATATATTAAAAGATAAAGATGAAAATTTAAAAGAGGATGATGTTAAAGAAGGATTAACAATGATTATTTCTTGTAAGCATCCTAATCCTCAATTTGAAGGTCAAACTAAAGGAAGACTTGGTAATTCAGAAGTTAGATCTTTAGCTGATGCAGTTTTTTCTGAAGGATTTAATCAATTTTTATTAGAAAATCCTGATGAAGCCAAAATAATAGTAAATAAAGCAATATTAGCTCGTAATGCTAGAATGGCTGCTAAAAAAGCTCGTGAAGCTACTAGAAAAACTGATTTAACTACTACTAATTTCTTTGGTAAGTTATCTGATTGTAAGAGTAAAGATCCTAATGTTAGTGAAATATTTATAGTCGAGGGAGATTCAGCCGGAGGTTCTGCTAAAAAAGGTAGAGATTCAATGACACAAGCTATTCTTCCATTAAGAGGAAAAATATTAAATGTAGAAAAAGCTAGACTTGATAAAGCATTGGGAAATGAAGAAATTAAAACTATAATAACTGCTTTTGGTACTGGAATTGGTGAATATTTTGATTTATCTAAATTAAGATACGATAAAATTATTATCATGACCGATGCCGATGTGGATGGTGCTCATATTAGAGTATTGTTATTAACATTATTTTATAGATTCTTTAAACCAATTGTTCAAGCTGGTCATGTATATGCTGCTCAACCACCATTATTTAGAGTAATGCATGGTAAGACAAGAAAGTATACTTTAGATGAGAAAGAAAAAGATGAATATTTAGCATCTTTACCTGAAAATGTAAGAAGTCGTGCAGAAATTGCTCGTATGAAAGGTTTAGGAGAGATGGATGCTGAAGAGTTAAATGAAACAACAATGGATATAAATAAAAGGGTTTTAAGAAAAATTACTGTTGATGATTGTATTGCAGCAGATGCAATATTTGAAAAATTAATGGGTGATGAAGTAGAGCCTAGAAGAGAATTTATTGAACAAAATGCTCAATTTGTTCAAAATTTGGATATATAGGAGGTAGAGAATGGATACTAATGAAAATGTTGATAATTCACAAGTTGTTAACAATGAAAATGATTTTTCTGGTAAATTTCATGAGAGAGATAGTCACAATGTAAATAATATAGTAGATGAAGTTAAGAGTTCTTTCTTAGATTATTCAATGAGTGTTATAACTTCTCGTGCTATTCCAGATTTAAGAGATGGTTTGAAACCGGTTCATAGAAGAATTCTTTGGTCTATGTATGAGGAAGGAAATACTCCTGATAAGCCTCACAGAAAATCAGCAACAACTGTTGGAAATGTTATGGGACATTATCATCCACATGGTGATAGTTCTATTTATGAAGCAATGGTTCGTTTAGCTCAAGATTTTAGCCAAAGATATATGTTGATTGATGGACATGGAAACTTTGGTAATATAGAAGGTGATGGAGCTGCTGCTTACCGTTATACTGAAGCAAGATTAGCTAAGATTTCTCTTGAATTATTAAGAGATATCAATAAAGATACTGTTGATATGGATGATAACTTCGATGTTACTAGAAAGGAACCTAAAGTTTTACCTTCTAGATTTCCAAATATTTTGGTTAATGGTTCAATGGGTATAGCAGTTGGTATGGCTACAAATATTCCTCCACATAATTTAAGAGAAGTTATTGATGGATGTATTGCTTATATTGATAATCCTGATATAGATGTTCTTGGATTAATGAATTATATTAAAGGTCCTGATTTTCCAACAGGTGGTATAATTCTTGGAAATTCCGGTATTAAGAAGGCATATGAAACAGGTAGAGGAAGTATTACAATAAGAAGTAAGGCAACTATTGAAGAACATAATAATCATAATTGTATTGTTATTTCTGAAGTTCCATATGGTGTTAATACTATGGAGTTAAAGAATAAAGTTGCTGAATTGGTTCATACAAAGGTAATTGATGGAATATCTGATTATCATACTGATTTAAAAGATGGTGTTAAGATTACAATTACTTTAAAGAAAGATGCTAATCCACAAGTTGTATTAAATAATCTATATAAACATACATCTTTCCAAATAAATTATGGAATTATATTCCTGATGTTAGATGGATTAACTCCTAAAACACTTGGTTTAAAGGATATTATTTCAAAATATATTGATCATCAAAAAGTTATTATTATCAGAAGAACTAAATTTGATTTAGCTAAAGATGAAAAAAGAGTACATATTTTAAATGGATATAAGATAGCACAAGATAATATTGATGAAGTAATTAAAATTATTAAACAAGCTAAAAATGATGATGAAGCTAAGGCTAATTTAATGGAAAGATTTGGATTAGATTTAATTCAATCTGAAGCTATTTTAGAGCTAAAATTAAGAAGATTAACTGGTTTAGAAAGAAGTAAGATAGAAGAAGAGTTAGCAAGCTTATTAAAGGAAATAGAGGAGTTAAAAGCTATATTAGCTTCTGAACAAAAAGTATTAGAAATTATTAAAAATGAAATGTTAGAAATAAGAAATAAATATGGTGATGATAGAAGAACTGAGATTGATATGACTGCTGTTGAATATATTGAAGATGAGTCATTAATACCTCAAGAAGAAATTATTGTTACTTTAACAAATAAGAATTATATTAAGAGAATTCCTAAGGATACTTATAAGGTGCAACATAGAGGTGGAGTTGGTATTAAGGGTATGACTACTACTGATAATGACTTTGTTGAACAGTTAATTTCCTTAAATACTCATGATGATATATTATTCTTCACAAATAAAGGTAAGGTTTATAGATTAAAAGGATATAAGATTCCAGAGTATTCTAGAACTGCTAAAGGTCTTCCAATTGTTAATTTATTGCAATTAGAGAAGGATGAAAAGATAAAAACTGTTATTAAAATATCTAATAAAGAAGATTTTACAAACAAATGTTTGTTATTTACAACTAAAAATGGATTAATTAAGAGAACTGCTATTGCAGAATTTGAAAATATTAGACAAACAGGTAAAATTGCTATTACTTTAAAAGATGATGATGAACTTATTTCAGTAAAAATGACATCAGGTAATGATCAAGTTCTTATATGTTCTTCTAAGGGAAGAATGGCTAGATTTAACGAGAATGAAATCAGAATAATGGGTAGAACAGCTTCTGGTGTTAGGGGAATAAATTTAACAGATGATATATGTGTTGGAGCTGAAATTTCTGAATTAGGAAAATCATTATTAGTTGTTACTGAAAACGGATATGGTAAAAAGACTGCTATTGAAGAATATAGAGAAA
The DNA here is from genome assembly GCA_900556025.1 of uncultured Mycoplasmatota bacterium. The sequence continues at coordinate 25,605 of USNG01000001.1, forward strand.
CTAAGCGTGGTAGTAAGGGAGTTAAAACTCTTAATATTACAGAAAAGAACGGTAAGGTAGTAGGCTTCAAATCTACTGATGATAATAAAGATTTAATGATAATTACAAATGATGGTGTTATTATAAGAATGGATGTTAAATCTATTTCAACAATGGGTAGAGTTACTAAAGGCGTTAGACTTATAAATTTAAAAGATAATAATAAGGTTGCTTCAATATCTATTCTTGAAAAGGAATTAGAAGAGGAAAATGATTTTTCAACAATTGAAAGTGTAGAACCAGTCAATGAAGAGAATGAGTAATCATTCTTTTTTATTTGTTTAATGTTCCACGTGAAACAATTATTTCCCGGGAAATAAAAAATGTTTAAAAAATATTTCCCGGGAAATATTTTTGTATGTTCCACGTGAAACATATTGTGGATAAATATTATTAAAGATACCCAATATATAATAATATTAATTTGATTGTTATATTCTTTTATAATTTAATTTTTTGTTTTTACTTTCTAAGAAGTGATTTCTTCCTTTAATCACGGTAATTTGTATATTTTTTATATACTATTTTAAAATATGTATTTATTTGTATGTTCCACGTGAAACATATTGTTAATAACTCACATTTAATCTATATTTATAATTATATAATTTTAATTTAATAGGTTAGTATATTTATTTTATAGATAGTTTCTAATATTTTTATTAAATGTTTCACGTGGAACATTGTTGAAAACTTATATTTTATAATATTATATTTTATTAATGTATACAAATATTTTCATTATTGTTGTTTTAATTAATAATAATCTTTTTTTACCGATGTTCCACGTGAAACATGTGTGGATAAATAGTTAAAACGAGTTAAATTTTAAGAAAATCATTAATATTTAATTTAAATTTATTATTTTTAGTTTGTATTCTTTATTTAATATTCTATATGTTTCACGTGGAACATACTGTTGATAAGTTTTAATATGAGTATAAATTCCCCTAATTATTTTAATTTTAGCTTTTAAATATTTGTTTATTCCAGTAATTTCGGCGTTTTTTATTATTTTTTTAAAGATTTTTTATAATTATATTTAATGTTCCACGTGAAACATGATGTTAATAACTTTTAAAAAAAATATAGTTTATTTTATTAAAAAAATGTTAAATATTATATTCAACAACAGTTTTTTATGTTTCACGTGGAACATTTGTAAATAAGTTGCGTTTATTAGTTATTTTTAATTCAAATCGAGATGATATATTATATGTTATTTCATTTCTCGATGTATTTTAGAAATCATTGATGTATTTTATAAAATAGAGAGTGTTAATTGTTAATGTTTCACGTGGAACATTGTTGATAAGTTTATAAATTTAAGAAAAATTGTGTAAAAAGTTAGATTTAATTGTTGATTTTGTGTTCATTTTGTTGTAAAATTTACTTGTGCAACAATATGCGCATGAACCAGGTCAGAATTGGAAGATAGCAGCCTTAAGTGTAATTATTGTGTGCACTTTTTTAATGGTGTAAAAAATGATAGAAGAAATGTTAAAAAAATTAAATTTAATGGCAATAAAGCATGGTGATGTACCAGTTTCTTGTATAATTGTGAAAAATGATAGAATTATTGCGTCTTCTTATAACAAAAAGAAGAAAAATAATGATCCTTTTGCTCATGCTGAGATTTTAGCTATAAGAAAGGCGTGTAAGAGACTTAAAACTAATAATTTGTCTGATTGTAAATTATATGTATCTTTAATGCCATGTAATATGTGCAAAGATGTTATAAATGAGGCTAGAATAAAGGAAGTATATTATATTTTGGATAGTGAAAAAGTTGTTAATAATACAACTAAATTTGTTAAATTTTCTACAAGTTATCAACAATATTTTGAAAATGAGCTTAAAAATTTTTTTAGTGATAAAAGGTAGTAAAAATAGTATGTTTTTGTTATAATATTTTAAGGAGGGTTTATGAGCAATTATATATCATTATATCGTAAATATAGACCTAAAACTTTTTCTGATGTTGTAGGTCAAAAAGTGACTATTGAGATACTAAAAAATAGCATTTCTAATGGTAAAATTAATCATGCTTATATTTTTAGTGGTCCTAGAGGTACTGGGAAGACTAGTATTGCTAAAATTTTTGCAAAAGCAATCAATTGTTTGCATAATTCCGATGGAGATTTATGTGGAAAATGTGAAGTATGTATGTCAAATTTTGAAAATAATATTGACATTATTGAAATAGATGCGGCTAGTAATAATGGTGTAGATGAAATAAGAGAAATCAGAAATAGTGCTAAATTATTACCAGCAAATTTAAAATATAAAGTTTATATTATTGATGAAGTTCATATGTTATCTACTAGTGCTTTTAATGCATTATTGAAGACGCTTGAAGAACCTCCTGGACACGTTGTATTTATTTTAGCTACAACTGAGTTCAACAAAATACCAGCAACTGTCATTTCTAGATGTCAAAGATTTGATTTTAAGAAAATTAAAAAGAGTGAAATTATTGATAGATTAAAGTATATTTTGGAAAAAGAAAATAAAAAGATTAACGAAGATATTCTTCCTTTGATTGCTAAATTATCTGATGGTGGACTTAGAGATGCTATTAATATGCTTGACCAAGCTTTGTTACTTGATAAAGAAGATATAACTGAAGATGATTTATATAATTTGATTGGTGAATTTAAATCTGATTCTATTAATCAATTTCTTCATTCAATGGTTAATGGTGATATTAAAACTACTTTATGTAAACTTGATGAATTTTATGATGAAGGTAAAAATTTAATTAATCTTTGCAATAAATTACAATTATTAGTAAAAGATTTATTGATAAACAGTAATACTAAGAACTATTTTTCTTCTGACTATTCTAAAAAATTAGCCGAATTTGATTTTTTAGATAGTGAAGAAGTATTGAAAATATCTGATTTGTTGTTTAATTTAAGTATTGATCTTAAAAAAGGAAATAATCAAAAAATGGTTTCTGAAATATATTACATAGAGATTTGTTTACTATTTGTTTCAGATAAAGATAAGATGACTAAAGTAACTTCTAAAAAGAAGAATATTGATGATAATTCAATTGAAACTGATGATATTGGTGATATTGATACTGAAAATGTTAATGATGTAGTTATTTCAAATGATGAAGAAAAAGTTGATGAGTCTAATAATGTTGATGCTGAAAATAAGAAAATTATAATTAATAATGCTTTTTATGGGGCAAATAAAGAAATTAAAACTAAATTTCTGAAAGATTACAGTAAAATAAAAGATTATATGTATAAAAAAGAATATACAAATATAATTAATTTACTAGAAAAATCTGTTCCTCAAGTTGTTTCTGACAATTCTATAATATTTTCATTAAAAAATAATTTTGAAGTAATATTATTTGAAAAGAATGTTTCTGAAATACAAAAATTATTAAAATTAATATATGAAAAAGTATATGATATTGTCGCTTTGAGTGATAAAGATTGGGAAAATGAAAAAAATGAATATATAAAAAATATAAAAAATGGTGTAAAATATAGTTATATAAATAAAAAAGAGATTAAAACTGGTAAAAAAAGTACTGTTTTAAAAAATAATTTAGATAATATATTTGGCGAAGATATTGTAAAAGAGGATTAGGAGGAAATTATGAATATACAAGCAATGATGGCACAAGCTAGAAAAATACAAGGTGAAATAGAAAGAAGTACTAAAGAAATAGAAAGTACTATTTATAAATATGAAAATGATAATATTTTAATTGAAACATCTGGTAAAAATGAGGTTAAAAGAATAGAAATTAAAAATGATGATATTTTGGCTGATAAAGAGTTATTAGCTGATATATTAACTGTTGGAATTAATAACACACTAGAACAAGTTAAAAAGGATAAAAATAGTAAATTAGGTAAATATACTAATGGTCTTGGAGGATTATTCTAATAAATGACACTTCCAAAAAGTTTTTCTGAGTTAGTTAATAATTTAACACTATTACCTGGAGTTGGTGAAAAAACTGCAGAGAGATATGTTTATGCTTTGTGTGATAAAGAGTTTGATGAAGTAGAAAACTTGGCTAATGCTTTAGTTAATTTTAAAAAAAATATTAGAAATTGTAAAATATGTGGATGCTTAAGTGATACTGATGAATGTGATATATGTTCAAATGAATCTAAAAGTAATGATACCATTTGTGTAGTAGAAGATTCTAAAAGTGTATTTTTTATTGAAAAGACTGGTAAATATAATGGGAAATATCATGTTATAAATGGGTTAATATCTCCAATTGAAGGAATTAATCCAGAGGATTTAAATATTGAATCATTGATTAATAGAATTGACTCCAGTGTTAAAGAGATAATTATTGCATTAAATCCTTCTATTGAAGGAGAAGTTACATCATTGTATATACAAAAGATTTTAGAAAAGTATGATGTTAAAGTATCTAGACTTTCTTATGGTATACCAATGGGTGGAGATATTGAATATTTAGATCCTATTATGATTTCTAAAGCTTGGGATGATAGAAAGGTTATATCATAATATTTTCTCTCATAAATTTATATGAGAGGTTTTTTATGATAATAAGTGTAATTAAAAGAATAGTTTTTGCTATTTGTTTGCTTTATACAGTGAATATTTTTATTACTAAAATGGGGAAGATGGTTCCAATTAATATTTATACTATAATTATTACATATTTTTTTGACTTTTTTGGAATTATAGCTATAATATACTTGAAATATTATTGTTAGGGGAAAAGTATGTTAGATAAATTTAAGGATTATTTTGATTTGATGTTCGATGAAAACAGGTTAGCACATTCCTTTTTGATTGGTAACGTTCTTTTTGATGATATAAAAAATGATTTAAATGAAATAATTAAAAAGATATTTAATAATGATAATTTAAATATTGAATCTAATCCTGATATTTATATACTTAAGAATGATGATAGTATTATTAGTAAAGATGATATAAAAAATTTACTAGAAGAAATATCAACAACATCTCAATTTAATAATAATAAAGTTTACATAATAGATGGAGTTGAAAAGCTAAATGACTTTGCTGATAATGCATTATTAAAGACTTTGGAAGAGCCACAAGCTAATATTTATGCATTTTTAATTACAAATAATATTAATTCAGTTAAGCCTACGATTTCAAGTAGATGTCAAAAATTATATTTAAATTCTGATAGTGATAAAACAGAAACTTTTACTGATGAAGAAAAAGAGTTAGCTATTGATATTATCGAATCTATAGAAACTGATGGTGTGAAAAGTATTGGTAGATATAGTAAAATTTATACTAAAATTAATGACAGAATATTTTTTATAAATATTTTAAAATGTATATTGAATTATTATTATTCGTCACTTAAAATTAAATGTGGTAGTGATGATGGAGAAGAACTTGAGTATTTAAAGAATTCTGATATTGTCACTATATCTAAAAAAATTATTGTAATTAATAATACAATTGGAAGATTGAATAGTTATTTAAATAAAAATTTATGTATTGATAGATTTATTATAGAGATGTGGAGATGCAATGTATGAAATTAGTTGGTGTTGAATTTAAAAAGAATGGAAAACAATATACTTTTAATGATAATGATTTGCCTTTGAAAGAAGGAGATAGAGTTATTGTTAATACTGAACGAGGATTACAATTTGGTGTTGTTTCTACATTATATGGTGAATTAAATGATAATAAAGAGCATGCCAATGTAGTTAAAGTTGCCATTGATAAAGATGAAAAGCAAAATGAGAAGAATTTAAAGGATGCTAAAAAATCTATTGAAAAGGCTCAGTCTTTAGCTAATGAGTTAAATTTGGATATGAAGTTTTTAGATGCTTATTTTACTTTTGATAGAAAACAATTAGTTTTGCAATTTTTAGCTGATAATAGAATAGATTTTAGAGATTTAGCTAAAGGATTAGCTGCTGTTTATAAAACAAGAATTGAATTAAGACAAGTTGGAGTTCGAGATAAAGCGAAAGAAATATCTGGTATTGGTCCTTGTGGAAGAAAACTTTGTTGTTCTAGTTTTTTATCAGATTTAGATTCAGTTGGAATAGCTCAAGTTAAAAATCAAAATTTAGCCTTAAATCCTGCTAAAATAAATGGTTTATGTGGTAGACTTTTGTGTTGTTTAAAATATGAGGATGAATTATATCAAGAATATAGAAAAGATTTACCAGAAGTTGGTGATAAAGTAGAAATTGATGGTGAAAGTGCTACTGTAATATCTATTGATATTCCAAGAAGAAGATATGTCGCAATAACTGAAAAGAATAATAAAGTTGAAAAGTATGTTCCATTTAAAAATATAGATAAAAAGAGTGGTAGTAATAATGGAAGAAAAGGTAATAAATGATTTAGTTTACTATGATAATTTAAAAATAGTTCAAAATAAGAATTATTTTAATTTTAGTTTGGATTCTGTTTTGCTTCCAAACTTTGTTTTTTTAGGACAAAATACTAAAATGATATTAGATTTATGTACTGGTAATGCTCCTGTTCCTTTAATTTTATCTACTAAAACTAATGCCAAAATATATGGTGTTGAAATACAAAAAGATATATATGATATGGCTGTTGAAAGTGTAAAAATTAATAATTTAGAAAATAGAATTGAGTTAATTAATGATGATGCTAAAAATATTATAAATAGATTTGAAACTGATACTTTTGATGTTATAACTTGTAATCCACCATATTTTAAATGTTCAGATACAAGTTTGAAGAATGATAATGATATTAAGTCCATAGCTAGACATGAAATAATGATAGAACTGGAAGATGTAATAAAAATTGCTAAAAAGTTATTAAAAAATGGTGGTTCTTTATGTATGGTTCATAGAACTGATAGATTAATAGAAATTATTGAAACTATGAGAAAACATAATATAGAACCTAAGAGATTACAATTTATTTATCCTAAAAATGATATTGAATCTAATTTGATTTTAATAGATGGTAAGAAAAATGGAAATGTTGGTCTTAAAGTATTAGCTCCATTATATGTACATAATGATGATGGAAGCTATACAGATGAAGTATTAAAAATATTTGGGAAGTGATTATATGAAACAAAAGAGTTATGAAGAAAATGAATATGGAAAATTATATTTAATTCCTACTCCTATTGGAAATTTAGATGATATTACAATAAGAGCCATTAATACTTTAAAGATGGTTGATTTAGTGTTTGCTGAAGATACTCGTGAAACTTTAAATTTATTAAAATATTTAAATATTACTAAAAAGGTAGAATCATGTCATAAATATACTGAAATGCAACATAAGGATAGAATAATTAAACTATTAAAAGAGGGGAAAAATATTGGATATGTGACTGATAGAGGTACTCCTTTGATTAGTGATCCTGGAAATGTTGTTGTTGATTATGCGATTAGTGAAAAAATAAGTGTTATTGCCTTGCCTGGACCAAATGCTTTATTACCTGCTATTAATATGTCGGGAATAAGTAATGAAAGATTTCTTTTTTATGGTTTTTTAAATAGTAAAGAATCTATTGCTAAAAGTGAATTAATTGATTTAAAAGAAGAAAAGTTTACACTTATTTTTTATGAATCTCCTCATAGAATAGAAAATACTTTAAAATTGATGTATAGTGTATTTGGAGATAGAAAAATTGCTATAGTTCGTGAAATATCTAAATTACATGAAGAAATTATTAGGGATAATATATCTAATATTATTAAATTATCCAGCAGTTTAAGAGGTGAAATGGTAATTGTAGTGAGTGGGTATGTGCCTCTTGAAGATACTAATGATTATATGAAATTAATTAGTGATTTAGTTGAAAAGGGATATTCTAAAAGAGATGCTATTAAAGAAATAGCTGAAGAATATAGTGTTAGTAAAAATAAATTATATAATATGTTTAAGGAGGAGTAATATGAAATTAGTTGTTGGTCTTGGTAATCCAGAAAAAAAGTATGAGTTTACTCGTCACAATTGTGGCTTTAGAGCAATTGATTATTATGCATCCAAAAATAATTTATCTTTTAAGAGTAAATTTAATGGACATTATGCTGAAACAATTGTTAATAATACAAAACTAATTTTATTAAAACCTCAAACATATATGAATTTATCTGGAGAGAGTGTAATTAAGTTTGTTAACTATTACAATATTAATATCGAAGACATATTGGTTATTTATGATGATATTGATTTTGAAGTAGGAAAATTTAAATTAAGACGTGGTGGTAGTTCTGGTGGTCATAATGGAATTAATAATATTATTGATTTATTGAAAACTCAAAATATTTCAAGACTAAGAATGGGAATTTCTAAAAACAATATTCCACTAATGGATTACGTTTTAGGTAAATTTAGTAATGAAGAAAATGAAAAAATAGAATCTATATTACCAGTAATATCTAATATTATTGATGACTTTTCTGTACATAATATAGATGAATTGATGGAAAAATATAATAGAAATGAATAATAAATTATGTTTAAAATTATTTGATTTTGATGTAGATAAAGTTAATAAAATATCTATAAATAAAAACGAAATATATAATCAATTATTGTTATATATGTTTTTTAAGTGTAACAAAAGTATTCTTTTGGTAATGCCAACTTTAAACGACGCAACTATAGTATATAACGATTTAAAAAATTATATTGATGATGTTTATTTATTTCCAGAAGATGACATAATGACTAAAAAAGCTATTGCTAGTAGTCCAGAATTATTGTTTATGAGAGCTAATATTTTAAATAAAATAGGTGAAGCTTCTAATAAAATAATAATTGTTCATTTAAATAGTTTTATAAAGAAATTACCAGAGCCAAATGTTTTTGCTAATAAGAAGATTAAATTATCAGTTGGTTCTAAATTTGATAGAGATAGTTTTATTAGAAAGTTAATAAGTATAGGATATAAAAAAGAAAGTATGGTTTATGATACTTCTGATTTTTCTGTACGTGGATTTGTAATTGATATTTATCCAATTAATGAAGAGAATCCTATTAGAATAGAATTATTTGATGATGAAATAGAAAAGATTAAGTATTTTGATCCTATAACTCAAAAGTCTATTAGTGAGATAAATGAAATAGTTATTAATTCTATTAAAGATGATTTTGGTGATAATAATTCTTCTATTAGAGATTATATGAATAATGGTGTAGTTGTTTTTTCTGATTATAATCAAATACTTGAACAAGAAAAAATGATAATACCTCAAATTAAGTATTTAGGAATAGAAGATGATATTTTTAAATTAAAAGATTTAACGTTGAAAGGCGATAAATACATAGATACTATTAATAATAAAAATTATGATATTAAAATAGAAGCAAAATCTATTGATAAATTTAATTCCAATAAAGAAAAATTTTATAATGAGATTAATTCTCATGATTCTTTTGTGTTTACTAAGAATGATCATTTGATTCAAGATTTAGTAAAGTATTGTAAGAATGCAAAAATTGAAAAAAATATATTAAATCATGGTTTCGTGTATAATAATATTTATTATTTTTCAGAATATGATTTATATGACACATATATTAGAAAAGAATTAGGTAGTGATAAGGTATATGGTAACAAAATTTCGTCAATTGACAGTATAAAAATTGGTGATTATGTTGTTCATAGAAAATCTGGTATAGGTATCTATAGGGGAATTACTACTATTGAAAAGAATGGATTAAAGAGAGATTATATTCTAATTCAATATAAAGGCGATGATAAGCTTTATATGCCTGTTGAAGATATTTCTAAGTTATATAAATATTCAGCTAAAGAAGGTGCTCATCCTGCAATAAATAAATTAAATAGTGTAGAATGGACTAAGACTAAACTTAGAATTAAAGAAAGAATTAAAAATATAACTGGTGAATTATTAAAAATATATAAAGAAAGAAATAAGGCTACTATTACTCCATTTGCACCTGATGATGAAAATCAATTGTTATTTGAGAATGAATTTGAGTATGAGGAAACAACTGATCAGTTAAAAGCAATTAATGATATTAAAAAAGATTTAGAAAAATCTAGACCTATGGAAAGACTTTTGTGTGGTGATGTAGGTTATGGTAAAACAGAAGTTATTTTTAGAGCTATGTTTAAAACTGTAATGAATAATATGCAAGTTGCTTATTTGTGTCCAACTACATTATTATCTCATCAACAATATGATTCTGCTTTAAAAAGATTTAAAAATTATGGTGTTAATATTGATTTAATTAATAGACATTTTTCTAATAAACAAGTTCAAGAAAAGTTGAAAAAATTAAAAGAAGGTAAAACTGATATAATATTTGGTACTCATAGATTATTAAGTAATGATGTTGAATTTAAGAATTTAGGATTGTTAGTTATTGATGAAGAGCATCGTTTTGGGGTGGAACAAAAAGAAAAAATTAAGAAGCTTAAATCTAATGTTCATGTTTTATCTGTTTCTGCGACTCCAATACCAAGATCATTGCAAATGTCTTTAGTTGGATTAAGGGATTTATCTTTAATAGAAAGTGCTCCTAAAAATAGATATCCTGTTCAAACATATGTTATTGAATATAATGAAATGTTGTTAAGAGAAGTAATATTAAAGGAAATATCTAGAAAAGGTCAAGCATTTATTCTTTATAATAATGTTACTAATATGGAAACTATGGCTTCTAAAATAAGTAAATTGATTCCTGAAGCTAGAGTTTGTTATGCTCATGGTAAGATGGCTAAAGATCAAATGCAAGATATAATATATAGTTTTACTAATCGTGAATATGATGTTTTACTTAGTACAACTATTATTGAGAATGGAATAGATATTCCTAATGCTAATACGATTGTTGTTATTGATAGTGATAGATTTGGTTTAAGTCAGTTATATCAAATAAGAGGTAGAGTTGGTAGAGGAGATAGAATTGCTTTTGCATATCTTATGTATAAAAAAGAAAAAGTTTTAAATTCTACAGCCTTAAAGAGACTTGAAGCAATTAAAGAATTTACTGAACTTGGAAGTGGATACAAGATATCTATGAGAGATTTAGCAATTCGTGGAGCAGGTGATATTCTTGGTAAAGAACAGGCTGGATTTATTGATTCAGTTGGTGTTGATATGTATTTAGATTTGATTAATGAAGAAGTTAATGGAATTACTAATGAAGATGATGAAGTTGATTCTAATCAAATTGATGTTGAAACTCATATTGGAGAAGAATATAGTTCTGAAAGCGAAATATTAATTGAATTACATAAGAAAATAAATGGAATTACTAATAGAAAAGAATTAAATGAAGTATTAAGTGAGATAAGAGATAGATTTGGTCATACAAATGAATCTTTAGAAATTTATGCTCATGAAAAGTATTTAGAAAAACTATTAGTTATTAATAATATTAAAGTAATAACTAATGATAATTTAAAAGTTGTATTAAAAGTTAAGAAAGAAGTATATAGTTCTATAAGTGTTGAAAAGTTGTTTGTAGAAGCTATGAAAATTACTCCTAAATTTAACTTTGCATATAAAAGTGAAGCAATATGGATTACTTTATTAAAAGCTACTTTAGATAAGAATTATATATTTTACTTAGAAGAATTATTAGAACTAATATATAATTTAAAATTTAAAGTATAAATAGTATTAAAATCATCAAACTATAACTAGGTGATTTAATGCAAACAACTGGTATAGTTAGAAAAATAGATGAACTTGGTAGAATTGTATTACCAAAAGAATTAAGAAAATGTTTAAATATTAAAACTGGAGATGATTTTCAGATATCTCTTGATTCAGAAAGAATTATATTAGAGAGATATTCTCTTTTATGTGGAAAAGAAGAAGAAATTATTAAATTAATTGAGTGTTTTAAAAACACTTATTCTTTTGATATATTGTTAATAGTTAATAATAAAATAGTTAATTATAATAATTTAGGTGTTAGCGATGTTATTAGTAATTTGATTAGTGAAAGAAAAATATATGTTAATAATGTTAATGATAGAAATATAATGTCTGATGAATTAATATTAAGTGGAAAGATGGTTTTAAATCCTATAGTTATGAATAGTGACTTGTTAGGATCTATAATAATAGTGTCTGATTCAGATATAAATAATATGATAGATGTTTCTAAAGTGATTGTTAATCTAATAAAGATGAAATATAAAAATAATTAATATGTTATAATGACTATAAGAGGTGTTTTATGATAGATAGTCATGCTCACATTATTAGTGAATTTTACAATAATATAGATGAAATTGTTAAAACAATAAAAGATAAAGGTATTGTTGATGTTATTAATTGTGGTGATGGAATAAATACTTCAAAAGAAGTAATTGAAATTAATAAAAAGTATGATATTTTAAAACCAGCAGTTGGTATTCATCCAGAAAATATAAGTGATAGTAATAAAATAGATCAATTAGAAGAATTAATAAAAAATAATAAAATATATGCAGTTGGAGAAATTGGTCTTGATTATTATTGGAATAAAGAAAACAAAGATGATCAAAAAGATTTATTTATTAAACAATTAGATTTAGCTATAAAGTATGATTTACCTGTTATTATTCATACTAGAGATTCTATTCAAGATTGTTATGATATTTTAAAGGATAGAAATAATAGAGGTGTTATTCATTGCTTTACTGGAAGTATTGAGATGGCTAAACTATTTATAAAAAAAGGATATAAATTAGGTATAGGAGGAGTTTTAACTTTTAAAAATTCTAATTTATATAAAGTGATTGAAAGTATTGATTTAGATGATATATTACTTGAAACAGATAGTCCTTTTCTATCTCCAGAGCCATTTAGAGGTCAAACTAATATACCATCTAATGTTTATTATGTAGCTTCTAGAATAGCTGAAATTAAGAATATAAGTGTTGAAGAAGTAATAGATATAACTAGAAAAAATGCAAGTAAACTTTTTGACATTAATTTAAACTAATTATATAATATACTTAAGTGGAGTAGTAAATGAGAGAGTATATTAGAAATAGAGTTATTATATGTATACAAATAATTGCTTTGGTAATTATTTCTTTAAGTTTGCTAAAAAAAGAAACTTTTTCATTATCTACTTTAAGTGTAGCAATGAATAATAATTTAGATAAGTATGTTGATAAAGAAACATTAAGAGAATATCAAAATCAATTGTATGAAAATGGGCTATATAATCCTGTTTATACTTTTACTGGTGAATTAACTGGATATGCTGGAGATTGTCCTTTATGTTCTGGATATTTAGCTTGTCCACCAAGAACTAATGTATTAGAAAAGGGAATATATTTTGATGATAAAACTTATGGTAATGTAAGAATTGTTGCTAGTAGTAAGAATTATCCATGTGGAACTATATTACAATTTAATGTTAATAAATTATCTAGTGAACCAATTATAGCTATTGTGCTTGATAGAGGCGTAGGTGGAAATGTTATAGATTTATTGACTGAATCTGAAGAGTTTGCTACTAAAAAAGTTGGTAGAGTTAGAAATTTAGAATTTGAAGTATTAAGAGAGGGTTGGGGTTAATGTATAGCTTTGATTATAAGAAATCGTTAGGTCAAAATTTTTTGATGGATAAAAATATTATATATAAGATATCTGATAGTATTAGTCCTAATGAAGATGATTTAATTATAGAAATAGGTCCAGGAGCTGGAGCTTTAACTAAAGAGTTAGTAAAAAAGAATTGTGATGTTTTATGTTTTGAAATAGATAGAAGATTAGAAGAAACATTATCTAAAATAGAATCAGATAGATTAAATGTTGTTTTTAATGATTTTTTAAAAGTTAATTTATCTTCTTATATTGATAAAAAATATAAAAATATATACTTTGTAGGTAATTTACCATATTATATTACTACAGCAATAATAAATAAAATATTAGATGAATCTGATCCTAAAGAGATTGTTGTTATGATACAAAAAGAAGTAGGAGAAAGATTTATGGCTTCTCCAAGAAGCAAACAATATAATTCTTTAAGTGTATTTTTACAATATAATTTTGATATATTAAAAATATGTGATGTTAATAAGAACTGTTTTGAACCTATTCCAAAAGTAGATAGTGTTGTTGTAAAATTAATCAAAAATAAAAAGATAATTGCTGATTCAGAAGAAATATTCTATAAATTAATTAAAGATGCTTTTAAACAAAAGAGAAAAAATTTGAAAAATAATTTAGTTGGTTATGACTTGAATTTAATTGAAAAAGAGTTAGAAAAAACTAATAAAAGTCTTAGAAATAGAGCTGAAGAGTTAACTATAGAAGACTTTGTTAATATATCAAATAAAATTCATTCTAAAAAAAATCAATCTTAGTATAAAACAAGATTGTTTTTTTATGATTTTTATTATATAATTATTAGAGTAGAAGAGTATACGATAAAGGAGTTGATTTTTGTGGTAAGTTCTTATTCAGCAAGTACAGGTTTGACAATTTGTGCGCTAATATTTATAGTGTTACTTACTGTTATGTTTTTAAGTAAAAAGAAAGATTGGACATTGAATCAAATGATATTTGCAGGTTTATTAGGTGTTTTGATACTGATGCTTGCGATTGAGATGATAGCTGCATTTGCAATGATAAATTCTGATAAATATGATTTATTGAATACTATATCTTGCAAAGGGTATATATATTTATGTTTCTTGTTTGAAAATTTATTTATTATATATACTTATGTAGTTGCTAAACAAAAATTTAATAAAGCGGATATTAAAAATTTTGATGTTAAATTATTTATAGCTGTTGTGATATGTATGGTATTGCCATTATTGATAGTTTTATTATTACCAATAACACATATAGGTGGTATAAATGGTAGACCAGCAGTTATAGTTGGATCTGCTGCTAGTGTATTACATGTTTATAGTTTAATTATTAGTACTGCAGTATTATACTTATTTAATAAACATAAAAATGATGTTAAATCTATTAGTATGTTACCATTATATTTTGCATTTGTTTGTTATTTAACATCTTTATTAATGCAAAAAATATTCAACTATGAAATTAATGATTCAACATTCTTCTTTTCATTGATTATAGCAATTTTGTATTTCACTATTGAAAATCAAGATTCTAAATTAATTCTTGAATATCAAAAATCAAAAGAAGAAGCTGAAGTAGCTAATAGAGCTAAAACTGAGTTCTTAATTAACATGTCACATGAAATTAGAACTCCAATGAACACAATTTTAGGCTTTAGTGAATCTTTATTAGATGAAAAGCAATTAACTCCAGAAGTTGTTAAAAGAGATTTAAAAAGTATTTGTCAAGCTAGTGATGAATTATTAAACTTAATTAATAATATACTTGATATTTCTAAACTAGAAACTGGTCAAGAAAAAGTTGTTGAATCTGAATATAGTTTAGAAAACTTAATATTTGAAATTAATAGTTTTATTCCTCCAAAGATTGATAAAGAGAACCTTAAATTTAATATAGAAATTAATGAAAATTTACCTAAACAATATTATGGTGATGCTTATAAGATTTATAAGATTGTTACATTTATAATATTAAATGCTATAAATTATACAAATTATGGTGAAGTTAAGTTAAGTGTTAATGGTAGAACTATTGATTCAAATAACTTTGAACTTGAATTTGTAGTATCAAATACTGGTCATGCTATGACAGTAGAAAATTTTGATAAGAAATTTGAAGATTTTATAAAATTAGAACATACTGCTGAAAACAATATTGATAATATTAAGTTAGGATTAATTATTGCTAAAAGACTTATTAATATGTTAGGTGGTAGAATTAACTTTGTTAATGAAAAAGGTCAAGGTACTAAGTATTATATTAAGATAAGACAAAGAGTAGCTGGAACTGAAAAGATAGGAAATATATTTGAAACTAAAAATAGTACAATGTCTAGTTCAAAAGGATTAGTTGATTGTAGTGGTAAGAGTGTATTAGTTGTAGATGATAGTGAAGTTAACTTGAAACTTGCTTCTAGGTATTTAGAACAATATCAATTTGAAATTGATACTGCATTAAGTGGACAAGAATGTTTAAGTAAAGTTGGTCAAAAGAATTATGATTTAATATTCTTAGATCATATGATGCCTGAGATGGATGGTATTCAAACTATTAAAGCATTAAAATCTACAAATGAAAAATTACCTCCAATTGTAGCATTAACTGCAAACTCATATGATGGATTAAAGAGTGATTATATAACTGAAGGTTTCTTCGATTATTTAAGTAAACCAATCATATTTAAAGAATTAAATAAACTAGTTAATAGGTTGTTTAAAAAAGAGGATGCTTAATGGAAAGGAGTGATAATTTATGACATTTGGAATTGTATTTACAATAGGTAGTTTATTATTTTTGATAGCTTTAATGATTACTTATTTCTCTAAAGTTACATTTAAGCAAATATCTAATCAATTATATAGATTAACATTAATTTTAGCTCTTGCATTTGGTGTTACTGAAATTGGTTGTATATTATTATTAAAGTACGTTAATATAGAAACAATAACTCATATTACATTTAAATTACACTGGGCATTTGGTTTATTAATGTATTTAGTATTCTTTATTTATTTGTTTTCTCTAGTATATAAATATAATTATAAAAATTTATTTGAGTTAGTAAAAAAAGAAAAGGTTATAACTGTTATAACTGCAGTGTTTGTAGGAGTATTAGTTGTATATTGGTTCTTACCATTTAAAGGTTTGGATATTAATGATTTGAATTTCTTTCCAAGTAAATTAGGAATGATTATAATTCCAGTTGTATTCTTTATTATAAGTGTACTATTGGTAATAGTTTATATTAAGAGAAAAAAAGATTTACCCGAAAATGTAGGATTGATTATATTCTTTAACCTAGGAACAGCAGCTATAACTTATGTATTACAAGTATTATTTAATTATATATCTTTCTTACCTTTAGGTGCTGTAGTTGACTTGTTATTTGCATATTACTTCTTAGAAAATCCAGATTTACAATTATTAAGTCAATTATTATCTGTTAGAGGTGAAATTGAAAAATCTAATAAAACTAAAACTGATTTCTTAAGTAATATGACTTATGAAATTAAAATACCAATGAATTCTATTTCAAGTATAAGTGATGCGTTATTTAGTTCTCCAAAATTTGATGAAAAATCTGTAAGAGAAGATATTCAACAAATATATGATGCTGGTACTAACTTAGTAGAGATTGTTAATAATATTCTTGATATATCTAAGATTGAAACTGGTAAAGATTCTCTTCAAGAAAGAGATTATGCTATTAATGATATGGTTGTTGAAGTAACTAATATGATTAAATCTAAATTAGGAGCTAAACCTGTACAATTAGTTGTTAATATTGATCAAAATATTTCTTCTAAATTAAATGGTGATTCTGCTAAACTTTATCAATCAATTTTGAATATTATGACTAACTCAGTTAAATATACTGATGTTGGTAAAATAACATTAACATTAACAAGTTCTAAAACAAATAATGTTGAAAATTTATTATTTAAAGTATCTGATACTGGTTCTGGTATTAAGCAAGAAGATTATAATAAATTATTTACTAAATTTAGTAGACTTGATAATGCTGTTGAAAAAGAAATTGATGGTAGTGGGTTAGGACTTGCTATTACTAAAAACTATGTAACTCTTATGGGTGGTAGAATTTGGTTTGAAAGTCAATATAGAGTTGGTACTACTTTCTATATTGAAGTTCCACAAAAGATTGTTGATCCTAAACCAATTAGCGAAGCTATTAAAGAAGTTAAGAAACCTAAAGTTGATGAGAAGTTAGATTGTTCTGCATATACAGCATTTATTGTTGATGATAATAATCTTAACATCAAAGTTGCTAAAAGACTTCTTGAACAATACAAATTTAAAGTTGAAAGTGTTACTAACGGAAAAGATTGTATTTATAAAGTTAAAGAAGGTATGCAATATGACATTATATTTATGGACCATATGATGCCTGAAATGGATGGTATTGAAACATTACATGTATTAAAGAAGTTAGATGGATATAAGTTACCTCCAATTGTAGCATTAACTGCTAATGCTATTACTGGTATGAAAGAAATGTACTTGAATGAAGGTTTTGATGAATATCTTTCTAAGCCAATTAATACTAATGAATTAGATAGAATCTTAAATAAATATTTTAATAAAGATGCTCAATAGTGAGCATTTTTTTATGCATAAATTTATTTTATTTTAATAATATATAACAGGGGTTTTTATGATTAAAAAAGGGGATTATGTAACTAGAAATAAATATAATAATGATATTTTATTTAAAGTTAATAAAATAGTAAATAATAAGGCTATTTTGAGTGGCGTTGATTTAAGACTATATGCTGATGCTGATATTAGTGATTTAAGAAAAAGTGGAGTTAAAATAGAAGATGTTAAATATGAAGATAATAATTTAGATAGAAGCAATTATTACTATATACCGGGTATTATTTTACATTTAGATACTGATTCTGATTATTTGGAAAAGTGTATGAATTATTATAAATCTAAAAATATTAAATGTTATGGTTATGTATTTGAAGCAAGTGAATTTAGTAAAAAGATAAATGAATTAATTATTAAACATAATCCTAATATTGTTGTTATTACTGGTCATGATGCTTATTATAAAAAGACTAATAAGTATAAAAACAGTAATTATTTTATTGATACTATTAAATCTATTAGAAAGAATATTAGATTACATGAGCAAATAGCCATAGTAGCTGGTGCTTGTCAAAGTGATTATGTTGGTTTGATGAGGGCTGGTTCTTCTTTTGCATCTAGTCCTAATCATATAAATATACATGCTTTAGATCCAGCTATTGTGGCTTCAGAAATAGCTTTAAATGATATTAATTCTCCTTTAGATGTTATGAACATATTATCTAAAACTAATTGTAAAGAGGAAGGTTTTGGTGGCTTAAAAATAAGAGGTATGATGATTTGTGGCTATCCAAGAAAGGAATAAAATTGAATATAGATAAAATTAAAAATTATGTTAAGAAATTAGTAGGATCAAAATTAAAAATTAAGGTTTATTTGGGTAGAAATAAATATTTGTATTATGATGGATATATTGAAAAAATACATAATAATATTTTTACTATAAATACGAGTAAAGGTATTAAGTCTTTTACTTATTCAGATATAGCTACAAAAGCCGTAATTATAAGCAAATTTGATTAAAAATGTTGCTATTCAAAAAATTATGTATTATAATTAAGATAGCTAATTATTAAGGAGGTACTCATGGAGATTACATCAGTTAAAGTTTTTAAAGACGATAGAGGAGTAAATCGTATGAAAGGAAAAGCATCAGTTGTTATCGATGATGCTATTGCTATTCATGATATTAGAATTATTGAAGGTGATAAAGGATTATTCATCGCAATGCCTAGTAGAAAAACTCCAGTAGGTGAATATAAAGATATTGCTCACCCAATCAATAAAGAAGTAAGAGCAATGTTTGAAAAAGCTATTCTTGATAAATATAATGAACTTGATACTAATACAGAAGCTGAAAACGAATAAAACTTTTATAAATTAAATTCCATTTATTTGGAATTTTTTTTATGGTATAATATATATGATATTGGAGGTAAATATGGAAGAAAGAGAACTTAAAAAAAGTAATAAATCTTTATTGATAATGTTTATTATATTTTTAATTATATTAGGATGTGTTGTTGTTTACTTTAAATTATTTGGTAATAATGATGATGGTGGAGAATGTCCTAGTGATAATAAATCTAATAATGATAGTGTTAAAGCTGAAGATGGTATATCTTGGTATGATTTAAATGCTATATTTTATATTGAAGAATTAGATAATATACTTGGCAAAGAAAATAAAACTGGATTTTTAAAATATAAAGATAGTTATGTAGTAAATCCAGATGGTGATAAAGTTAATCCATTAATGATGTTAATAGGTGAAAAAGATGGTGAATCTTATGGAGAAATGTATATATTTGATAATGATAGAAATGTATATACTATTAATTTGGATGATATTGTTAATGGAAAAGAAAAAATAGAGACTTCAAAATATAATAGTAAAGATATTATTGATTTATCTATTACAACTAAATATTCAGTACCTACTGTTAAAGATTTAAAAGACTATTATTTTGATAATTATCAAGTTAAAGTTATTTATTCAAATAATAAAGAAGAAATGTTTGAAGGTAAAAATATATTATCTGGAACAGTATTGGATTTTGATTAGACACATTTGTGTCTTTTTTTATTCTTGTAATCATATATTTTGATAGGAGGATAAAATGGATAAATCTAAAGACTTATGTGATAGTTCTAATCATATTATTACTATTAATGAAAGAAAAAATATTATATTGACTGGTATTAAGAAACTTAATAGTTTTGATGATAAAGAATTTTTTGTAGATAGTATAATGGGACCAATATTAATTAAAGGAGAAATGTTAGAATTAATTAAAATGGATACATTTCAAGGAAACTTATCTATTAAAGGCAAAATATATTCAGTAAACTATTTAGAAGAAAGTGGAAAGAACAAAACTGATCATATTATGGCTAGGTTGTTTAAATGATTACATTAAGAATACAAATATTATCATTTGTTTTTTCTTTTTTATATGGAATAATTGTAAACTTACTTTTTAAATGTTTTAAAAAATATCTATATTATAATAATTTTGTGTATAAAATTTTAAATTCTTTATTATTTATGATTGATATAACTTTAATATATTTTAAATGTTTTTTAGTAATAAGTGATGGTTATATAAGTATTTACTTTGTAATTATAAGTATTGTTACTTTTTTCTTATTTGATAAATTATTTACAGAAAAATATGTCAATAAAAGTAGAAGCAATTGTAATTAAATTATTAAGAGTATATAATTATTTATAGAAAATGGGGTTGTTATGAAAAAAATTAGCAATAAGGCAAAATTTAGAGTGATTTTTTTAACATTAGGCTGTATAATAACTAGTGTAGTTTTTGTATCTACTCTTGTTTCCCTTGATTTGCAAATAAAAAAGACTAAAAATGAAATAAAGGAACTTACAGTTTCTTATAGCGATAAATTAGAAGAAGAGGAAAATTTAAAAGAGGAGATTACTAGATTACAAGATCCAGAGTATATGGCTAAATATGCTCGTGAAAAATATTTATATTCTAAAGATAATGAAATCATATTAAAAATCGAAGAATGAGAAAGGCTTGATATGGAGGAAGTATATAATTTTATTAAGAATAAAATAGGTTTGGAGCCAAATGATACGATTGTAGTTGGTGTTTCTGGTGGTCCTGATTCTATGGCATTATTATATATTCTAAATGAGTTTAAAAAGAAGTTAGATTTAAAAATAGTTTGTGCCCATGTTAATCATAATAAAAGAGTAGAAAGTGAACAAGAAAAAATAGATTTAGAGAATTATTGTAAAGCCAATAATATTATTTTTGAGTACATTAAAATAACTAAGTGGGGGGATGATAATTTTCATAATGAAGCTAGAAGTGTAAGATATAACTTTTTTGAAGAATTAGTTATGAATTATGGTGCAAAATATTTAATGACTGCTCATCAAGGAGACGATTTAATAGAAACAATATTAATGAGAATTGTTAGAGGTTCTACATTGAAAGGTTATAGTGGTTTTAGTAGAATAGTCGATAAAGGAACATATAAAATAGTTAGACCACTTATCACAGTTACTAAAGATGAAATAATGGAATTTGATAAAGCTAATGGTATAAAATATGCGATTGATCAATCAAATAATGAAGATCATTATACTAGAAATAGATATAGACATACTGTACTACCTTTTTTAAAACATGAAGATCCTAAAGTACATAAAAAGTTCTTAAAGTATAGTGAAATATTACTTGAATATAGTGATTATGTAGATAAAGAAGCAAATAAAGTATTTAATAAAGTATTTATTAATGGAAATCTTGATATAGATAAATTTAATGAATTAGATAATATTATACAAACTAAGATTATTTATACGATACTTGAAAAAATATATGGTGATGACTTATTAATAATAGGTGCTGTTCATGTAGAGTTAATATTTGATTTAATAAAGAGTAATAAGTCAAATAGTATTGTTCATTTACCTAATAATGTTATAGTTATAAAGTCTTATAATGAATTAAGTTTTAGTTTTGATGATGATGAATCTAGTGAATATGAAATAGAAATTGATGGTAGAGTTAATTTACCTAATGGTAAAATAATAGAAATAGTCGATGAATGTATTGATACTTCAAATTATACTATTAGATTAAATAGTAATGAAGTTAAGTTACCTTTGTATGTTAGAAATAGAAAAGATGGAGATAGAATAGAGGTTAAAGGTCTTAATGGAACTAAAAAAGTAAAAGATATATTTATTGATGAAAAAATAAAAATAAGTGATAGAGATTCTTGGCCAGTTGTATTAGATGCTACTGATAAGATAGTTTGGATACCTGGATTAAAGAAGTCAAAACTTGACAAGAAAATTACTGAAGAGTATGATATAGTAATGAAATATTATTAGAAAGGAAATGAGAAATGAATATAAAAAGAAACAAAAGAAATATTAGTTTTATGCCTTATATTTTACTAGCTGTTGTAATTGTATGTTCTTATTTATTTTTAAATACTTTAGGAACAAAAGTTAACACTTTAAATTATACAGAATTAGTTAGTCAAATAAATGATGGCAATGTTACAGAGATAGCAGTAACTCCTAGAAGTGCATCTGGAGTATATGTAATTACTGGTAAATTAAGTAATTATTCTAAAGGAGAAACATTTAGTGTTACAGTACCTTATACTGATACAGTTATTTCTTCATTATATGAAACTGCTGAAAGTAAAAATTTAAAAGTTGAAACAAATACTAATCCTGATAATGCAACTTGGTTAAACATATTAATTAATGTTGTGCCTATTGTGATATTTGGTGTATTAATATATGTAATGTTTATCAAACTTGGAAATAATGGTAAAGGAACATTTGATTTTGGTAAGAGTAAAGCTAAACTTGCTGAAGAAGGAAATACTCATAAAACATTTAAAGATGTTGCTGGATTAAAAGAAGAAAAGGAAGAAGTTCAAGAATTAATTGATTTCTTAAAAAATCCAAAGAAATTTACTAAAATGGGTGCTAGAATTCCTAAAGGAGTATTATTAGTTGGTCCTCCAGGAACAGGTAAAACATTATTAGCTAAAGCTATTGCTGGTGAAGCAAAAGTTCCATTCTTCTTTATAAGTGGTTCAGATTTTGTTGAACTATTTGTAGGTGTTGGAGCTTCACGTGTTAGAGACATGTTTAAACAAGCTAAACAAACTGCGCCTTGTTTAATATTTATAGATGAAATTGATGCTGTTGGACGTCAAAGAGGTACTGGTTTAGGTGGTGGACATGATGAAAGAGAACAAACATTAAACCAATTACTTGCTGAAATGGATGGATTTGGTGAAAATGAAGGTATTATCATTTTAGCTGCTACTAATAGACCTGATGTATTAGATCCAGCATTACTTCGTCCAGGAAGATTTGATAGACAAGTTACTGTTAATAATCCTGATGTAAGTGAAAGAGAAGAAATATTAAAAGTTCATGCTAAAAATAAAATATTAGATGAAACTGTTAACTTAAAGAATTTAGCTGAAAGAACTCCGGGATATTCTGGTGCTGATTTAGAAAACTTATTAAATGAAGCTGCTTTATTGGCAGTTAGAAGAAATAAAAATGCTATATCAATGGAAGAAATTGATGAAGCAAGTGATAGAGTTTTAATGGGACCTGCTAAAACTAGTAAGAAAGTAACTGATTATGAAAAAAGAATTGTTGCTTATCATGAAGCAGGACATGCTGTGTCTGGAATAGTTCTTCCAAATGGTGAAGAGGTTCATAAAATTACAATTATTCCACGTGGTATGGCTGGTGGGTATACTCAAATGTTACCTAAAGAAGAAAGAACTCTTGTATATACTAAAAAAGAATTAGAAGAACAAATTATTACATTATTATCTGGTAGAGCCAGTGAAGAAACTTATATGAATGAGATTTCTACTGGTGCTAGTGATGACTTAAAGAGAGCTACTAAAATTGCTAGAAGTATGGTTACTGAATATGGTATGAGTTCTCTTGGACCTATGCAATATGAACATAGAAGTGAAAGTGTATTCTTAGGAAGAGATTACAATAAAACAAAAGATTTCTCTGATCAAGTAGCATTACAAATAGATCAAGAAGTTAAGAAAATTATTGATAGTTGTTATGATAAAGCTAAAGATATTGTTTCTAAAGAAAAGAAATTAATAGATGTATTAGCTCAAACATTAATTACTAAAGAGACACTTACTAAAGAAGAAATAGAAAAAATTGTTTCTGAAAATAGTAAATATAAATTTGATAATGATGAAGTAATTGAATCTAAGAAAAGTAAAAAAAATCATGAAGAAAAGATTACTGAATAAGTAATCTTTTTTAATAAAAAGGAGATATATGAAAGAAAAAACATTATTAATATTAGCTGCTGGTCTTGGAAGTAGATATGGTGGATGTAAACAAGTTGATGGGTTTGGTCCTAATAAAGAATTTATTATGGATTATTCTATTTATGATGCTATAGAAAGTGGATTTACTAAAGTAGTATTTTTAATTAAAAGAGATATGTTAGAAACTATAGAAAATACTATTGCTAAAAGAATTAAAAATAAAATGAAAGTAGAATATGCATTTCAAGAAATGAATAATATTCCAAGTGGAGTAGTTATTCCTGAAGATAGAGTTAAACCATGGGGGACAGCACATGCAATTTATTGTTGCAAAGATGCAATACATGAACCTTTTGTTATGATTAATGCTGATGATTTTTATGGAAGAGAATCCTATAAAGAAATTAGTAAGTATTTAGATAATATTAAACCTAATAATATTGGAATAGTCGGTTATAAAGCTAAAAATACTATGAGTGAACTTGGTTCTGTTAAAAGAGGAGTTTGTACAGTAAAAAATAATAAAGTTAAAGATATAGTTGAAAGTGAATTAAGGTATACTGATGGAAAAATAGAAGCAAGACCTTTAAATGGAACTGAATTTCATTTAATTGATGATGATACATTAGTATCAATGAATATGATAGCTTTTGATTATAGTTTCTTAAAATATATTGATGATAATATTAAAGAATTTTTTGAAAAATCTGATTTATCTAAAGATGAATTTTTAATTCCTACATTGATAAGAAAGAGTATTAATGATAAAGCTTATACTTGTAACATTATTAATACTGATGCTAAATGGTGTGGAGTAACATATAAAGAAGATAAAGAACAATTAATAGAATTTTTAAATAAATTATATGATGAAGGAGTTTATCCAAAAGATATGTGGAAATAGGAATATATTAATCCTATTTTTAATTTACTTTATAATTAAATAATGATATAATATGCACGAAAGAAAGGGATAATTATGATATTATTTATAGATACTCATGATGAATTAATAACTGTTGGATTAAAAAATGGTGAAGAGTTATATTTAAAAACACAAGAAAGTGAATATAGTCATTCTATTTATACTATGCCTATGATTGAAAGCTTATTTAAAGATAATAACTTAAATGTAAAGGATTTAAAGAAAATTATAGTTGTAAATGGACCTGGAAGTTTTACTGGTATTAGAATAGGATTATCTATTGCTAAAACTATGGCTTATGCTTTGAATATAGATATAAATACTATTTCTAGTTTGACTGCTTATTTAATTAGTAATAATAATGGTGAAAAAAGAAGAGCTGTTATTGAAGATAATAAAGGTTATTATATTAGTGTATTTGATGAAAATGATAATAATATAGTACCTGAATTCTATAGTGAAAATGATGAATATAGTGAATATAAAACTGTAGAAAGTAAGTTAGATGTTAATAAAATAATAGATTATTGTAAAGATATAAAATCTGAAAATCCTCATTTTGTTAAAGCAAATTATGTTAAGAAAATTGAGGTGGAAAAATGATAGAGAAAGAAATACTTAGTGATACTGATTCTATATATAACTATATGGATGGTGATAAAGTATTAGGATATTTAGAAATTAGATTGGTTGATGGTGTTCTTGATATAATGAATTTATTTGTTAATGAAGAAGATAGAAGAAAAGGTATAGCAACTGAATTAATGAATAAGATGATTCAAGAAGAGAATTATAGTAGAATAATGTTAGAAGTTAATGAGAATAATGATTCAGCTATTAGATTATATAATAAACTAGGATTTAAAGAGATTAGTTTAAGAGATAGATATTATGGTGAGGATACTGCTATAATTATGGAGAAGGTGAAATAATGAAGGATGTTTATATTTTAGCTGTTGAATCTTCTTGTGATGAGACAAGTGTTAGTGTAATTAAGAATGGACATGAGGATATAGCTACTATTATTAATTCTCAAATAGATGTTCATACTAAATATGGAGGAGTTGTTCCTGAAGTAGCTAGTAGACTTCATTTAGAGAATATTACTATGGTTATAAATGAATGTTTAGAAAAGGCTAATATGAAGCTTGAAGATATGGATGCTTTTGCTTGTACTTATGCTCCTGGGTTACTTGGAAGTTTATTGGTTGGTGTTGAAGCAACTAAAGCTCTTTCATTCATATATAATAAACCTTTTATAGCAACAAATCATATGATGGGACATATTTATGCGAATATGATAGGAAATAAGCTAGAATACCCTCTTTTATCGCTTATAGTGTCTGGTGGACATACTGATTTAATTTTAATGAAGAGTGAGAATGAATTTGAATATTTAGGTCAAACATTAGATGACGCTATTGGTGAAGCTTATGATAAAGTGGCTCGTATATTAGATTTACCTTATCCAGGTGGACCTAATGTTGAAAAGTATGCTTTACAAGGAAATCCAAGTTATAAAATGCCTAATATATTAATGGATGATTCTTATAATTTTAGTTTTAGTGGTATTAAAAGTCATGTTAATAATTTAGTACATAATGCTAAGCAAAGAGGAGAAGAAGTAAATAAATATGATGTTGCTAGATCTTTTCAAGATTGTGTAACTAATCATTTGGTTGATAAAACTAAGAAAGCTTTATTAAATTATAATTTAAAGACTTTCTTAATTAGTGGTGGCGTAGCTGCTAATTCACATATTAGAGAAGCATTAAAATCTATGTGTGATAGTATTGGTGTTGAAATGCATATGCCAGAAAAAAGATATTGTACAGATAATGCCGCTATGATAGGTGCTGCTGCTTATGTACTTTATAAACATAAACAATTTGCTCCACTAAGTACAAATGCTCAAAGTCATGTTAGACTATAATAAAAACTCAAGGTTTTTCCCTGAGTTTTTTGTTTGTACTATAAATAATCTTCGTCTATTCCCATTTTGTTTTTAATAATAAATAAATTAGATGTTGATCTACTATTCATTATAATAAACTCTATAATATTAAAGATAAATAACATTAATATTGAAAATAACAGAAGTGTTATAGTAATTATTAATAATGTGTTTGATTTATTTACTATTGAAAGTATAAGTGTCACTAAGAAACTGATAAAAGCTAAAATACTTATTAATATACTTGATATGGCAGATTTTCTTAATGATTTGTTTTTATTTAAATATCTATTTTCTATTATTCTATTTAATAAATATAGTTTATCTTTTTGTTTTGATGATACTTTACATTTCGCATAAAAAGTATTAAAACCAACATTATTATAAACATACTTATTATATCCATATTTACTACTATAATCTAAAATAGCTTTTCTCATTTTAGATGTTATTATTCTATTGTATGTAGCATTGTTTATTAATTCTATATCATTTGTTTTATTGATAAGTTTGTCTATGAAAGTTTCTTTTTCTTTCTTTTCACATATACATACACTGTCTATGTTTTTATCTTCTTCCATATATTTTAACATCTTATTAACAAGCGAAATACTATTTTTAATATTTGTGTCTAATATACATGTTAAATCACTTCTTGAGTGAAGTAGTCCTGCATATATTGCGTTTTCTTTTCCAAATTGTTTTGAAAATTCTATTACTTTTACATTTGTGTTATTTTCTGATAGTTTTGTTAATTTATCTAATGTTTTATCGTTTGATCCATCATCTATAAATATAACATTATATTTTTCAACTTTTATTTCATCGTTTATTTTATTATATAAATCTGTGATAGTATCTTCTTCATTATGAACTGGTATAATTATGTCTAAATTCATCGTCATGTGCTCCTAATAACCTCTAATTCCTTCAATACTTTCATCATTATCAATTAAATCTTGAACAAGTATTTCTCTAAATTTTGTTTTTGTATCTCTTATAACTATTTTTGATATACCGCTATTTATAATAACTCTTTTGCACATAGAACATGACATAGCATTTTCTACATATTCTCCTGTATCAACATGTTTTCCAACCATATATAATGTTGCATCTATCATACTTTTTCTAGGTGCACTTATAATTGCATTTTGTTCTGCATGAACACTTCTACATAGTTCATATCTTTCTCCTCTTGGAATATTTAATTTTTCTCTTATACAATATCCAAGTTCATCACAGTTTTTTCTTCCTCTTGGAGCTCCATTATATCCAGTTGATATAATTTCATCATCTTTAACTATTACAGCTCCCCATTTTCTTCTTAAACACGTACTTCTTTCTAAAGCAGTTTCTGCCATATTTAAATAATAATTTTCTTTACTAATTCTTTTCATTTTACTACTCCTTTATTTATATTCAAATCTTTTATGTTAGATAATAATCCTAAGTATTCGATTGATTCTATAGTATAAACTCTTATATCATCAATTGTTTCAATTTTATCATTAATATAATATATTTCTAAATCACCATTATTGTCATTTGATGTGAATTTGGTTAATATTCTTGTATCACTATTTAAGTTATACTTTTCTCTTATTATATTATCAAATTCAGTTTTATTAAATATAGACAAAACATATAAATCATTATACATATCTTCATTGTATTTTGATCTATAATATTCTTCATATAGAGTTACAAATTGTTCTATATTATTTTCTTTTATACTTTTTAATAAAGATTCAGCTTTATTTTTATCATTTATGATATTTGTTAACTCTTCTATAATTGTATCATTGTTTTGATTTAAAATCCAATCTAATGTTTTAGAAACTGGTAGTATTTTAGCTAAAGCATTTCTATAAATATTTTTCATGTCTAATTCATCTGTTGTAAAAGTTTTAATTTTATAATCGTTTTTGTGTTGTTGATAAAGTTTATTGTTAAATTCTAAATCATCTAAAATACATATATATTCATATCCTGATGGTATTAAAGTATAAACTATATTTCCATCTTTGTCATATCCTGATATTTGATATGATATATCTCTTGCATATACTTTTGGTTTAATGTCACTAAAGGTATTAGAAGTAGATAATGCTATTTCTTTTCCTGAATATAAATTGTTTATACTTTTGATAGGTGCAAAATTAAGAGCGAAACGTATTTTTGATTCTAAATCATCTGGTTCTAAATAGTAAGATATAATTAGATCATCTGACATGCTTTTATTATATTTAGCGGTATAATATTCATTTAAATAGTTCTTTATTTTTTCTAATGTATCTCTTTCTAATTCTTCTGTTGAATGATTAAATAAATGATTCTTGTATTTTATTCTGTAGTAATCTTCTAATGTTTCAAGGAAGCTAATTGCTTTATTTCTATCGTTAATTATTTCTGTTAATTCATTAATTATTATTTCGTCATCTGAAACACAAAAGTATTTTTTTAATGGTTCTTTTCCAATAATTCTTTCTAGTGCTTTCATATATGGTTTTATTGAATTGTAACCTGAATCTTCTTTAAAATAGTATGAATTGCATTCTGAATTAATTGATTCTTGTAAAAATGATGTTCCATTTTTATCTTTAGTTATAGCATGACAAAACTCGTGTGTGAATATACTTTCATTAATATCATCGATACTTTTTGCATTACCAATAATAATTTTTTGAACTATTGGTATCCAGATAGCTGCGGTGTTAGGTTCTTTTTCAATAACATTCTCACTAATATATTCTACTTTCATATTAACTAAATTTTGATATACATTTTCAAAGTCAATATAGTCTTTATTATCATAAAAAATATCTAAGTGTTCTAAAATAATATTTTTTTCTTTTTGACCAATATTAGGATTTTGAGATAAAGCATCTCTTATTAAGCTTTCAATTTCT
Source organism: uncultured Mycoplasmatota bacterium (assembly GCA_900556025.1). The sequence goes on from USNG01000001.1 coordinate 55,917, forward strand.
GAATTTGAAGGATTATTACTTATTTTTTTTGAAATGTTATATGTTATATGACTTTCAATTCTATTTTCTAATGTTTGAAGATAATTTTCATTAAATTTAAATTCACTGATAGCGCATAAAACTGTTGTTATATTTATACTTGTGAGTAACATTATAGTTACAATAGTTCTACCTATAGACGTGGCTATAGTTGAAAATTCTTTTTCTTTTCCAATCCTATAATTATAAGCATAATAAAACTCTAATGGTGATAAATTATTGTATAAACTATTTAAAATAATTAAATCTTTTTGATTTGGTTCTGGTTTAAATGATTTTAATCTTGTTTTAGGATCAATATATATAGAATATTTTGTATTATTTAAAGTGATTTTGCTATAAAAAATGTTATTATTTGAGGGTTTAATTTTATGTATGACTAAATCTATTATGTCTTTATCTAATGTTGATAAATCTGTTTTAATTTCATTATTTAAGATATATCCGTATTTAAAAACATTGTCTTCTTTAAAGACACAATATTCTTTATTATTAAAAATAAACTTCAATATAATATCCATTATTTCACCTATATTAATTCTATCATAAATTGTTCTATAAATAAATTTAAAACATATTTTTAATTAGAGGAAAATATGAATACTAATAATAAAAAAGGATTAAGTCTTGAAGAAGTAATTAAATCTAGAAATAAATATGGTTCAAATAAGTTAATTGTTAAGAAAAAACATACTATATTTAGTATGATAATAGAATCTTTAAATGATCCGATTATTAAAATATTATTGATTGCTTTATGTGTGAAAATATTATTTTTATTTAAAGATTCAAATATATATGAAACTCTTGGAATAGCTATTGCTGTTTTTTTAGCGTCTTTTATATCTGTTTTATCTGAATATGGAAGTGAAAAAGCTTTTGAGAGATTAAGTGAGGAAAATTCTTCTTATAAAGTTAAGGTTATAAGAGATAGTAAAAAATGTGTTATACCAGTAGATGAAGTTGTTGTTGGTGATGTTGTTTATCTTGAAAGTGGAGATAAGGTTCCAAGTGATGGGGTAATAATTGAAGGAAGCATTTATACTGATGAAAGTGCTTTAACTGGAGAAACTTTTGAAAAACTTAAAAAGATTAATGATGAAGTATATATGGGTAGTATAGTTACTAATCAGAGCGGTGTAATGAAAGCAACTAAAGTTGGTAATAGTACTTATTATGGAAAAATAGCTAGTGATATTCAAGAAAAAACAATTGAAAGTCCACTTAAATCTAAATTAAGAGATTTAGCTAAATATATTAGTTATATAGGATATTTTGGAGCTATATTAGTTTTTGTTTCATACATGATAAACGTTATATTAAGTGGTGAAACTAATTTAGTACCACATATTATATATGCTTTGACATTAAGTGTTGCTGTTATTGTTATGGCTGTTCCAGAAGGCTTACCTATGATGATTACTTTAGTTCTTTCATCTAATATGAAAAGATTACTTAAAAAGAATGTTTTAGTTAGAAAGCTAGTTGGTATTGAAACATCTGGTTCATTAAATATATTATTTACTGATAAGACAGGTACACTAACTGAAGGAAAATTAAAAGTAGAAAACTTTATTGATGCTGAGCTTAATAGTCATAAAAAGATTAATAATTTAAAAGATGAAGTATATGAGATTGTATATCAATCACTTGTATATAATAATGAATCTTTTTATAGTGATGGTGTTGTTCAAGGCGGAAATACTACTGATAGAGCAATATTAGAATATTGTGGAAGTGATAATAAAAATAAATATAAATATAAAATTATTAGTAAAGAGTTATTTAATAGTAGACTTAAATATTCTAAAGTAATAACTAATTATAATGGTAAGACTGAGTTTATTAAAGGTGCTTATGAGGTTATATTAGATAAGTGTACTTATTATATGAAGTCTAATGGTGAAAAAAGAGTTTTAATTGATAAAAATAAGATATTAAATTATATAAATAATATAACTAATAATGGGAATAGAGTGCTTGGTTTAGCTATTAATGATGGAATTAGATATATTTTGATTGGTTTTGTCACTCTTAAGGATACGATTAGAAAAGAAGCTTTTTCTGCGATTGAATCAATTAAATCTGCTGGTGTTCTAGTTGTTATGGTGACTGGAGATGCAAAAGAAACTGCTTGTTCTATAGCAAAAGAATTGAAAATAATAGATAATGAAAAAGATATTGTTTTGACAAGTGAAGAATTTAATAATATGGCTATTAGTGATATTGAGAAAATATTGCCAAGGTTAAAAGTTTTATGTAGAAGTTTACCTGAAGATAAAAATAAGTTAGTTAAAATTGCTCAAGAGAATAATTTGATAGTTGGTATGACTGGTGATGGAGTGAATGATTCACCTGCTTTAAAGAGAGCTGATGTTGGATTTTCTATGGGAAGTGGAACAGAGGTTGCTAAAGAGACAAGTGATGTTGTTATTTTAGATAACAATATACTATCAATTAGTTATGCTATATTGTATGGTAGAACTATATTTAAAAATATAAGAAAATTTGTTGTTTTTCAGTTAAGTGTTAATATATGTGCTGTTCTTGTTAGCATTATATGTCCATTTATAGGCGTATTAGCTCCAATTACAGTTATTCAAGTATTATGGGTAAATATGGTTATGGATACTTTTGCTGGACTTGCATTTTCTTTTGAACCAGCCTTAAAAGAATATATGTTAGAAGAGCCTAAAAAAAGAAATGAAAAGATAATCAATTCATATATGAAAAATCAAATATTTTTTAATGGAATATATTCAACAATTATATGTATATGGTTTTTGACTTCACCACTTATTAAACAAATATATATAGATGATAAATATTTAATGACTGCTTTTTTTGGACTTTTTATATTTATTGATATATTTAATGCATTTACTGCTAGAACTAGTCGTATTAATACTTTTTCTAATCTATTTAAAAATAAAATATTTCTACTTATATTCTTGTTTATAACTATTGTTCAAATAATGCTTATATATTTTGGAGGAGAATTATTTAGAACAACTGGATTAACTTTTTATGAGTTTGAAATAATGATATTAATAGCTTTTTCTATTATAGTATTTGATATTTTTAGAAAAGTTTTAATTAAAAAGAAAACTAAAATTGATATGAAATTTTAGTTTTTCTTTGATAAAGTAAATTCTTTTTGCATTATTTCTAGATCTCTTGATCTTCTATTAAAATAGTTTATTAGTTTTCCAAATTCTCTTGGATTATATTCTAAATCAGTATCATAAAAGTAAAATCCATGCATTAGAAGTTGATTATAAAAGTCAACATATTCTCTTAAAGGATTGCTTGCATTAGCGTATACATCTAAATCTAAGCTTGCAAATCTATCTGGAAGAGGAGAGTTGATACTTTCTAAATAAGAAAAATTTATGATACTTTTTGTTTCATCATCTAGTAATACTCCACAATCTTCAGCTAGTTCTGACATATCTTGTGAGTTTTGTATTTTGTAAACAAATGGCATTTTACTTTCATATGCTTTTCTAGCAATTAATGAATTATATAGTATTGTGAATTCTCTCATTATTTTATGACTTTTATAATTACTGTTAGAATTGTTTTTTCTGGCATATGTTGTTATATGACCACTTGTTTCTTCAAGAATATTTGATAGAGTAAATAAATCTCTAAGCTGCTTTTCTAATTTAGTATGTGTTGTTGAGTTTATCATATTTTCTGCTTCTAAATAACTTAAATTTTTTGAAACAACTATATTATCTTTACTAATAAAATAATCCAATATATTTCCACTTGAGCTCATAACAACATGTATTGATAAAGACCTTCTTGGTTCATTTTCTTTTAGTGATAATTTATTTGTTACTTGAGAAGAAAATATTCTATTTAATTTTGAACTTCCATGATATATGCATTGAAAGTTTTGTCTTGCTTGTTGATCACATAAACTATTTTGTTTAATTGAACCACCTACATCGGCGATATATATTCCAATAATGTAATTATTTCCATCCTTTCTAATACTAATACCATCATCCATTAAATTGGTGTGTGATTTATCAATAGTAAATATTTGCTCATTAGTAGTTAGTTTATTTGGCAATATTATATTTGGAATTTCAAAGAAAGATACAATGTCATATTTATCTAATATTTGATCTTTACTAAGAGGATTTTTATAACCATTTATTATATATAAAAGTTCTGTATATAGTAAATTATTCTTTTTTGAACAAGTGTTTAATTTTTTAATATATTTGTTTTTGTCAATATTTTTAGTATAAAAAAGTTTTAATAATGCGATGTAATAAAATATATCAGTTGACTCTACTTCTAGCATAAATAATGCTCTATCAAAAGTATAATCAAATAAATCTTCTAGTTTAATTCCTTCTTTAACTTTATTTAAAAGCATAAATCTTTTAATAACACTAATACTTTCTTGTCTTTTTATAAGTTTTTTAATAAATAATAACATTTCATTTGAATCTTTATACTTTTTCATATTTATACTTTTTAATAAATTTATGGATTTAATTAAATTTTTAGATTTTTTTTGTTCTAAAGATTCTAATGATTTATTGATACGTTGTTCATTTATATCTATTTCTTCTGGTGTAAAACACTCATTATTTAATAGATTATATATTGCTTGTGCAATATTAAATATTCTATTTGAATCATATTCATTATCTTTAAACTTTAAAATACTATGTGTAAGTGTTTTGAATAATATTCTTATTAATTGAGCGTTAGTTAATTTACTTGAATAGATAAAATATGTTAAATCATTATGATTGTTTTCTCCTTTTTCTATCTTTTTGATGATTTCTTCAATTTCAATCATAGTTCCCCCTAATAATTAAGTATATATTAACACAATCAAATTTATAATTTCAATAATATATGTTATAATTTTATTAGGTGATAAAGAGTATGTATAAATATAAAAAAATGACTATTAAATTAATTGCATTATTATATATAGTAATTACTATTATTGAAACTGTTAAATATTTATTTAGTGATTCTAATATATTTGGTTTAATTTATTTATTAATATCATCTTTTATAATATTTTTATTAGTGCCTACTTCTCATAATTATAATAGATATTATTCTAGTGCTAGAATTAGTAAGCTTATAATAATATTTATATTGGGAATATTTTCTAGTTATTTTTTAAATAAAATTGTATTAAATATGTCATATATTGATTCTTCTAACGTTTATATAGATAGTGTGTTTGTGTATAAGAATATACTAAAAGGGATTATTTATTTCTTTATATTTGTGTTTACTTTGTTTGAATTTAAGCTTGATAAATTGTTACTTAATAATAGTAAAAAGAAAAAATCTTGATTTTTGGGACATTTTGTGGTATAATATGTTCACAATTAAGGGGATAGTTAATCGAATGAAATCTTCTTGATTAACAAAAATATGTGAGTGAAATCGATAAAATTTGACATTTTAAAGGCTTTGTGTTATAATATAGCCACATTACAAAGGGGGGAATTGGTAATGAATAATGAATTATTAAAAGAAATGAACAAAAGACTTGCTGATGAATATTACAGAATAGCTGATCTTGATGATAAATTACGTAAGGAATATAAGATTGCTCAAATTAAAGAAAAATCTGTTAAAGAATTAAATGAAATAGCTGAAAATATTAAACAACTTGAATCTAAATATCGTGAAATTAAAGCTGATATTGATTTATATAAAAAGGTTAGTGCTAGTGAAGATAAAGTTGCTATTTCTGCTGTTGAAGATAGACTTATGATGAAATATGGTGTACGTAGTGTTGAATTAGAAGCTGCACCAGAAAGAATTAGAGAAACTGAATCTAAAACTGAAAGTGATAATTCTAGTAAAAAAGTTGCTACGATAGCTGCTATAGTTGCTGCTGTTTCAGCATTAACTACTACTGGACTTACATTATCAAGTTGTAATAAAGAAAAAGTTCAAGAAACTGAAAAAGATAAAGATTCAGTAAAAGATAACACTGCTACTAATGATAAAAAAGAAGAAACTAAAAAAACTTTTATAGATGCTTCAAATGATAAACAAGTAGAAAAACAAGCTCAATTAATATATGATAGTTATGTTAATTTAAGCGATGTTCCAGAAGCTTTTAAATCTACAATGACTATTGAGAAAATTGTTGATGTACTTAGAATGTCTAATGGACAATTTAAAATGGTTGATGGCAATGTTTCATATAATGCAGAAGATATTGATTTAATTGCTAACTATATTAATGAATATGCTAACTCAACATCTTATAAACAATATGGTACAAGTCTAAAATTCAAACCTATGGCTGTATTCTTTGAACAAGATACTGATGCTTATGAAATTGTAAGTAAGGGTGATGAATTAATGTCTAAAGTTTATGAAGATATTAGAACTGGAAATGTTGAAAAATTCAAAGAAGATTCAGTTAACTGGGGTATATTTGTTAAAGATACTTTGGAAAAAACATCATTAGATGGAAATGTTAAGAGCATTTGGACACTTCCTGCTTCTCAACAATTCTATGTTGCTCAAGCTTTAACTAGTCAATATGGATGTTCAATTATGGAATATGGTATTGCATTAGATTTAGCTGATGCTCAAGGTAACACTCATTCAATTTGTATTCCTTATTGCTATAATGAATCTGGTTCAATTGTTTATAAACCATTAAGTGAATTAATTTATGATATTAATAATACACCAATGAATGATTTAGCTGCTAGAGCTGGACATTTAAAAGAATGGCAAGATAAGAATGAATCAATCATGTGGGAATTAGGAAATAACGCTGAAGAATATTACAATAGTAAATATGAACTTGAAGTTGGATACTCAAAGAAATTAAAATAAGTATTAAAAGGGGGAAACAATTATGTATAGTAATGATAAAAGAAATGGATTTAGTATTCTAGATCTAATGGTTAAAATTATCTTTGCTTGTTTGTTTATATTTATATTAGTTTGGTTATTCCAAAAGAAAGTTCCAAATATGATTCCTTTTTACAGTAATGTGTTTAGAGAAAATATAAAATATATGCAAGAAGCTGGAGAAAGTTATTTTACTGATGAAAAGATGCCTACTGAAATAGGTAATGAAGTTAAAATAACTTTAAATGATATGATTAGTAGAAAATTAATCATTCCATTTGTTGATGAAGATGGTAATTCTTGTAATTTATATGAATCATATGTTAGTGTTACTAAAACTGATACAGGATATGATTTAAAAACTAACTTAGTATGTAATAAAGAATCTGATTATACTATTAAAGTATTAGGATGTCATACATATTGTAAAGATAAAGAATGTACAAAAACATGTTCAATAGAAAAAATAACCAAATATCAATTTAAAAAACTAGTTACTGGAACTAAAACTAAATATAGTTGTGATTCTGGTTATACATTAAAAGGTAAATATTGTTATAAAACTGTATTAGATAGTACAAGATCTGCTGAGGTTAAGAAAACTAATACTAGAACAATAACTAAAGATGCTAAAAAAGTAATAGAGAGTGGTAAAAAAGAATTATTAACTACTCGTACTGAAACTAAGTATGATGAAGTTAAACCAATTCCTGCTTCTACTAAAACTGTTAAAGAAACTTATACTTATGATTGTAGTACAACAAAAACTGAAAGAAAATGTAGTACTTCTTATACGACAGAAAGTTATAGCTGTAATTGTTCAACACATACAATTAATCATAAACAAGTAGTTGTTTGTGATACATGTACTAGATCAATTCCAGTAGAAACTTGTGAAGATGTAGAAACTAAAGTACCTAAAACTTGTACAGGAACTAGAGATAAAGTTGTAACAGTTCCAGCTAGTTGTCCTAGTGGAACAGATAAACAAACTGGTTCTGGAGATACATTAAAATGTTATAAGAGTAGAACAATTTACTTATGCCCAAGCAATTCTAATTATAGTGAAGGTAGCGGAAAAGATTTAAAATGTTATAAAGTAACAAATGGTTCTTTCCATTATGAATGTGAAGATAAAACTTATACATTAAATGGTGATAAATGTACTAAAACTATTAATGAAGAAACAATTGAATACTCTTGTGATTCTGGATATAAATTAGAAGGTACTGTTTGTAAAAAATATAAAACTGATAAAGTTAGAGCTAAAAGTAAAAAAATAACTACTAAGTATTATAAATATACATGGAGTGAAAAAGAAACTTTATCTGGCTGGACAAGAACAGGTAAAACTAAAACGGTAAATGGAAAAGAGAAATGTGAATAATTTGAGAAATATTTCTCTTTTTTCTTGTAATATTTTTCTTGATGTTTTAAACTATTTATAGAGGTGGGAATATGGCAAAAGGAGAAACTGCTAAAAAACAAGTTAAAAAGAAAGTAAATTCTGCTAAGAAAAGTATAAATACAGCTAAGAAAAATGCAAATAATACTTTAAAAAATGCAGAAAAAGTTACTAAGAAGGTTAAAAAAGAAGTAACTGAGGTAACTGATAATATTGAAGATGAAATTGAAGAAGTAAAAGAAAAAGTTGTTCCTAAAAAAGAAAATAAAAATAAGAAATTAATTACTATTCTTGGAATAGTATTAGCTATAGGATTATTTATTGGATTATCATTCTTAATTGATGCTAGTGGAAAAGAAAATAAAAATGATGATAATAGTTCCACTGGTACAACTGCTGATATTGAGAGTTGGTACAATAAAGCTACTAATGGAGATGAAATTGTAACAGTAATTGCTAGTTCAACATGTCCACATTGTCAAGAATATAAACCTGTTATAGAAAAATTAGCTAGTGATAAAGGATTTACATTATATTTTTTTGAAGCTGATTATTTAAATGAGACAGATTATGCAATGTTAACTAAAACATTTGAGATTAAAAATTATACTGGAGCTGTTCCATATACATTTATTGTTAAAGATGGAAAATTTGTAGCTGATACAGTTGGATATCTTGATGAAGAAACAACTATTAACTTTTTAAATGAAAATAATGTTATCAAATAAAAACTAGGAAACTAGTTTTTTTATTTATAATATAGTATAATTCTACTAGGAGTAAAATGTATGAATAAGAAGTTGATAATATTTTTATTGTGTTATATTTTTATTATTATATTTAAATATTTTATTTCTGATTATACTGTTAATTATAAATTAAATAATTATGAAGTTAGTATTAAATATAGTGATAAAAGATATTATGTTGAGATAAATAAAGATTATAAATATAATTTTGATATTTATAAAAAGAGAAATTTGAATAGAAAAATTATTAGTGATATTAAAGTCATAAATGATGATGATTTTGAGTGTATTGTGCCAATTATTGATGGACTTAATACAAATCCGTTATGTTATAAAGAAAATGAGTATATAGACTTTAATTTGATTGAATCTGAAAAACTTGATGAATATAAAAATAAAATTGTAAATGATACTAATGATAATGAATTTAAATATTATAATAGTTTAGACAATACTGAATATATGGCTTTATGGAATTATAAAGGATATGTAGTAATGAATGGTAACTCTTATGATATAGTTAAATTATTTAATAAAGATAGATATGATAATAATTTAGCCTATCAAATAGACGAAACCATTTATATGCCTAATTATAATCAAGAGCATGAATATAGTGAATTAATTAAATTTAATATTAAAACATTAAAATATGAAAAGATAAGTATTGATAATAATATTGATTATGATTCTTATGTTGTTGGTCATATAAAAAAGAAATTATATATTTTTGATAATAAACATTCTATATTATATGAAATAAATCTTAAAGATGGAGAAAGTAAGATTATTGGTAGCAATGAAATAGGGTTTGTTAAATATAAAAATAAAGAGTTTGTTAGTTGTAGTAAGTCTGAATATAAAAATGATAAGATAAAATATAATAAATTTGTTTCTATTTATAAGTATAAAAATAATAATGGATTATATAAAACTATTAAAGATAATGAGGGAATTATTCAAAAGATAAGTAATGATGAAGTTATTATTTTAGGCGAATATGATAATGTTTTATACTATTTGTTAAAAAATAAAGTATATAAATATGTCCCTATGAAAAATATAAAACAAGTGTTATTTGAGAATGAACTTGAATTTAATAATACTAATATGATATTTGTATATAATGAATAGCAAACATTAACATTAAACATATAATACTTTAGGTGATATGATGAAAAGTAAATTAGAGAGTCCTTTTTATGATATATATGAAATCAAAAAAGGTGATACATTATATAAGATATCTAAAGAATTTAATGTTAATACTAAATTATTAGCTGAATTAAATGGATTAAAACTAGATGATTATATTTATACTGGTGATACAGTATTAATTCCTAAAAAAGATGTTAGCTATTATATAACTAAAGATGGGGATACACTTTATACAGTCAGTAAAATATTTAATGTTAGTGAGAAAGATTTAGTAGATCAAAATAAGACAATTTATTTACTTCCTGAACAAATGATATACTATAAAAGAGATTAGAATACTAGTCTTTTTTTTTAATACGTGATATAATTTCATTATAATAGGAGTTGGTTAGTTTGATAATAAAAAAACCATATGCTTTTTTGATAAAAAACTTTAGAATCATTCATGGTTTTCTTTTTGCTATGGTTTTATATCTATCAATTAAATCTTTTAATATATATACATTTTTTAGTGAGTATGTAACTAATCACTTTTTTGTTTCATCTGATTCTTTAGCGTCATCATATATAAATTACTTTATGTTTGGTTCTTCATTATTGATTATACTTGTTGGAGCTTTAATATATTATTTGTTATCGTTAAAGAATAAATCTAGAAAAGAATATATGTATATTTGTATATATTATTCTATAATATTTGTATATTTTATATTTATGTTTTCTGTATTTCAGAAACTTCAATATTCTACGATAGATATAGAAACAGTAAGAGCATATAGAGATATATCTGTTATGGCTTTGTTGCCACAGTTAGTTTTCTTGTTTATAACACTTGGCAGAACTTTAGGATTTAATATTAAACAATTTGATTTTAAGAAGGATTTAGAGGGTTTAGACATAGATGCTAGTGATTCAGAAGAAGTTGAGTTAACTCTTAGTTCTAATAGTTATAAATATGCCAGAAGTGCTAGAAAAGCATTTAGATTATTAAAATATTTTATTCTTGAAAATAAGTTTTTTGTAATAGTATTTTCTTCAATTATAGCATTAGTTGTTTCTCTTACAATATTTATGAAGATTAATGTATATCAAGCAACTTATGCTCAACAACAATCAATTTTAGCTAATTCTATTTGGTATCAAGTAAATGATGTTTATATTACTAATACTAATATGTCTAATAAAGTTATATTTGATGATAAATATTTTGTGTTAGTAAAAGTTAATGCTAAAAATAAATTAAACAGAGAAATTACTTTAACTAGAGATACTTTTAGATTAAAACTTGGTGATGAATTGGTAATTCCTAACTTTAATTATTCTGTGGAATTTTTAGATATTGGAGAAACTTTTGTTCCAATAACATTAAAACCTGGTGAAGAAAAGGATTTAGTTGTTGTTTTTCAAGTTGAAAAGTCTAAATTAGCTATAGATTATATATTTAGAATTAAAAATTTTGAAAGCGGAATGATTGGTCAAATTGATTCTCCTTATAAAGATGTTGTTATAAAACCAGTTACTTTAAATAGTACTGAAGATGTTGGAACTTATAAAATACCTAATGATATAGTTTTAGATAAAACATTACTTAAGAATACCAAATTAAGTATTAAATCATATGAAATTTCTAATATATTTAGAGAATATTATAAATATGATTTTGGTGGAGTGACTCAAACTGGAACATATATTGTTAAACCTCAATCTACTAGTAGTGGAAGTAAAAGTGTTCTTAAGATAACTGGTACGATGGAAGTTGATAGTTCTGCTGGATTAGATCGTTATATTAAAATACCTTCAGATTTATATAAATATTATGGCATTATTAAATATAGTAGTTATGGAAATGTTAAATCAACTTATTTAACGCCAATTAAGGTTGATTATTATGATGATGAATATTCTTATTTTGAAGTTCCTTCTGATATGGAAAATGCTAATAAGATACAGTTATTTCTATTAATAAGAGGTTATAGATATACAATAAACTTAAAATAGTTCGTTTTGAACTATTTTTGTTTTAAATTAATGGTTATTTCATATAATAATACTATAAAAGAATAAATTTTATTGAAATAAATTTTTATTTATGTTATCATTAATACACATGGAGCCATAGCCAAGTGGTAAGGCACAGGTCTGCAACACCTCCATCGTCGGTTCAAATCCGACTGGCTCCTCCAAAATGAAAAAATCGAACCATAAGGTTCGTTTTTTTGTGTAAACTTTGTTTTAATTATAAAAAAATTTAAATACATTGTGTTATACTTTGAGTGGAGGAAATGCTTTTTATGAAAAAAATGTTAGTATTACCTATAATAATTGGTAGTATTATTTTATTGAGTGGTTGTGGTGAAAAAAAGAAATTACCTAGTGATGACAAAAAAGATGAACAAGTAAAAACAATTCAATATGAATGTGCTAGGAATGAAACATTAACTGTTTTAAACAATAGACTTAAAACTGGTGAGAATCCAAAAGAGAATGCTGGAGATCAAGATGTTGCTGTGAATATGTCACTTGCAAGACGTTATGAATTTAATGAATCAGGAGATAAATTATTAGCTTACTATGATATATCTACATATGAATATGTTTTTGATTATGATATGGATACTCAAAAAAAATATTTTTTAAGTTCATGTGATAAAATGGATAAAGCAACATATAAAAGTTGTGATGTAACTGTAGAAGGTAATAAAATTATAGTAGTTGATGAAGTAGATCTTACTTCTGAAATGGCCAATTTATATTTAGTGTCTTTAACTTTAGAAAGTATAAAAAACAATTATGCTGAATCAACTTATGTTTGTAAATAATTTTTTTAAAAAATATTGACATTTTATATTTATACTGATACAATAATATTGTCCAATAGAATAGTTTGATGAAATTAATTTTTTATCTTATTATTATTAGTGAAAAAATTCTATATAATTTATTATTGTATAGATATAGTTGATTTTATAGTTATATATATTTATTAGTATTAGTTTATTAATTTTTATATATTTATTATTTAATTATATTATATTAATTGGATATATTTTAATAATTAATATCATTAGTTATTGTTAGTATATTTTTACAATATTTAAATTCTCTTATTAATTTAAGAAATAGAATACTTATCTACTAAGGACAAGTGATATGTCATTGAGAAAGTAAAACTCAAAAACGATAGGTAATTATGCTAAATACTGATAATATTTAGAACATGTTTATACTGATGAATTAATCTTTATAAATGATTTATAATTATTTTTTCTTTAAACTCGAAGCAATCATGTTTTATCAGAACTGATTGCTTTTTGATTACATGGAGGTATTAGTGAGATATTATATTATATTTGGTATTACTTTTATATTGCTATTAATTATACTTTTTTATAATCCTAATTCTAAATATTTAGGTGTTTATAAAGATAAAATAACTATAGAATATAATTATAATGATCAAGGATATAGTTGGTCTTATGAAGATGATAATGATAATGTAAAAGTTGTGACTATAAATAACAATACATATATTTTATATCCTAAAAAAGATGGAAAATATAATATTACATTTAAATATAATAATGAAGAAAATAATAAATATGAAATTAAATACGAGTTTGAAATTGAAGATAATAAAATATATTGGTTAAGTGGGGAGGGAACTGGTTTATTAGATTATCCTAATCCATATTAAAAGAGGTTTAAACCTCTTTTTAATTGTAGAAACATTTTTTAGAATTGCAATTTTCATTTTGATATTCTATTTCTATTGTTACATGATTAATTTTATATTTTTTTAAACTTTCTTTTAATGAACTCTTTAAATTTATTATTTCATTTTCTTGTAGTTGTTTATTCAATACTACATGACATGTCATACAGTAACTATCTTTATAAAGAGTCCATATGTGAATATGATGTATTTCTTTTATATTATCATTTTTTAATTCTTTAGTTATTTCATTTATATTTATACCTTTTGGTGTTTTAGCCATTATCATTTCAAATACTTCTTTTAGATATCTATATACTTGGAATAAAATATATAATGCGATTAGTATAGCTATAATAGGATCAATTATGTGATTATTTAATACTTTAATAAGAATACTTCCGATTAAGATAATTACCCAACCAATTAGATCTTCTAGCAAGTGAATATCTTTTTTATCTTTTTGTGAGTATGTTGTATAACCATAAATTAATATTCCAAATACTGAAAATAATATCATAGCATCATAATTTACTTCTTTAACATCTATTAGTCTTGGAATAGATAGAGATAACATCAATATAGAACCTAATAGAAGCAATATAGATGTAATAAAGTATCCAATATATGTAAATCTTAAATATCCATAAGAATACTTGTTATTAACTTCTTTTTTACTTATTTTTTCAAATATATAAGATATACAAATTGAAATAGAGTCACTTAAGTCATGAATAGCTCCAGATATAAGAGAAATACTATTAGTTAAAAATCCTCCTAAAACTTCTAAAACTGAGAAAACTAAATTAATTAAAAATGTACTTTTATTGTTTAATAAATTAAATTCTTTTTTCATATTACACCTCATTATCATTATAGCATAATGACTAGTTTAAGTCATATTATTTATTGAATATATTACTATTATTTTGTATAATTAGTTTAGGTGATTGTGATGGGAAGCTTATTTAATTTGTTAGTTTATTCTTATCAAAAAGAAATTAAAATTTTGTTTATAACAGCTGGTATTTTAATAGTAGCTATTTTAGTTTTAACAATTATTAAATTTTTAAAGAATAGGAAGTAATATGAAAAAGAAAATTCATGGTTCAATATTTTGTGCTTTTTGGATAGTATATTTAGAATTAATATATAGAATATTTGTAGTTGGAGATTTTTTCTCTTTAAATACATTGTCTGTTATATTATTTAGTTTGACTTGGATGGCTATTACTTCGTTAATAGTTGGTTTATTTAATGAGAAAGTTAATAGAATTATAAGCTATTTTATATTATTTTTTTATACACTTATAACTTTAGCACAGATTGTTTATTATAATTTTTATGACTCAATATTTTCATTTTTCTCATTAACTACAGGTACTGGTCAAGTTATGCAGTTTTGGCAGATGATATTAGAAGTCATAGCTAGAATTTGGTATGTTTTTGCTTTGACATTAGTACCATTAATCCTATATTATATTTTTAATAAAAAGATTTTTAAATTTAATAAATTAAGATTAAAAGATATATTATTAAATTTAGTTCTTTTAGTATTTTCATTAACTATGATATTAGTTGAGGTTACATATGACAATAAAGGCGTTTATAGTTTAAATAGACTTATATATAAAACACATGCACCTATGTTAACGATAAATAAAACTGGGTTATGGAGTATGCAAATAATAGATTTGTATAGATATATATTTGGTTTTGAAGAAGAAGTAGAAGTTTCCACTGTTGAAGAAGCTCCTGAAGAAGTAGAGTTGGAGAAAGAAAAAGAATATAATAAAATTGATATTGATTTTGAATCTTTAATAGAAAAAGAAAGTAATTCTACAGTTAAAAATATGCATAAATACTTTAGTAGTGTTGTTCCTAGTGAAAAAAATAAATATACTGGTTTATTTAAAGATAAAAACTTAATATTTATTACTGCTGAAGCTTTTGATACTATAGCTATTGATAAAGATATTACACCAACATTATATAAAATGGCTAATAATAGTTATATATTTACAAATTATTATCAACCATTGTATCCAGTATCTACATCTGATGGAGAATATATGAATTTAATTAGTTTAATTCCTAAAGAAGGTGTGTGGAGTTTTTATAAATCAAGTAAAATAAGTATGCCTATGGGATTTGGAACTATGTTTAAGAATGAAGGTTATACATCTTATGGATTCCATAATCATACATATAAATATTATGATAGACATTTATCTCATCCAAATATTGGACTTTCATATATTGGATGTGGAAATGGTCTTGAAAAGAAGATGAATTGCAAACGTTGGCCAAATAGTGATTATGAAATGATTGAAGCTACTACTGATTATTACTTAAATGATGAAAAACCATTTGCTACATATTATATGACTGTCAGCGGACACTTAAATTATAATTTTTATGGTAATAGTATGTCTGCTAGAAATAAAAAGAAAGTTAAAAATTTAAAATATTCTGATGCTATAAAAGCGTATTATGCTGCTCAAATTGAATTAGATAAAGCTATGGAATTATTATTAAAGAAACTAGAAGAAAAAGGCGTATTAGATGATACATTAATAATTATGGGTCCTGATCATTATCCATATGGTTTAACTAAAAAACAAATGAATGAAGTTAGTAATATTGACAGAAGTGATAAGTTTGAAAATTATCATACTACATTAATTATGTATAATCCTTCTATAGAAAAGACAGTAATAGATAAAACAATTAGTGGACTTGATTTATTGCCAACAATATATAATTTATATGGAATAGAATTTGATTCTAGATTATTAATGGGAAGAGATATATTTAGTGATAGTGAACATATAGTAATACTTTCAGATAGAAGTTGGATAACAGAAGCTGGAAGATATAATAGTGTAACAAGAAAATTTACTAAAACAACTGAAGAAGAAATAGATGATAATTATATTGATAGAATTAATAGTATTGTAAATAATAGATTTAGTATGTCTGCTTTAATATTAGATAATAATTATTATAAAAAAGTAGGTCTAAAATGAAAATTGAAGTAGAAGATATAAATATTAAAGAAGTATTATTAAGTGGGGCTTGTTTTAGAGTAATAGAAGAGTCTGATGGAAGCTTTACTAATATAATAAAAGATAGAATAGTTAATATTAAACAAGAAGGTAATAATTTAATAGTTAAAGCTAATAATTATGATAATCTAAAAGAAATAATATTAGAATATTTTGATTTAAATAGAGACTACAGGAAAATTAATTTAGAGTTATCTAAAGATGATATAATGAAAGAAATAGTTAAAACATGTAATAATTATAGAATATTAAATCAAGATTCATTTGAGATGTGTATAAGCTATATTATAAGTCAAAATAATAATGTTAAAAGAATTAGTAAATCTATTGAAAAATTGTGTTTAAAATATGGTAAAAAAGTGTTATTTGAGAATAAAGAATATTGCTTATTTCCAAGTTATGATGTATTAAAAAATGTTAGTACTTTAGAATTTAAAGAATTAGGTGTGGGATTTAGAGATAAATATATTAGAGACTTTTTAGATAAATATGAATCTTTAAGAGATATTAATACACTTGATACTAATGATGCCTTAAAAGAACTAATGAATGTTAAAGGTATTGGTATGAAAGTAGCATCATGCATATTATTATTTGGATATAAAAGATTAGATGTTTTTCCTATAGATACTTGGGTAAAACAATTTATTAGTGAACATTATGGTATTAAAAATGATCAAAAAACTATAGAAAAATTTGCTAGAGAGAAATTTAAAGAATATAGTGGTCTTGCTATACAGTATATGTATCATTATGAGAGAAATAGTTGAATTGATATGTGAAATATGTTATTCTCTTTTTAGAGGTAAGATATGAGAGAATTAAATATAATTGATATTTTATTATTTGATAAATGTTATTTTAATTCTTTGATATTGGTCTCATCAATATAATTATTGGTGAGATTTTTTTATAGAAAGGAAATATATGAAAGAAATTGTTTTGGATCATCCTTTGGTAACTCATAAGTTATCAATTTTAAGGGATAAAAATATGGGTACTAAGGAGTTTAGAGAACTAATAAGTGAAATATCTATATTATTATGTTATGAGGCTTTAAAAGATGCTAAAATGCATACTAAAACTATAGAAACACCACTTGAAAAGTTAAAAACGTTTTATATTAATGAAGATGATTATGCATTTGTACCTATTTTAAGAGCGGGTATGAGTATGGTTGAAGGAATTATAAATATAATTCCTAATGCTAAAATTGGACATATAGGTCTATATAGAAATGAAGAAACATTAGAGCCAGTTGAGTATTATTATAAGATGCCTGAAAATATTAATAAAAGAGAAGTATTAATATTGGATCCTATGTTAGCTACTGGAGGTAGTGCAATAGCTACAATAAATAAACTTAAGAATGATGGTGTAAAGAAAATAAAATTTCTTTGTATTATAGCTTCTCCAGAGGGAATAAAAAATATTAAAAAAGCACATAAAGATGTACAGATATATGCAGCATGTGTTGATAGAAAATTAAATGAAAATGGCTATATTTTACCTGGTCTTGGTGATGCAGGCGACAGGGTTTACGGTACTAAGTAACAGAAATGTTACTTTTTATTTACGTTGTGTTATAATTATGATATGAGAAAAGTATTAAAGGAAAATAGACGGTATATAACAAGTATTGTTTTATTGTTAGTGATTTACATTATTTTGTTTAAATCTAGTTTTTATGATGTTATACTTTCTTTTGATAATGAAGTTCGCAAATTTGTTACTAGCATAATTGACGATAATTTAACATTATTTTTTAAAACTATGACTAATTATGGAGATTTTTATTTACCAATTGCAATTATTGTGTGTATATTTTTAATAAATAAAAATAAATGGTACTCATATTTACTTGCTGGTGGATATGGTTTATCTGGAATGATTGCTTTAATTTTTAAGACTGCTATTAGTAGACCGAGACCTCTTGAAGCGCTGATAAAAATTCCATCAAGTTTCAGTTTTCCTAGTGGTCATACTTTTACGTCTATAGTTTTTTATTCTTTCTTATGTTATTTATTGACTGTTCAGTCTGGAAAAATAAAGAAAACTGTTTTTTATATATTTTTTATAATTATAGCGTTAATCATTTCAATTTCTAGAATATATTTAGGTGTACATTATTTTTCTGATGTAGTTGGAGGTATGTTACTTGCTATACCATGTGTACTAATGTTAATTAATATTGTTGAAAAGAATTTTAAGGAGAAGTTATTATGAAAAGAGCGATTGTTTTTGAAGGTGGAGGAGCTAAAGGAGCTTATGAAGCTGGAGCTGTAAAAGCATTAAATAAGAAAAAAATCTTTTTTGATGGTGCTGGAGGAACATCTATTGGTGCGATAAATGCTGCTTTTTATGTAGTTAAAAACTTTGATAATTTGTTTAAATTATGGGAAAAGATGGATAGTTCTGATATTTTTGGTGTTGATAGTGAGTTTTTACAAAGCATAAGTTCATTTGATTTTAAAAATAAAGAACTAACTAAAAAAGGTATTGAATCTATTAAAAAGATATTTAAAAATAATGGTGTTGATATAGACAATATTCATAAGTTACTTTCTAAATACATTAAAGAGGATAGGTTTAGAAGAAGTAAAATTGATTTCGCTGTTGCTACTTTTAATATATCTGATAGAAAGCCAACTATAATTACTAAAGAGGATATTCCTGAAGGTAAGTTAATTGAATGTATAATTGCTAGTGCTTATTTACCAATATTTAAATTTGAAAAAATAGTTGATGGTAAGTTTTATTTAGATGGTGGTGTATTTAATAATTGTCCTGTTGATACATTTATTGAAAGAGGTTTTGATGAAATATATGCAATTCAAGATTGGCATAATTCTAAGGTAAAATATACTAAGAAAAAAGGTGTTAAAGTTCATATTATTAAACCAAGAGAAGATTTGGGTTCTATTTTATTATTTAATGCTGATATGGCTAATTATAGAATGAATTTAGGTTATTATGATACATTAAAATATTTAGACAATCTTGATGGAAAGAAGTATTATTTCAAAAATTATAGTGAAGAATATTATAGAGGATTATTTGATAAAGTAACTTATAAAAGAATGATAAAGAAGTATAATAAAGGATTTGAACCAAAAAGTTATAAAGATTTTGTAATTTCTATTGTTGAAAAGTTGTGTAAACAATTAAATTATGAAAGGTTTAAAATATATAATATGCCTTATTTACTTACTAGAATTAAATATAAAATGGTATCTGATAAGAATAATGTTTATTATGATTTTATTAAAAATATTAAAGTGGATTTTGAATAATTCACTTTTCTATTGCAAAAATGAAAAAATGTGTTAAAATATTTATACAAGCGCAGGTATAGTTCAACGGTTAGAATGTGGCCTTGCCAAGGCTAAGATGCCGGTTCGATTCCGGTTACTTGCTCCATTTGAAATCAACTTACGGTCTAATTGAAGTTCGTAAGTTTTATTTTATATAAATAATAAAAAAGAAGAGGAAAAAATTATAAAAATAATTTAATCCTCTTTTTATGTTTTTCTTAATTTGGGAGTAATATTCTTGTCTAGCCAGCACTGAATTTGTCCACACGCACAAATTCGTATGTGGGGGATACCCCCCCAATCCTCTAAAAAGAAAGGAAGAAAATTTGATATGAGAAAAAGAATGAAACAAATGACAATTTATTTATCTGAAAAAGAGAAACAAGAATTAAAAAAATTAGCAAAAAAATATGATGGTAATGAGTCAGAAGCAATAAGAAGACTAATCGTAAATACCAAAGTAAATAAGCCTGATATGAATATTTTAGAGAGACATCGTGAAGATTTTAAAATGATTGGTAATGGTCTTAATGCAGTAGCAAGAGATACTCATAGATATGGATTTATTAATGAACGAGATTTAACACATTATCTCAATTGGTTAGATGATGTTACTGACGATATTAAATTCAATTTAGATTTAAAATAAATTGTTAAAAATGAAAAGATGATTAGAGTAAATTCTAACCATCTTTTTTTGAATGTTTTAATCTATAACAATTAGGGCAGCCAGAGCCTGATGTTCTATGATTAATTTTTGTCTGCCATTCATATCCACATTTTGAACAAATCCACCATACTTTTTTTGAACTGCCCTTAGTAACATTGTTTGGATCTAGTTCATTTTTTTCATAATTCCATTCTTTTGCTATATTTGGATGACTTTCAAATAGAGATTGTTTGTTTTTTGTAATATTATTTCTATATGTTTCTTTTTGTTTTTCAACACTACATTTGGGGCACATTTTTTTATCAATAGTTCTATTACTAATTTTTGTTTGCCATTCATATCCACACTTATGACACTTCCACCAAATCTTTTTGGAGCAACTATAAATAGTATCTTCCGGATTAATTTTATTTTTTTTATAATTCCAATCTAAAATAAGATTTGGTTGTGTTGATTTAAAATCATTATATCCTACTAATAATTTTTTATTAGAACAATAAGGACATTTGCTACCATTTATCACATTTGTTATAGGATATTCATAAGAATGATTTTCTTTACATTTCCACCATACTTTTTTTTGACTATTTGATGAATAATGTGATGGTAATATATCATTTTTTTCATAATCCCAAAATTTTAATAACTCTGGATATTTTTCTTCAAATGATCCTTGTTTATTGATATACTTTTGCGTACTAGAGTAAGACAGTTTTTGTTTTCCACATTT
Organism: uncultured Mycoplasmatota bacterium; assembly: GCA_900556025.1. The sequence goes on from USNG01000001.1 coordinate 77,635, forward strand.
TGGACAACCATTACCATTCACTCTTGAATTAATTGCTGCTTGCCATTCATATTTACATTTAGAACAAATCCACCATACTTTTTTTGCTGTACCAATTCCGACTTCATTTGGATTAATTTTATTTTTACTATAATTCCACTCTTTTGCCAAAAAAGGATTTAAAGTTTTTAAATCATTATATCCTGCTTTTATTATATGATTAGAACAGTATGGACAGCCATTATTTCCTGCACTTCTACTTGCAATCGTAGCTTCCCATTCATGTCCTTTTGAACATAACCACCATACTTTTCTACCAGAAGTAGCCATAACATATTCTGGTTTCAACTTTCCATTTTTTTTATAATTCCATTCATTACTTAAATCTGGAAACATCTTCAACAACGATTTTTCTTTTTCAATAAAATTTATTAAATCATTAATATTATTTCTATCTTTATCAACATCAACATCAATTTTGATGTTGTATATATTGTAAATTAATTCTTTTATTACAGTGTTAAGAGAACCATTTTTATCATTATTACGGCATAGGCATATACTTGATGAATTTAAAATCTTACAATTTTTTTCCCTAATTCTGTATAAAACAATATTATTATCATTACAGATTTTATCTTTTTCTAAATCTCGTTTAATATCCCTATGATAATAGCCACCATCATATTCAATTCCTATATTTTTTTTAGGAATGTAAATATCTAATTCCTTTCCTAGAAGAATTTTAGAACGATAATTTTCGATAATAGTGTCATCTATTTTTTTTAAATAATAATAAACCGCTTTTTCTGAAAATGATATACCCAATTCAGAACTACAATTTGGACAAATTGTATCAATTCTTGTTGCTCGAGGTGGAACTCCATACCATTCATGATCGCATTTCGGGCATTTCCACCATATTTTTTTATTATAACCTACTGATATAGTTTTAGGATTTATTTTATTTTTTTGATAATTCCAGTAAGGCATTAAATGTTTATTTAGAGTTT
>USNG01000002.1 GCA_900556025.1 uncultured Mycoplasmatota bacterium
CATTACTAAAATCTTCAAATTCTATTTGACTTGCCTCTGATTTAACTATTTTAATATTTTTATCTGGATTGTATAGTATTCCTTTACCTTTACTACCACCCTTAGTAAGTAAAATAGTTCCTCCAATAACAACAAGTGCAACGACACCAATTACAATAAGAATTTTTTTGGAAATATTTAATTTTCCAATCTTCATAGAATCGCACTCCTCCTTCCTATTTATATTATAAATTAAAAGTTTTAGTGGGACAATAGACTTGTCTAAAAAATCATTGCTTTTAGTGGAAAGTTATTTTTATTATTTTAAAAGTATAGTATAATAGTGTTTAAGGAAGTGATACTTTTGAATTTTAAAGAAGTTTTAAATAAATATTTGAAACAACTAGATTGTTCTTCAAAAAAATTATCTAATGAATCTGGGCTATCTGAATCTGTTATAAGTAGATATAGAAGTGGTGAAAGAACTCCATTAAAAAATAGTGAACAATTAAACAAATTAACTAATGCTCTTTTTAATATTGCTAAAGATAGTGGTAAAAATAAATATACTTTTGATAAAATAGTAAGTGATTTTAATAGTGTATTAACTAGTGATGACTTTGACTATACTACATTTAGTAATAATTTAAATACTTTAATAACATCACTAAACATAAATACTCATGAAATGTCAAAGTATATTGTATTTGATGCCTCGCATATTTCAAGAATTAGATATGGTAAAGCTAAACCATCTAATCCAATAGAATTTTCAAATAAAATTTGTTCTTATATTTTAAATAGGTATAAAAATCCAGATGATATAAATAATTTAATGATGATTATTGGATGTAAAAAAAGTGATTTATCAAATGAAAAAATCTATAGTACTTTATTTAATTGGTTAACTAGTGAAATAGTTCCTGTTAAAAGTCAGGTATCTGATTTTTTACATCATCTTGATTCATTTAACCTAGATGATTATATAAAAGTAATAAAATTTGATGAATTAAAAGTTCCTAGTATCCCTTTTTATAAAGCTAAAACTAAGCATTATTATGGTATTGAAGAAATGAAGCAAGGCGAACTAAACTTTTTTAAGGGGACTGTTTTATCTAAATCTAAAGAAGATATATTTATGTGTAGTGATATGCCCATGGAAGATATGGCTAAAGATATAGATTTTGGTAAAAAATGGATGTTTGCTATTGCTATGTGTTTAAAAAAAGGACATCATCTAAATATTATCCATAACTTAGATAGGCCTTTTAATGAAATGATGCTTGGTCTAGAAAGTTGGATTCCTATTTATATGACGGGTCAAATATCTCCTTATTATTTAAGTAATCTTAAAAACAATGTATATAATCATTTAAACTATGTGTCAGCAGCAGCAGCTTTATCTGGTGAATGTATAAATGGTTTTCATAATAAGGGTATGTATTATTTAACTACTAATAAAAATGAAATTGAATACTACAAAGAAAAAAGTGATTTACTTCTTAAAAAAGCTAAACCACTTATGGAAATTTATAGGGAAGGCAACATAAAAGAATTCCATTTATTTTTAAAGAAAGATAAAAATATAGTATGTGATAGAACAAGATATATTTCTTCATTACCTTTATTTACTATAAATGATGATTTACTTATTAAAATATTAAAAAATAATAATATAAATGATAAGGAAATTAAAGAAATAATCAAATATAAAAACAATGAAAAAGATTACTTTGAATACATATTAAAGAGTAATAATTTAACTGACTTTATATGTATTTCAAATAAAAAAGATTATAAAGAAAATGAAAATTATTTATTACTAAGTAATATGTTTTATAGTAAAAATATCACTTATTCTTATGAAGAATATAAAGAACATTTAAAAAGTACTAAAGAATATGCTAAAAATAATAAAAATTATAAAGTAATAGAAAACAAATTTACAACATTTAAAAATATAACTATTACAATTTGTGGTAATAATTATGTTATTATTCATAAAAATGCTAATCCAACTATTCATTTTGTTATCAGACACCCTAAACTAGTTGATGCACTTAAAAATTTTAATCTACTTGTAAAGGAATAAATAATATAAAAAAAAAGAAAAGAACACTTAAATTGAAGAATTTAGTATTTATTTTAGTAATTATTACTCTTATTATAATTTTAACAATATCTATATTTAATATAGTTAAATGGAAGGTTGATTCAAATAAAACTAACGAAGAAATCAATAATATTCAAAAAAATATAAATGTAGAAGAAGTTTGAAATAACTTAACCACTTGCTCCAAATTGTTAATTGTAATCGAACCGTCTGGTTTGATTTTTTTATGACTCAAAAAACACCATTAAAAAATGATGGTCAAAATAATAAATTATTATAAATTCGAAAGTCATTAGTTTTATAGTTTAAATAAAAAAGATGGCTAGATTAATCTAACTATCTTTTATAATTTTTTCTTTAAACTCTTTTATTATTTTTGATTTTAATTACTAACATAATTGAGCAAGTTATTAATAAGCTTAAAATTGTTGGAATATTACTAACTGACATTCCACCTCCACCTGTTGGATTATTTACTACAGTAATAAATTCTGTGATATTAAATAAATATCCAATACCATTAATAATCAAGAAAGAAATACAAAATATTAAGAATAACTTTGTGATTTTTTCACGCAATTTATCACTTCATTAATTAGCAAAATAATACACTATAAGCATTATATCATTTTTTATCACAAAACATATCATAACACAATTAAAGAATGAAATATTTAAAAATCTTTTTCTTTTTATTTTAGATGTGTTATACTCTTATTAGAGATAGGATTGATAACATGAATGTAGACTATATAAGGAGTAGAATAAAAGATAAAAAAAGTTTAATCTTATTTGATAATGCATATGAGTTTGCTAGTAAAAGATTAATGGGTGCAGTCTATAATGAAAATCAATCTTTAATGAATTATCTTTTGGAAATTGTTAGTATTTTATTAGATTATAATGTTGATATTGACACTATTATTAGTTCTATTTTATATGAAACAATTAATTATGGTGTAAGTAGTGAAGAAATAGAAAATACATTTGGTACTAAAGTTAAAAATATAATTTCTAGTATTTTTTATATGGTTGATATTGATTATAGTGATCCATATATTGTTAAAGAAATGTATGATATGGAAGAAAAAAATAGAGCTTTTTTTGTAGTGTTAGCTAGAAGATTATATTCACTTCAGGATATAAAAAATAATAAAAAAAGTTTAGCTAGTGAGACTATTGATTATATGATACCGATAGCTAGAAAGTTAAATTTAAATAATATAAGTAATAGCTTAGAAGATTTATGTTTATTTTATTTAGATCCAGAAGAGTATAAGAAAATAATATTAAGAGTTGGAACTAATGTTTTTGAAAACTCTAATAATTTAAAAAATAGTATTACTCAATTGTTAAGTGATAATGAAATTAGTTTTGATATTAAAAGTAGTATAAAAAATATTTATAGTATATATAAAAAAATGATGAGTGGTTATTCATTGGATAGTGATATTGATGTATTTACATTTAGATTATTTATTGATAGTGAAGATAATGATAACGTAGTTTCTTTATTTGGAAATAATTATGGTTATTTAACTACATGTGATTTTGGATATCAATCATATGTTAGAGATGAGTCTGGTATTTGTTATATAATTCAAATAATAAATATTCCTTTAAAAGAATGTAAAAAACATTTTTAACGTTTATATATGAAATATGTGTAGAATGAAAATTAGGAAAATTGAATTGAGTAATACTGCTAATGTAGTTAGAAATTATAATTTGATTCTTACATCTATTACATCTTTTTCATCTGTTGTAATTATGATTAGTGGTCTTGTTATAACTAAAGAAGTTGATAAATTTATTTTTGCTGATGGAGCTTTGACTATATCATATAAATATGAATATAATTGTTTATTGTCTATAAGTTAAATTTTAATTCAAAGCTATTTCATTATAAGCTGTAATATCGAATGTTGATTTTTTTCTACTTCAAAATAAATATATGTATAATTATTGTTATTTTCTAATGCATTTTTTAATTCATCACTTGTAAATACAACTACTGTATTATCATCTATTATAGTCATAAAATCACCTTATTAAATAATATGTCAAATAATACTATTTATAATTTTTAATGTTACTTGTTATGATATACTATTGTTAATAAAAGGAGGAAAAATGAAAGTATTAATATTGTCTTGTTCTACTGGTGGTGGTCATAATTCTTGTGCTAAGTATGTTTTAGAAGAGTTAAAAGATAATTATGTTGAAAGTGATTTTTATGATTTTTATGACATAGTAAATAAAAAAGGTAAAGATTTATCTTCTAAAATATATTTGATGTCATTAAACAATGATGGTTTACTTTTTAAAGAGGCTTATAAGATGGCTGAATTATATTCTAAAACTGGTATTACTAGTCCAGTATATTTAATGAATAAAACTCATAAGAATAAGTTATATGAATTTATTAAAGAAAATCATTATGATTTAGTTGTTACAACTCATTTATTTCCTGCGTTAACATTAACTGCGATAAATGAAGATAAGGCACTAGATAAAATAAATTTCTTAATGGTTGCGACTGATTATGAACCATGTCCTTTTATTGAAGAAGTTAAACCAGATTATTTTGTTATGCAAAAAGGATTAGAAATAAGATTTATTGATAAAGGAATTTCTATAAACAAGTTATTAACAACTGGAATACCTGTTTCTTCTAAATATTTAAAGTCTGCTAAAAATATAAAAAATAAATATTGTAAAGATGAAAAACTTATATTGATTATGCTTGGTAGTATGGGATTTGGAAATATTACAGATGTTATTAACGACATATTAACAATTAAAAATATTAAAGTATTAGTTGTTTGTGGAAGTAATAAGGAATTATATAATAAACTAAAAGAAAATAATAATTCTAAATTAGAGGTTTTAGGATTCACAAGAAATATAAATGATTTAATATATTCAAGTGATATAGTTTTATCTAAACCAGGAGGTCTTTCTAGTACTGAAATAGCATCATTTAGGAAACCTTTATTACATATTTATCCAATACCAGGAATAGAAACATATAATACTGAATTCTTTGAAAAAAATAATATGAGTATTGTTTGCAATGATAAAGAAGATATTATAAAAAACATAAATTTATTAATTAAAAATAGTGACGTTAGTGATAAATTAATTATTAATCAAAATAAAATAATTAATAAAAATTCTTGTTATGATTTAGTACAATTTATAATAAATAAATATAAAAAATAGTTCATATGAACTATTTTTGTATGCTTGCTTTTATAAAAGAATCAAATAATGGATGTGGTCTAGTAGGTCTAGATTTAAATTCTGGATGAAATTGACTTGCTATAAAATGTTTATGTTTTGGTAATTCAATTATTTCTACTAAGTTAGCTTTTTCATTAATTCCTGAAAAAACCATTCCATTTTCTTCTAATATAGATTTATATTTATTATTAAATTCATATCTATGACGATGTCTTTCAAATATTATTTCTTCTTTATAATCATTATAAGCTAAAGTATCTTTTTTGATTTTACATTCATAGTTACCTAATCTTAATGTACCTCCCATATTAACTATTGATTTTTGATCAACCATTAAATCTATGATTGGTTCTTTACATGTAGGATCAAATTCTGTACTTGATGCTTCTTTTATATCACAAACATTTCTTGCAAATTCTATAACAGCTAATTGCATTCCTAAACAAATACCTAAAAATGGAATATTGTTTTCTCTTGCATATTTAATTGCTTTTATTTTTCCTTCTATTCCTCTTGAGCCAAAACCTCCAGGAACTAAAATGCCTTTTGAATTCTTGAATACTTCTTTTAGATTTACTTTTGAATCTTCTAGTGATTCAGAATCTACCCAATTAATATTTATTTTTGTGTTATATTTGTATCCTGCATGTTTTAGAGATTCTGTTACTGAAATATAAGCATCATGTAATTCTACATATTTACCTACTAAAGATATTTCTATTTCATCTTTTAGATTTTCTACTGTAGTGATTAGATTTTTCCATTTAGTTAAGTTTGCTTTTTTGATTGGTAGTTTAAATTGTTTTAGAATTATTTCATCTATTTTTTGATTGTAATAGTTTATTGGAATTTCATATATATTTTTTACATCTATTGAGTCTATTACGTTTTCTACTGGTACTGAACAAAATAGTGATAGTTTATTTTTTATTGACTCGCTTGTATTAAATGGAGCTCTACATACTAGCGCATCTGGTCTAATTCCCATATTTCTTAAGTCTCTTACACTATTTTGTGTAGGCTTTGTTTTAAGCTCATTTGAGCCATATATAAAAGGAATTAGTGTGCAGTGGATGAAGAATGTGTCTTCACTTCCTTTTTCGTACTGTATTTGTCTTAAAGCTTCTATAAAGCTTTGTGATTCGATGTCTCCAACTGTGCCACCTATTTCAGTTATTACTATGTCTGCTCCACTAGATATACCTGCTTCATAAACTTTATTTTTAATTTCATTTGTGATATGTGGTACCATTTGAACAGTGGCTCCTAAGTAATCTCCATGTCTTTCTTTATCTATAACTGATTTATAGATTTTTCCACTTGTAATGTTTGATGTGAAATTTAGTTCTTCATCAATAAATCTTTCGTAGTGTCCTAAATCTAAATCAGTTTCACACCCATCATATGTTACAAAAACTTCTCCATGTTGTATTGGATTCATAGTTCCTGGATCAACATTGATGTATGGATCAAATTTTTGCATAAAAACCTTATAACCCCTTGATTTTAATAGTAGTGCAACTGAAGATGCTGTAATTCCTTTTCCAAGTCCTGATACTACACCTCCTGTTACAAAGACATACTTTGTCATAATATTACCTCCAAAAATAAAAACCCAGAGAACTTTCTCTAGGCTCTATTTAATTATACTATAATATTATTTATATTTGCAATTGTTTTAAATATTCTTTTATTTCTGACTTTTCATTTTCTAATTCTTGACTAATATTTTCTCTATAATTAGAATTTATTGCTTCATTAGATACTGCAGTGAAATTCTCATCATAATTATAATTACTTTGTCCGAATTTTAACCACATTTCTGACCAAGACATACCTGTTTCAAGTAATGCTTTAACTCTTTTATCATCTTTTGTATGGTTTCCTTCTTGATTGTTTAAGTCTACGCTTCCTTCATATAATCTACTTTGTAAATCACATTCTAATTTATCACAATAGTGTGCAAATAATGCTTCTTTAGTTTTTCTTTCATCAAATTCTAATATTAGTTCTTCTATTTGACTTGGATCTAGTAATGGACTTAAAATTTTCTTTACTGCGTTATGTCCTATGACAACTTTATCTTTTTTAGATATTTGAAATTGTGTTAAATCACCAATGATTATTTCTTCTGTTTCATGTGCTGCAATCATAAGAATTACTTTTAATAAATCTACATCATATTCATATATATTTTGCATAGCTATTGCAAGCATTTGAACTCCATATATATGTTCTGCAACACTTTCTAATCTTTCTTCTTGAACGTGCCAGTCTTTCCATCCTGTTCTGATGACATGTTTTAGTGAATTACAAAATCCATAATATTTTAATACTCTTTCTTCTTTTGTCATAATAACTCCTATTTGAAAGATATGTTAACATAATAGGTATTTTATTGCAATAAAAAACCAAGAATATTCTTCTTAATTTCACTAATATATTACCATAAAATAGCATTTTTTTCAAGTCTAGTAATTTTTGAAAATATAGTGTATTAAGTATTAGAGGTGAAGAAAATGAATAATATGACTGCGATGGTTTGTGCTTTTGTTAAAGCATATCATAATGAAAAAAATAACTTAAAAATTTATAAGGATAATTATTCTAGAAAGATTATTAGTGATGAAGAATATAATTTAATTTCTAATAATATGAGAAATGGTATTAAATTTTTTAATCCGAATTATGATGGTGATAATCCATTAGAGTGGATAGTTAATAATAGACTTGCTCCAAGTGTACTTGCTAGGTCTATATTTAATGAAAAACATTTAAATAATGAAATTAAATTTGGACTAAAACAATATGTTATTCTTGGTTCTGGATATGATATGTCTGGATATAAAGTTAATAATATTCTATCTGTATTTGAACTTGATAAAGATGATGTTGTCAAAGATAAATTGAATAGAGTAAGTAGGGCTAACATTAATAATAAAAATATAAAATATATTGAATGTGATTTTAATGAAGATTGGATTATTAAAATAATTGATAGTGGTTTTGATTCAAATACTAAATCATATTTTTCTATGTTAGGACTTAGTTATTATTTAGAAAAAGAAGTATTTAAAAATATCATTAAAACTATTTCTTCTGTTATGAGTGAAGGAAGTACTATATTATTTGATTATCCTAATAATAATGAGAGCAAAACTGAAATATTAAACCAAAAATTAGCAGAAGGAGCTACCTCTGAAATGAAATCTAAGTATTCATGTGATGATATAGAAAGAATATGTGAAGAATGTGGTTTGTTGATATATGAAAATATCGGATATAAAGAAATTAATCAAGAATATTTTAATTTATATAATTCTTTGAATCCTAATAATAAAATTTTAGCGTCTAAAGGTGTAAGTTATTGTTTATTAGTGAAAAAATAATTTATGGTTTGTGTTATAATTGATATGGTGAAATAGTATGGAGTTTTATTTAGCTCAAGTTTTTGGAGCTTTGGCGTGGATATTATTGTTTATTAGTTATTATAAAAATGGTAATAATAAATTATTATATTTACAAATATTGTCTTGTGTATTTTTTGCTCTTAACTATGGATTTTTAGGTGCATATACAGGAATATGTGTTGTATTATTTGAAATGATTAGAGATTACTTATATGTTAAAGTAAAAGATCCTATGAAAGTATTTTATATTTCTTTGGTTTTGTATACTTTAATTGCAATATTTAGTTATGATGGATTTTTATCTTTATTTTCAGTGCTTGCTTCTTTAAGTGATGCTTATGCTTTGACTAAAAAGAATAGGAAAGTTATTATACTTGGAATTGTAACATATAGTTTATGGCTTGTTTATGATATTAACTATGCAAGTTATTCTACATTAGTGGCTGAAACATTATTGATTATTTCAAATATAATTATACTTATGAGATATAAATATGCATATTTTAAAAGTGAATCACTTGTATTTTCTAGAGGAATGTCAATAAATACTAAATTAGTTGATGAATTCAGTAAGTTAGATTCTAGTAATTTTGATGAAGAATATAATTGGTCTAAAGAAAAATTTAATGCTGTTGTAAAAAATAAAAAAACAGATATTATATATATTCATGATGAAGATGATATTATAGGATATATACATTTTATAAAAATAAATGAAAATAAATTTAATAAAATGATTAATCAAAAAGAATATACTGATGTTCATAGAGATGAAATGAAAAAATTTATTAAAAAGAAAAGTAACTATTTAAATATTAATTCTATATCTATAAGATTAACTTATCAAAATAAAAAGACAGTAGCACTTGTAAGTAAATTTATAAAAGAATATGTAGTACGTAAAAATAGAATGGGTTATTCTATAAAAGGAATTGTTGGAGTAGCTAATAGTGAGTTTGAAAATGCCGTGTATAAATCTATGAAAATGAAATGTGATACTGAAGAACCAAATGATTTTTATGTTTATTATTTAAAAGATGATAAATTAAAAGAATATCTAGGCTGATATTCTTTCTGACTGTTAATCAATAATTATGATAAAACCCTTAGAAGTGATCTAGGGGTTTGTTTGTTATTTGTTACTTTTATAATAGAAGAAGTCAAAGTTCTTATATATTTCATTAAATGTTTTTCTAACTGCTTCAGTAACGCCTAAAACTTCAGCAACTAATAAATAACTTCTCCATGTTTCTGCGTCTATCCATTTAGTATCTGGATTAGAATTGCATATTTGAACATAATTTTTCATATATCTTGAGAAACCTAATATTTGTTTAGCACTTTCAATTAATTGATTTCCAAAAATTAGTTCTTCATTTTTAGTAGTACCTGTTGCTTGAACATTTGGGTCTTTACAAGAAATTAATCCTTCTCCAATATATCTTTCTTTTTCATGAGCTAATACTCTAGAGAAAAATATATTTATTTCTTGTTTATTTTTATTTGTCCATTTATCAAAGTCTTTTTTAGATAATTCATAATTTTTAGATGCACTACTTAATAATTCATATGCTTCTGATTCTAAAATACTTTCAAATCCAGTATAATCACTAAAATGTAAAACATTAATTAATTTACCAAAAAGTGTTTTCTTTTGAGTCATTTTAACTTTCTCATTTTTTAACCAAGTTAATAATAATGCGCCTAATAAATCACTTTTATCTTCTAATAAATTAAATGTGTCAGCAATAAAATATATTGCAAATAAATCACCATCACAAGGTGCTTTATCATAGTAGTAATCATCTTGCACAACTAATTTTAATCTACCATTTTCTTCTACAACATTAGTTGCAGTATTATCTACTTCTGTTGTTTGAACTGGTGTATTATTAGCAGCTAATCTTTCTTCTAATGATGCATCTTGAATTGTATATACTTCTTCTGGTTTTTGTTCATTGTTCTCATTCATATTATTTTCCTCTTTATTATCATCCATAATATTATTATATACATTTAATTTTTTGTTGTAAATAAAAAAAGATTAAGGTGTACTTTTTTATGTAAATATTATTTCTATATGATATAATATGTATGTAATTAGGAGGGCATATGTTAGTTAGCAATTCTTGGGTAGATTATGAATGTATTGATGCTGGTAATGCTGAAAAGCTTGAAAGATGGAAAGATGTTATTTTAAGAAGACCTGAGCCTTGGGCTTTATGGACTCATAAACAAAATAATATATGGGAAAGTTATCATGCTATTTATCATAGAAGTGATAAAGGTGGAGGATATTGGGAAAAGAAACATAATTTTCCTGAGTTTTGGACTGTAAAATATAAAGATTTAACTTTTAAAGTTAGTCCAACTGGATTTAAACATACTGGACTTTTTCCAGAACAAGCAGCTAATTGGGATTTTATAATAAATAAAATAAGAAATGCTAATAGACCTATAAAAGTTCTTAATTTGTTTGCATATACTGGAGGAGCTACGATGGCTGCTTCTTATGCTGGAGCAGTAGAGGTAGTTCATGTTGATGCAAGTCAAGGAATGAATGATTGGGCAAAAGAAAATGCTAAATTGTCACATTTAGAGAATAATAAAATTAGATATATATGTGATGATTGTTTAAAGTTTGTTGAAAGAGAAAAGAGAAGAGGAAATAAGTATGATGCGATTATTATGGACCCACCTACTTATGGAAGAGGTCCTTCTAAAGAATTATGGAGATTTGAAGATAGTTTAAATAAACTAATTGATTCTTGTATTGATATATTGAGTGATAAACCTTTATTTTTACTTATAAGTTCTTATACTAAAGGTATTACTCCAGTGATTCTTCAAAATATTATTAATACAAGTATTGAAGGTAAACTTAAAGATGGTGTTGTTTCTACTGATGAAATAGGTTTAAAGATTACTAAATCTAATATGATACTTCCTTGTGGAGTATATGGAAGGTGGGAATGTAATGAAGAAAATAGCTAAAAGAATATTTGTTTTAGTACTTGGAGTTATTTTGATAAGTCTTTCCATTATTGCTTTTGGTAATTTAGATGATAGTGTACAGACAGGAATGTATATACCTATTGTGAGTGAGTATAGTTTAGTTGACAAATCAGAAGATTGTGAAAAAGCACTTGAATTGATATATGAAACTACTACAACTGCTTATTTCTTAAATTGCTTTAAAAGTAATAGTATATATTTAGAATATGCTGATGGAACTATTATTACATTAAGAGAAGCATTAGATGGAGAAAAGGTGACAATTGAATCATTAATTGATCATGGATTAGAAGTTACTACTGAACCAATAAGGTCATCAAGTGTTGTAAATGAATAAGATAAATGTAATATATGAAGATAATCATTTATTAGTAGTAGAAAAGCCAATAAATGTTCCAGTACAAGAAGATGAGAGTAAAGATGAAGATTTTTTATCAATACTTAAAAATTATATTAAAGTTAAATATAATAAACCTGGTAATGTTTATTTAGGACTCGTACATAGGTTAGATAGACCTGTAGGTGGGATTATGGTTTTTGCTAAAACAAGTAAATGTGCTAGTAGATTATCTGAACAAATAAGAACTAAAAAATTTAAAAAAGTATATAATGCAGTATGTGTTGGAAAAATAAATGATTCTGGTAAATTAGTGGATTATTTACTAAAAGATAGAAAGAAAAATATAGTAAAAGTAGATAAGAGTGGTAAAGAATGTATTTTATATTATAAAAGACTAAATTATAAAAATAATTTATCTTTAGTTGAAATTAATTTAGAAACTGGAAGAAGTCATCAGATAAGAGTTCAATTATCTAACTATGGTTATCCATTATATGGAGATCAAAAGTATAATAAAAATTCTAAAGTAGGTGAACAAATTGCTTTATTTGCTAAATCAATAGAGTTTTATCATCCAGTGAGTAATGAAAAGTTACATTTTGAAATAGATTTACCTAATAGGGAGCCATTTTTATATTTTAAATAGGAGTAGTTATGGAAGAAGAATTTATAAATGATATAGATTATTTAGATCAACATTTTTTAGTTGATAAAGGGGTTATAAATGCATTTGTTGATGCAGCTGATATTAAGATTACTGAAGATGTAGTTGAGATTGGACCAGGCAAATGTGAAATAAGTGATATTTTAGCTAGGAGAAGTAAGCATTTGACTTGTATTGAGATTGATGAGTCTTTAGAACATTATATTAATGTGTTAAAAGATAAACATAGAAATGTAGATGTTATATATGGTAATGCATTAACTGAATATATTCCTGATTGTAATAAAATAGTTTCTGCTTTACCTTATTATATAACTGAACCATTTATTGAAAAATTATTACGTTGTAATTTTGATAGTGCAATTTTGATAGTTGGTAAAAAGTTTGCTGATGCGGTTAATGAAAAGAAGTCTACTAAATTAGCACTTTTAACTAATTCATTTTTTAAGGTTACTAAAATGATGGATATACCACCAGAAGCATTTAATCCTAAACCTAGAGTTATGTCATCTATAATAAAATTAGTTCCCATAAAAAGAGATGAGTTAAATAATAATTTTAAAATGTTTATATTTAGAGAATTATTCTTTCATAGAGATAGAAAACTTAAGAATGATTTAATGGAATCATTAATTGAATTTTCTAAAGTACATGGTGTTAAACTAACAAAAAAAGAAAGTAAAAAGATAATTCAAGATTATAATATACCTGCTGAAACATTAGATAAAATGATAGAAAACTTATCAAATGATGAATATGAATATTTATATGGAGTTTTGGAATGAAAAAAGTAATGATAGCTTGTTCTACATGCTTTTATGATAAGATTGATGAAATATCAAAAGAATTAATTAAACTTGGTTTTGATATTATATATCCAAATGGATATAATGAAAAAAACGAGTGGAGAGATGATTTTAATGAAGAAGAGTATGTAAAATTCTTCAAGAAGATGTTTGCTAATAGTAGAGATAAAACATGTAAAACAGATATTTTATTAGTTTTGAATTTTGATAAAGTTAAAAATGGCAAAGTTCTTTCTAATTATATTGGGGCATCTACATTTTTAGAAATATATGAAGCTAGTATGAACAATAAAAAAGTATATTTAATGAATCCAATACCTGTTAATTTATTATATGAAGAAATTAAAGGGTGTGGAGTAGAAGTTATTAATTGTGATTTAAACAAACTAAAAGAAGAAATTTAATTCTTCTTTTTTAATTTAACATATTTCTTATTTCTTTATATAAATAAGGTTTTAATTCATTTATTGGAAGAGGTTCATTATATAAAATTGAAGTATAGCAACATCCACCAACTAATTCAACTATCATATATAGTTTTACATCTGGATTTTCTAAGTCAGTATCATATTTTTTTAATTCTTCAATAAATATTTCTTTTAAATTTGAATATTTTTCATCTATTAGCTTAATAATATTTTTGTTATATAAAGCTATAGATAAATTCTTATTTATTAATTTGCTTATATCTTTATTTTTTGATAAGTTATCTATAATATAGTCTATTACACTTATTAATTTATCTGGAAAATTATCTAGATTTTTTTTCTTTGTTTTATTAATTGCGTCATTAAATAATTCTTGTGTTTTTTCTAATATTAATTTTTCATTAATATCCCATTTATCCTTAAAATATAAATAAAATGTTCCTTTAGCAACTCCTGCCTTATCAACTATATTAGTTATTGATGTATCGTAGATTCCTTTATCTGTAAATAAGCTAAATGCTGCGTCTAATAACTTTTCTTTTTTAATCTTTTTATTCTCTTCTATTTTTGAAATAGTTTCACTTATTTTATTCATAGTTTCACTTCTTTCTAATAAAATCTTAATATATATCTCAAATAAAGTCAATAAAAATTCGATTATATATTGACTATTAGTCATTTTTGAGATATAATCAAAATGACTTTTGGTCATAGGAGGGATATTATGAATAAAGTCGGGGAGTTTATTTGTAAAAATAAATTAACTATAATAATTTTATCTTTGATTTTTTTAGTTTTATCTTTGATAGGTTATGCTAATACTAAAATAAATTATGATATATTAGTATACCTACCTGATACGATTGAAACTATGAAAGGTCAAGACATATTAAAAAATGATTTTGATATGGGAGCTTTTACTATTATTAGTGTTGATAATTCTAGTCAAAAAGAAATTATTGATATTGAAGATAGTATTAGAAATATTGATGGAGTAAATAAAGTTCTATGTATCGATGATGTTATTGGAACAACTATTCCATTTGAAATATTACCTGATAATGTAATAGGAAAAGTTAAAAATGGAGATAGTACGTTAGTAATGGTAACATTTAATGAATCTACTTCAAATAGTAAAACGCTTGATGCAATTGAAGACATAAGAACTTTAATGAATGGTAAAGCTAAAGTTGGTGGTATGAGTGCTATTGTACTTGATACTATGAACTTATCAAATAAAGAAGTTGTTATTTATGTAGTAATTGCTGTAGCTTTATGTTTAATTGTATTGATGTTATCTTTAGATTCTTATTTAGTACCTGTATTATTACTATTAAATATTGGAATTGCTATTATGTATAATATGGGAACTAATGTGTTCTTTGGTGAAATATCATATATTACTAAAGCAATAAGTGCTGTTTTACAATTAGGTGTTACTACTGATTTCTCTATATTCTTGTATCATAAATATCAATATTATAAAACAAAAGAAAAGAATATTGAATCTGCTATGGTAAGAGCTATTAGTGATACAATGGTTTCTGTTATTGGTAGTTCTTTAACTACAATTGCTGGATTTTTAGCATTATGTAGTATGAATTTAACTTTAGGTAAAGATATTGGTCTTGTAATGGCTAAAGGAGTCTTATTTGGAGTTGTTTGTGTACTTACAGTATTTCCAGCTATGTTATTAATATTTGATAAACAACTTGAAAAAACAAAACATAAAGAATTGTTACCACAATTTAATGGAGTAAGAAAATTTACTGTTAAACATTATAAAGCAATATTTGCCTTATTCTTACTATTATTAGTACCTGCTTATATTGGAAATAGTAAATCTGAAGTTTATTATAATTTAGATAGAAGTTTACCAAGTAATTTAGATAGTATTGTTGCTAATAAAGAATTAAAAGAAAAATTTGATATAGTATCACCTGAAGTGGTAATTGTTGATGCTAATTTATCTGATTCTGATATGTCTAGTTTGATTGATGATATTAAATCTATTGAAGGAATTAGCTTAGTTCTTAGTACTAATGATTTAACAAAATATGGTTTTCCATTAGAAATATTAGATAGTGATTTAACTAGTATGGTTAAAAATGATAAATATCAATTATTATTAGTTAATTCTGAATATGAAGTTGCTAGTGATAGCTTAAATAAACAAATTGTTAAAGTAAATGATGTTGTTAAAGAATATGATAAAAATGCTATTATAGCTGGTGAAGGACCTCTAACAAATGATTTAATTAAAATAAGTGATGAAGACTTTAATAATGTAAATTATGTATCTATTGGTGTTATATTTGTAATTATGTTATTTGTCTTAAAGTCATTATCTTTACCAGTATTATTAATATCTGCTATAGAATTTGCTATATTTGTTAATGTATCTGTTTCATATTATACAGGTGTTACATTACCATTTATTGCATCTATAGTAATTGGTACTATTCAATTGGGAGCTACTATTGATTATGCTATTTTAATGACTACTAAATATTTAGAATTAAGAAGTGAAGGTAGAGATAAATTTGAAGCAATTGATAAATCATTAAAAGCAAGTATATCTTCAATATTTGTTAGTGGTATGTGTTTCTTTGCTGCTACTATTGGAGTAGGTCTTTATACAGATTTAGAGTTAATTGGCTCAATATGTACATTAATTTCTAGAGGAGCAATTATAAGTATGTTAGTTGTAATATTTATATTACCATCATTATTACTTATATTTGATAAATTAATTTGTAAAACAACTGCTTGTTTTAAGAAGGAGAAGGTAAAAATGAAAAATAAAAAATTAGCTGGAGTTTTATTAGCAGTAACTTTATTATTACCTTGTAATTTAATGGCTGCTACTAAAGATGAAACTGTTTATTCTAAACTAAATACTGATGGAAGTGTTAATAAAACAATTGTTAGTAATCATATATCTGGATTAAAAACTGGAAGTTATTATGATAGAACTAACTTAAGCAAAATAGTTAATGTTAATGGAAAAGAAACATATAAAATTGAAAAAAATAACTTAACTTGGGATAGTAAAGGTGAAGATCTTTATTATAGAGGTGAATCTAGTGAAAATTTACCAATTAATGTTTCAATTAAATATTATTTAAATAATGAAGAAACTAATTATAAAGATATGATTGGTGAAAGTGGAGATGTTAAAATTGTTATTAAATATTCTAATACTTTAAAAAATAGAGTTAGTGTTAATGGAAGTAAACAAACTTTATATACACCATTTATGGTTGGTATGATAAGTACCCTTGATAAGAAAAACAATAGTAATCTTACTGTAAGTAACGGTAAAGTTATGGATAATGGATTAAATTATACAATTCTTGGAGTAGCTGTGCCAGGTATGTATGAAAGCTTAAATTTAAGTTCATTAAAGAATACTGATACTATTACTATTAAATATACAACTAAATCATATGAATTTAATAATATTTATAATATTGCTACTAGTAATTTATTTGATGATGATATTGATTTTAGTGAATTAAATAAAATATATTCAAGTATTAATAAATTATCTGATAGTACTAAGTTGTTAGTTGATGGAAGTAAAAAATTAAGTGAAGGAATTAATGATTATGGTACTAAATTTAATACTTATGCTAATTCAATTAATACTTTAGATACAAAAGTAAAATATTTAAATCAAAAATATAATGAATTATATATGGGTATTAATCAAATGGATGAAAGTGTTAATGGTATGGTTCAATATGCTGGAGCTTTTGAAACATTAAATAATGCTGTTACTACTTTATCTGGTTATACTAATGCTATGGTAGAAAATAGTGATAAATTAAATACCACTATTAATGGAACTGTTCAAAAATTAACTGAACATATTGTTACACTTGAAAAAATTAAAGCAACAACTATTGATAGTGAAACTGCTAATTTATTAGATGAAGAGATCAAAAAATTAACTTTAGAATTACAAAATGCTAAATTAGATGAATTAGGAAAAGAAGTTAGTGAACTTGATACTAATGTTAAAGCATTAAACAAAAATACAGAAGTATTAGCAGTAAATGGAAATAAAATAGTTACTGGATTAAGTTCTACTAAAGAAAGTGTTGATAAATTAACACAAGGTGCTAAAGAATTAGGTGCTGGATTAAATACATTAAGTAGCTCTGTTAGTGAATTAAATGCTTATGCTAAAGAATTTAATAAATCAACATTGAAATTAGTTAATGGTGCTAATACATTAAGTGAAGGGTTAAACACATTAAATATAAAAGGTATTAGTAAAATAAGTAGTGTTGCTAATGGTAAATTAAAAACTACTACTAGTAAATTAGAAAAAATGACTCAATTAGCTAAAAATTATAATAGTTTCTCAATGAAAGATAAAAATTCAGATGGATCAACTAAATTTATCATGATAGTTAGTGAATAATTAAGCTTTTTAAGAATTGTAAACTTTACAATTCTTTTTTTATGGGAAACTACTTTTCTTTTTTATACTTTTAAGTTATAATATGTTTTGAAAGGGTGATATTATATGTATAGTATTAATCATGTTATTATGTATACTTATGGTATCACACTTTGTTAAATCCTTTAAAGAAATAACAAGTGTGATTTTTTTTAGCATGCAATAAAATTTAAAGGAGAAAATTATGATAGAGATTAATGTAAATAAAATAAATAAAAATTATGGTTTTAATGATGTTTTAAAAGATTTATCATTTAGTATTAAAACTGATGAAAGGGTAGCTTTGATAGGAAGTAATGGGTGTGGTAAAACAACTACACTTAGAATTCTTATGGGACTTGAAATGCCAGATAGTGGAGAAGTTTCTATTAGAAAGGGAGCTACAGTTGGATATTTGACTCAAATACCTCCAAAAGAGAATAGTGATGTAAGTGGAGAAGAAGTGTATTTAAGAGGAGTTAAATATTTATTTGATTTGGAAAAAAGAATTAATGATTATGTTTCTTCTATGGAAACAGATATTAAGTCAATAAAGACACTTGATAAAATGCAAGAAGAATATAGAATACTTGGTGGATATGGATTAAAAGAGAAAATTGAAAAGATTAAGAGTGGTTTCAAGTTAAGTGAACATATGTTAAATACTCCATATAATAATTTAAGTGGTGGGGAAAAAACAATAATTAATTTAGCTTCTTTAGTACTTTCTAATCCTGATATATTACTTTTAGATGAACCTACTAATCATTTAGATATAGATACTTTAGAATGGTTTGAAGATTATTTAAAAACTTATAAGGGATGTGTATTAATAGTTAGTCATGATAGATATTTTTTGGATAGAGTAGTAAATAAAATTATATGTATTGAAAATGGTCATGAAGATATATATTATGGTAATTATAGTTATTATTTAGAAGAAAGTGAAAAGAGATTATTAATAGAATTTCAAAATTATAAAAATCAACAAAAAGAAATTAAAGCATTAAAAGAAGCTATAGCTCGTTATAAAGAATGGGGAGCTAAGAGTGATAATCCAATGTTTTTTAGAAGGGCTCATGCGATTGAAACTAGACTTGAAAAAATGGAAAAGATTGAGAAACCTAAAACTAAATCTGAACTTAAATTAAATTTGAATGTTGAATCAAGAACTTCTAATATAGTGCTATCAATTAAAAATTTAGATTTATCTGTTGGAGATAAAGAACTTTTAGTTAAATCTAATATGGATGTTTATTATAAACAAAGAGTATGTTTGATGGGTAAAAATGGTACTGGTAAAACTACTTTAATTAAAAATATATTAAATAATACACATGATAATATTAAATTAGGTACAAATATTAAAATAGGATATATTCCGCAAGAGATTAGATTTGACAATGATGAGTTGACAGTGTATGAACATTGTAAAAGTTTCTTTGTAGGAGATGAGAGTCAACTTAGAAGTAAATTGCATCAATTTTATTTTGATAGTGAATCAATCGATAAAAAAATTAAAAATATAAGTGGTGGAGAAAAAGTAAGAATTAAATTATTAGAATTAGTTCTTAAAAATGCTAACTTTTTAATATTAGATGAACCTACAAATCATATTGATATAGATACTAAAGAAATATTAGAAGATACGTTACTTAAATTTGAAGGAACAATACTGTTTATTTCACATGATAGATATTTTATTAACAAAATTGCTACAAATATTGTTAGAATAGAAAATAAAAAATTAATATCTTATGAAGGAAATTATGATTCAATAAAAAATAAACAAGTTATTAACACTCAAATTAAACCTGATAAACAAAATATTAACATTAAAGGAAGTAATAGATTAAATGAGTTTATCAAAGATAGTTTAATTGATGAGATAACTATAGGTTGTTCTGGTACTAAAGTATATAAAATAAGAAAGAAGAGTAAAACTTTTTATCTAAAGATTGCTGATCATTTATCACAAGAAAGTATTAGATTAAACTATTTACAAGGAAAGTTATTAGTTCCTGAAGTAGTTTTTTATGAAAAATATAACAATAAATCATATTTACTTACTAAATCATTAATGGGTAAAATGTTATGTGATGATTATTATGATACTCATCAATTAGAGGGAATAGATATTATAGTTGAAGCATTTAATGCTTTATATAATGTTGATTATAGTGATTGTGTTCTTGATTCTACTATTGATAGTATGTTGAAAGAAATAGAAAAGAATCTAAAAAATATAGACGAAAATAGTATTAAAAAAGAAATACTTGATAGATTTCATACTAAAGAAAATATATTTAAATATTTATGTGGTAATAAACCTAAACAAATCATTGGATTTATTCATGGAGATATGAGTTTACCTAATATATATAGTTTTAATGGACATTTTAGTGGACTTTTAGATGTAGGGAATGCTGGAATTGGTGATATTTATTTTGATTTAGTTGTATGTGAAATGTCAATTGAGAGAAACTATGGTAAAGAGTATGTTGATATTTTTTATGATAAGTTAGGCATAGAAAAAGATGAATTTAAAAGTGATTACTATAGAGTACTGTTAAGTTTATAATAAAGTATTTTAATGTTGTTAAAAAGGCTGTATAATTATTACAAGGAGAGTTGATATGAAAAAGAAATTTATTATTTTTTTACTTGCTTTGATTATGCCTTTTGCATTTGTTAGTGCGACTGATGATTTATTAACTAGTATGCCTAATGGAACAGATGATGTTATATCTGAAGATGTTCCTAATGATGAGGTTGCTAAAGAAACTTATAATGGAACTAAATTTAGTGCAGACTTTAATGTTAGTTCAACTGATAATGTAGATGGTATTAATTTTGTTGCTGGAAGTAGTGTAAGTGTAAGTGGACAAAATGAATATGGAGTTTATGCTGGTAGTAATGTTAATATTAAAGGAAATATTTTAAAAGAATTATTTGCTGCGGGAAGTAGTGTTAACATTGGTTCTGAAACTGTTGTTGGAAGAGATAGCTATATTGCTGGTAGTAATGTAAATATGTCTGGTACTTTTAATAGAAATGTATATGTTGGTGCAGGAAGTCTTGTTTTAAGTGGTGTAACTATTAATGGAAATTTAAAACTATCAGTTAGTGATATTACAGTTTTAGATAATGTAGTAATTAATGGAACACTAGAATATAATGATAATGCAACTGTTAGCGGAATTGATAAAGCAACTATTAATGAAACTAAAACATATCATGTAGATGCAGATGAAGAAAGTGTTAGTATAACTAGTAAAATTAAATCATCAATATTTTCAATGATATCTTTAATTATAATTGCTTTTGCGATTAATCTATTATTCCCAAAAATTTATAAGTCTTTAGATAAAAAAATTGAAGCTAATGATTTATTAAATAAAGCTTTAGTTGGATTTGGAATTTTATGTTTAACTCCAATGGTTACTATATTCTGTATGGTAACTGGTGTTGGTCTTGGACTTGGATTTATAATATTAGCTTTATATATAATATTATGTTGTATATCATCATTAACTGTTATGAGTGTTGTTGGTAATAATATTTGGACAAAAGTATTTAAAAAGGAAGAAAATATTTATTTATCTATAGTTATTGGAATTGTAGTATTTAAATTAGTTTATTTAGTTCCTATTATTGGAGGATTGTTATCATTTGCATCTATCTTAATAGGACTTGGATATTCTAAAGAATTAATGTTTCCAAAGAAAAAATAATCAATTAAAAATCTTCAATTATTAGATTGAAGATTTTTTTATCCAATGTTTTCCGTCTATTATTCTTGAAACTAACATGCTACTTGCTGTATCTCCTACAACGTTTAGCATAGTTGCTGGTGGATCTATAATAGTAGCAATTATTGTTAGCATAGGTAGTGCACTAATTGGAAAGCCAAGAGATGTGATTATTAACATTTCTGATATTGTTCCACCACCAATTGGAACAGCTGTTACTAGTAATGTTGCAAGTAATGCAACACCTAAAATTTTTCCTGTGCTGATGTTAGCATTAAATAAATAAATTAAGAACATTATTTTGAATACACTTCCTATGATTGATCCATCTTTATGAAAACTTGTTCCAAGTGGAATAGTGGTGTCTGCTACATCATCTGAAACACCAATATTTTTAGCACAACTTATATTTACAGGTATACTTGCTGCACTAGAACATGTTGCTAATGATGTGATTGTTGCAGGAATAATGTTTCTCCAGTAACTAATAAATCCTTTCTTACCACCTGCACTATAGGCATAAAGTGAATAAACAATAAAGTAATATAATATTGCAACAATAGTATAAATTATGAAAGTTTTACCATATCCAAGTGCTATTTCACCTCCAAATGTACCAACTAATGATGCAAAATAACATCCTAAACCTATTGGGGCATAATACATAATTAATTTTATAAATGATTGTAGTACTTCATTAGCACTAACTAATACTTCTAAAAATTTTTCACCTTTACTTTTACTTAAATTAATACTTATTCCAGTTAAAATAGAAACTACTATTAAAGCTATCATATTGTCTCTTGTTAATAACTTACTAAAATCATTTACTGTGATAGTATCTACGGTTCTTTGTAAGAAATTAACTTCTTCGCTTGATTCTTCAATGCTTGTATCAAGACTTTCTTTAATGTTATTTTGATAATCAACATCTATTAGTTTAATTGACTTTGTGACGAGTACTCCGACTAAAACACTAATTAATGATGTTATTACAAATATTAATAATACTGTACTTAGTATTTTTCCTATTCTTTTTGGTTGTTTCATTTTTCCAATTGATGTTGATAATGTGAGAAATATTAAAGGTACTATAATAATTAATAATAGATTTAGAAATATATCTCCTAATGGACTTAGAATAGTTGCTTTATCTTTAAAAATTAATCCTACTATAGTACCAATGATAATAGAAATAATTAATATTAAAGATGATTTGTAATTTTTTATGAATTTTTTCATTTTGTTTCCTCCTATAGTAATTATATATTTATAAATCTTAAAAATATACTTTTAAGATTCCACAGTATTCCACATGTTTATATGTAAAATATAATATCTTGATATGTATTTTCTTTTAATATAATGTTATACTATTGATATAGTAGGTGAGCTTATGGAAGAAACAAAGAAATTAGATAATGAAAAATTAAGTGAAATTGATCAAAAAAAAGATTCTATTAAAAGATTAGATAATAATATAAGTACAGTAATGAGTCAAAGAAAGGTTGCAGAAGAAGGTATAGAATTGGTGTCTGATATGCAACAAAGATTAAAAAGAGCATTTGCATCAATAGAAGAAGGTGTTACTGACCCAAAAAGTGTACAAGCATATGAAAGTTTAAAATTAGAAGATCTTTCTGTAGCTCGTAAAGAACTTGAAGAATTAGAAAATAGTGTAAATAGTTCTAAAAAACAATTAGATGAATTATATGAAAAAATTGATGCTGAAAAGAAAGAATTAGATAAGTTGTATGCTAAACAATCTAATTCTGAAGATAAAAAAGAAGAATCCGAAAATAAATAAGGACATTTACAATTTAATTATATATTAAAATAAAAAGGCTTCTTAAGTTTAATGCTTAAGAAGCTTTTACTGTCATTCCTGAAAGGTCAACTAAACTAACTTTATAAGTTACTGAATTATCTGTTGGAACTAATTTTTCAAGCCATTCTTGTTGTCTTTTATATAGTCTCCATTTATTAAAGTGGTATGATATTTTTGCTTGGTCATAGTCTTTTATTGGTACTGTATTTCCATATTGGTCAGTATCATAACCAATAATCAATGTTTTATGTGTTTTATAATAAACATAGCTTGTGTAATGAAGATATGCTAATTCTTTGTAAAAATCAATTTTAACAGTATCTGGATCTTCTGGTATTGGTGCTTCTGCAACATATGAATTTAATTCTTGGTTTGCGGAATTAATTGTGTCTGTAAGAGTTGCTGAACCTATTCTTCTATTGTTGTTAGCTACTAAACATTGAGAAAATCTATCTCTTACATTATTCCAAATTTCTGCATCTAATACTTTCCCACTTCCTGTTTCTTTCTTAGATTCTTGTATAAAATTATTAATTGCTTGACTTAAACTAAATGAATCTTCTTTGTCATCTTGTACTGCTGTAACTAAATTACTATTTGCTCCGATTTCACTTCTAATAAGTTTTGACATATTTATCACCCTCTATTATGATTTGATTATACTATATTTTTTAATATATTGTAAATGAATATTTAATTTGTTTACAAAAAATATTAAAAGCACTTGATTATTAAAAAATATTATGATATTCTTTAATAGACATTTGCAAAAAGTTCGCGTTGTTTTTATGTTGTTTAAAATACTTACTCATTATACACTTGATAAAAATAGTGTGTTTTTTTTGCGTAAGAAAGGAGTGAAGAAAAGAAATGTCATTCATCAATGTTAAACACATAAGTAAAACTTTTAAAGTTGCTAAAAGAAGAAGTGGTATGAAAGCAACTTTAAAATCTTTCTTTAAAAGAAATTATATCTATGTAGAAGCCATCAAAGATATATCATTTCAAATAGAGAAAGGTGAAATTGTTGGTTACATTGGACCTAATGGTGCTGGGAAAAGTACTACAATAAAAATCTTAAGTGGAATATTATTACCAGATAGTGGAGAAGTCAAAGTAGATGGTTTAGTTCCATATAAAGATAGAGAAAAATATGTTTCTAATATTGGAGTAGTATTTGGACAAAGAAGTCAATTATGGTGGGATATACCTGCTGAAGATACATTTGACTTGTTAAGAGATATCTATAAATTAGATAATGAAGAGTACCAAAAAACTAAAAATGAATTGGTCAAACTATTAAATATTGAAAATATTATGCAAATACCAGTTAGGCAACTTAGTTTAGGTCAAAGGATGCGCTGTGAAATTGCTGCTTCGTTAATTCATAATCCATCCATATTATTTCTAGATGAGCCTACTATAGGTTTAGATGCTGTATCAAAAGAAATAGTAAGAGATTTTATTAAGAAATTAAATAAGGAAAAGAAAACTACAGTAATTTTAACAACTCATGATATGAGTGATATTGAAGCTCTTGCAAAAAGAATTATATTAATTGGAAAAGGTGAAATTCTTTATGACGGATCACTTAATAATTTAAAAAATAAATACGGAAGCAATAAAAAAATAATAGTTAAAACTAAAAATAGAATAAAAACTATTCATAAAAAAGGAATAATTTCTTATAAAAAAGAAGATGGTTTTTATACATTTGTTGTTGATGTTGATAAGTTAAGTATATCTGACTTTTTAAGTTATTTATCTTCTAAAATTAGTATAGATGATGTAGAAATTCAAAATGATAATATAGATAATATTATTGTTAAATTATATAAGGATTTTGAGATTTGAAAACCTATTTGTCTTTATTTAAAATAAAAATAGCTTCTGCTTTACAATATAGGGCTGCGGCTATTGCTGGAGTTTCTACTCAAGTATTTTTTGGCTTAGTATTTATAATGGTATATCTTGCTTTTTATGAATCTAATGATACTAGTAATGCACCTATGAATATACAAGCATTAATAAATTATATATGGTTAAACCAAGCTTTTTATTCGTTAACTTATATTTGGATAAAAGATAAAGATTTAATATCTATGATAAAGAATGGCAATATTGCATATGAATTATGTAGACCTATAAACTTTTATTTTAAATGGTATTCTACTATGTATGCGAATAGAATAGCTAATGTTACTTTAAGATTTGGTTTATGTGTTTTAATAGCATTTATATTACCAAGTCCATATCATTTAACGTTACCTATTAGTTTAAGTGCATTTATATTATTCATTTTTGGATTAATTTTATCTAGTTTGATAGTTACATCTATTGCAATAATATATCATTTAGTTGTTTTCTTTACTTTAGATGAGAAAGGTATTATGACATTTTTAATGGTTTTTGGAGAAATATTTTCTGGAGGAACTGTACCAATATCATTCTTTCCAAAAGCATTACAATTGGTAGCTAATATATTACCATTTAGATATGTTTGTGATTTACCATTTAGAATATATTCTGGTGATATAACAGTTAATGCTGCTATACCTGATTTATTATTAGGAGTAGTATGGTTTATAGTATTAGTTATATTTGGATATTTATTATCTAAAAAAGCATTAAAAAATGCATGTGTACAAGGTGGTTAATATGAAGTTATATATAGAATCACTAAAAATGCATTTTAAATCTATTTTAGAATACAAAGCATCATTTATAATTTCATTTATTTCACAATTTTTAATATTTTTCTCATACTATTTTATAATATTAGCGTTATTTAATAAATTTGATAATATTAAAGGTTTTAGTGTTTATGAAGTATTATTAACATTTTCTATTATTCAATTTGGATATTCTTTTAATGAAGTATTTGCAAGAGGAGTAGATAGATTTGATGATTTAATAGTTGATGGTAGTTTTGATAGATTGTTATTAAGACCTAGAAGTATTATTTTACAAGTATTATGTTCTCAAGTTGAGTTGGTTAAATTATCTAGATTATTACAAGCTGTGATTATATTTTTTATAGCTATATCTCATTTAGATATAGAATTTAGTGTTTTAAAAGTTATTTGCTTAATATTAATGATTATTAGTTCAATAGCTATATTTTTCTCTGTATTTCTAACTATGGCTTCTTATTGCTTTTTTACTGTTCAAGCATTAGAGGTTAGAAATTTATTTACTGATGGTGGTAAACATATGGCTCAATATCCTATGGGAATATTTAGAAGGGGAATAATGTTATTTTTTACATTTATTATTCCATATGCTTTTGTTAATTATTATCCTTTATTATTCTTTTTAGGAAGAAGTGATAATTTATTTTATTGTTTTAGTCCTTTAATAGTTTTACTTTATTTGATACCTGCATTTTTAATATTTAGATTTGGAATGAAGAAATATACTAGTGTAGGTAGTTAAGAGGCTTATGCCTCTTTTTTTCTGCTTTAAAATAAGATATAATTTAATTATGAGAAAAAATTATATTAAAATGAATGATAATCATTATTTATCATTAGGAAATTTTATAAAGATAGTTAAAGAAGTATCATCTAATTCTAATGCTTCACAAATAGAGATATTTTCTAGTATATTTGGTATTAATGATATAAATACTACTACTGTTAATAATTATTGCATTGGTATTAGAGCTATAGGACTTGAATATAAAAAGATATTTAATGATATATATGAAGAAAATGGAATAGATTTAATTAAAATAGTTTTATCTATAATGAGTATTCTTGATAATAAAGTTTATGTATTTGATGAAAATTCAGTTGACTTAATTAATTCTAATAAGAATATTGATAAAGTTATTAATGAGTTATTAACTATTGCTTCTGATGATGAAAATATTAGTAAACAATTTATTAACAGTTTAAATGATAAAGATAATTATAATAAATTTATTTGTATGTTGAGATATACGATTATTGAAAATAAACAACCTATTTATACACAAGATATTAACATTAAAATTAATAAGAAGGAACTTGATGATTATTTAAAAGTTAAATTATATTATGGTCAAAGTTATATTAGTTCATTGATATATTTAGCTAAACAAAATAATATGTATGCTTGTGCTGAGCTTGGCTCTTTAGAGTATGATGGATTAGTTAGTGGTGAGGTTAATTATAATGCTTCTTTTGATTATTATATGTCTGCGGCTAAAAAAGATCATCCTAAAGCTTGTTGGATGATTGCTAATATGATACTAAATAAAAGAGTTGAATATGATTTTGATATTATGTGGAAATATTTAAATAAATCTATTTCTTTAGGTAGTGCTGCTGGATATAATACACTAGGGCTATGTTATTTGAGAGGAATTACTCCATCAAAAGAGATAGATATAAAAAAGGCTCGTCATTATTTTGAATTAGCTAGTGATATGGGATATGTATTTGCTTTTAATAATCTTGGAAAAATATATGAGAAAGATGATATTAATGAAGCAATAAAATATTATAAAATAGCTGCTGATATGGGAGATAGTTGGGCATTAAATAAAGTAGGTGAATACTATAGAAAGAATGGTAACTTTAGTCTTGCATTCATGTATTATTCAAAAGCTATTGAATGTCCACTTAGTGAAAGAAATAAATATGCATATTATAATTTAGCAAAATATTATTATGAAAATGGATGTAAGGAATTAAATATTTCTAAAGACTTAGAGAAAGCACATGAATACCTAGAAATATTTAATCAATAATTAAACTATAGAGAAGAGTAATTTCTTCCTTTTTAAATTAATTAATGTTATAATTTTTATATGAAGAAAATAAAAAAATATTATATATTAATTCTTATGTTTGTGTATATTTTTTTGGAAGAAATATTATTTTCATTATTTACATATAAAAATATCACAATTGAAATATTTTTATTTAGTTTATTATATTCATATGTATTTTACATTATATATTTAATTACTAATAAGAAATATACACTATATTTTATAAATGCTTTTGTACTTTTGATTTTTTTGTCAAATTATTTGTATTATGTAAATTATTTATCTTTTATAAAAACAGATGTTTTCCTTAAATCATTTAATGTAATATATTTTTCAGATAATATTTTAGAGTTAATTAAGAATAATTTTATATATTTAATACTACTTATAATTCCTTTTATGTTCGTGGACTATTTAATATATAAATGTGACTATAAGAGTAAATTTAGTTACAAGAAAGTTTTAATTATATTATTATTATATTTTATACCAATAATGTCTATTTTGATATTTGATTCTAATGACATATATTCTAAAAAAAATTTGTATTTTAATATTAACTTTGCTGATAAAAATTTAAGTTCTTTTGGACTTTTAACATCAGTTAGATTAGATGTAGGAAGATATATATTTGGTTTTAAAGATAAGAATGGTAATATAGTAGTAAATAAAAATAATTATTCTATAAGTGAGTATAATATTACTGAACTTAGATATAAATATAGTGATAATTCTGACATTAATGAAATAAATGAATATATTAAGAATGTTGAACCTACTAAAAAAAATATATATACAGGAATATTAAAAGATAAAAATCTAATATTTATATTAGCAGAATCATTTAATTCTGTAGCAATTAATAAAGAAATTACTCCTAATTTGTATAAATTATTTAGTGAAGGTTTTACTTTTGACAATTTCTATAATCCTTTGTATCCAGTTAGTACTGCTGATGGACAATATTTAAGTGATATTTCATTGTTTCCATCCGATATGGTTCATAGTTTAGAAAATTGCAATAGTAACTATTATCCTTATTCTTTAGGTAATGTTTTTAAAAAAATAAATTATAATACTTTTAGTTACCATAATTATAAATATGATTATTATAGTAGAGATAAGTATTACTCTAATATGGGATTTGATGTTTATAAGGGAATAGGTAATGGCTTATCAATGGAAGATACTAGAAGTGATTATGATATGGTTAAGTCTAGTATAAGTGAATATATTGATAAAGATAGATTTTTAACTTATTATTTAACTATGTCTGGTCATGCTCCATATAATAAGGACAATAATTTGTCTGTTAAAAATTTGAAATTATTAGAAAAGTATGATTATAGTGATAATGTTAAATATTATTTATCTACTCAAATAGAACTTGATAAAATGATTGGGTTATTATTTGAAGAATTAAATAAGTTTAATAAATTAGATGATACTGTTATTGTTTTAATTCCAGATCATGTTCCTTATGGTCTTACACTTGAAGAAATGAATGAAATATCTGATATAAAAAGAGACAATGAATTTGAAAAATATAGATCTAGTTTAGTTATATATAATCAAAATATAAATAAATATAAAAATAGTGATAATTATTGTTCTAATATTGATATTTTACCAACTTTATTAAATTTATTTGGAGTAGAGTATGATTCTAGATTATTTATGGGTAAAGATATATTGTCTAATGGAGATGGAATGGTTGTTTTTGGAAATAGAAATATAGTAACTAAAGATTATAAGTATTCAAATATGAAGGATATTATATATGGTGAAATAGATGAAACTGAAATAAATAAATTAAAAAAAGATATATATATGAAATATAGAATTTCTAGATTGATGTTAGAGAATGATTATTATAATTATTTATTTAATGATTGATTTAATTATAAAAATAATTATATAATAATAGAGAGGTGAATAATGAAAAAGAAAGGTTTTACATTAGTTGAATTATTAGCTGTAATTGCAATACTATCAATTTTGGTTATAATTGCATTACCTAATATAGTTGGTATGTTTACAAAAGCTAAAAAAGATTTATTTTTGACGGAGGTTAAGACATTATATAAGGAAAGTGCTAATAAATTTATTAGTAATAGTATGAGTGGATCTAGTTCACAAAATATCTATTGTAAAAGTGCATCTGATGATATTAGTCCTATTGATGTTACAACAAGTGATGTGTATTATTATATTGAAAAAGATAGTTCTGGAGTAACTAAAAAAATTGTTGTGTGGAATGGTCAAGGTTTTGTTTCAAAACAAGTAGGAGAAAAAGTTAATCTTAATGATATTACTATAGACTCATTAGAAGAAATGGATACTAGTGATGTAACTTGTGATAATGTTTTAACTAAATTGAATGTTATTCCAAAATTAAGTAAAAGTTATACAGTTGTTGCTTCTTCAGGTATTGTATCATCTTATATTGGAATTAATGCATTTATTAATGATTCAAGTTCAAATCCTGATTTTAATAAAGTAAAATATGTCATATATAGAAAAATAAAAAGATCAAATAGTAAAGAAACAGATACAGAATTTAAAAAAATATATGAAGTTGTGCAAACGAATAAATCAGAAGATTTTTCTTTAGAATATGATGATAAGGATACTGATTCTTCTGATGATGTTGAATATAGGGTTGAAGTGTATACAGATAGTGGCATTAAAATTGGTGAAATATCTACAACATATATATATTGTTTTGTTGCTGGTACTAAAGTTAAAACAGAAAGTGGCTTTAAGAACATTGAGGATATAAAAGTAGGAGAAAAAGTATATTCATATAATTTAGAAAATAATGAGTTAGAATTAAAGACTGTAACGCATTTAATTAAAAGTTCTACTATTGATACATATAAAATGACAATAGGTGGTAAAACAGTTGAAATGTCACCTAAACATCAAATATATATTGTTGATAAGGGATGGATAAGAGCTTATGATGTAAAAGTAGGTGATTTAATGTTATCTTCAAATAATGAGAAAATTGAAATAACAAATATAGAATATAAAAAATATGATGAGCCAATTAATACTTACAATTTAACAGTAGATGGTAATAGTAATTATTTTGTTACTGATATACAAGTTTTAGTACATAATTTACCATCCTTAAACATATTAGAAAGAGAAAAGTAAAAATTACTTTTCTCTTTTTGTGTACTTTTATATTTCTATGTGAATAGTTGTGTTTTTATATTTTAAATCAAATGTTTTAGTGTCTTTTGGTACTTCAAATGTAAAGTTACCTTGTACTTTAGTGTTTGGTTCAATTACTTTGTTGATGTGACTATCTATGTCATCAAACCATGTAACATTATTTTGAACAACTCCATCTACAATACAACTGATTTCACTATCAAAAATAAATATTTCTTCTTTATCTAGATTTTCTAAAAGAATATGAAATGTATAGAATGTATATCCTTCTTTTGGATCTTTAAACATTAATTCATTTCTTTCTTTTACATCATCACATTTTATTGTATATTTTGAAGAAGTTGCTTCTTCGTTAAATTTAACTGTGATAGGATTTTCATTATCTTTCTTATTAATGTTTGATGGATTAAGTTTATGCATATTGATAGTCGTATAAATTATTAATCCTATTGAAAGAA
Organism: uncultured Mycoplasmatota bacterium; assembly: GCA_900556025.1. The sequence goes on from USNG01000002.1 coordinate 32,432, forward strand.
AAATTATTATTGCTGATATAACTTTAACAATAATTGCAAATTTGCTTGTATGAATTAGTGTGTCTTTTACAACATTTTTAAGTTCTATATTTGCTTCTTTATTCTTTAAATCTAAATCTTTTTCTTTTTCAAATATTTCTTTTAGTTTTATATAATCTTTATTATTTTTATATGGGGCTTTACAGTTTGGACATTTTGAATCTTTATCTATGTTTATGCTTGACCCACAATGTTCACATATTATTTTCATTAAATACTCCTATAAATTTTTAACTAATTCTTTGAATTCTGTTCCTCTATCTTCAAAACATTTATATTGATCCCAAGATGCACTACCTGGACTTAATAATATAACATCTCCTTTAGAACTATGTTCATTTGCTAAAGCAACTGCTTCTTTTAAATTTTCTACTACAAATGTTTCAATATTTAGTGAATCCATTTCTTCTTTTATTCTGTTTTTATTTTCTCCAAAACATATAACTAGCTTTGTATTTTTTAGATAATCTTTTAAATCTAAGAAGTTTTGGTGTCTTTCTAATCCACCTAAAAGTAAAACAGTTGGTTTATTGAAAGCTGATAATGCTATTTGAGTTGATGTTATATTAGTTGCTTTAGAATCGTTATAAAATTCTTTTCCATTTAGAGTTCTTACATATTCTATTCTGTGTTCTACACTTGTAAATTCTTTTAGTGTTTTTACTATTGTGTCATTATCAATATTTAATTCTTTTGATACCATAATTGCACACATAACATTTTCATAATTGTGTGCTCCTTGTAATTTTAAATCATGAACATTAATAATTTTCTCATCATAATAATAAATATCATCATCTTTTAAATAGCAGCCATCAATAATTTCTTTACTAGAAAAATATTTTTTTGTACTTTTTATATCTTTTGTTATTCTGTATGCATCTTCATTACTATAGTTGATTATTGCTATGTTCTTTTTAGTGTGATTTTGAAACATTCTTAATTTTGTTTCATTATAATATTCTCGTGTTTTAAACATATCTAAGTGTGCTTCGAAAATATTTGTTAATACTGCAATATCTGGATTAAAATCGTAGAAATCATGTAATTGTGGTACGCCAATTTCCATAATTAAGTAATCATTTTCTTTAATATTTTCTATTACTTCACATAATGGAAATCCTATATTACCAGCTAAATGTGTTCTTCCTGGGAATGCATGAGAAACTATATCATATATAATAGATGTTGTAGTTGTTTTACCGTTAGTACCAGTTATTGCTACTAATTTAACACCTTTTGGTAATAAGTGATAAGCCATTTCAATTTCATTTATAACTTTAATATTGTGTTCTTCAGCATATTTTAAATATTTATGATCAAATTTTATTCCTGGATTTTTAATTAAATAATCGAATGATTCATCGAATATGTCATCTGGATGACTACCCAATATTACTTTTACTCCAAGATCTTCTAATTCTTTAATATGATCTTTATCTTGATTTTCATTTTTGTCATTTAATACAATTTCACAACCATGATGAGCAAGTACTCTAGCAGCTTGATATCCACTTCTTGCCATACCTAGTATGAATATTTTTTTATTATCAAACATATTACACCTCTTAATTAATTATACAACATAAATTGTCTAAATTGATAAATATATACACATTTTTACAAACTTACAATAAAAAAGTAACTATTTCGTAGCTACTTGTTTTCAATTTTTTGAATAAAGTCTTCAAATCTTCTTCTAATTTCTTTATGAAATTCTGGAGATGCTTTAAATATTCTTTTAGAGAAGTAATTTTTATAAAACATCTTTTTAATTTTATCTTTTATTTCACTTGTATTATCTAAATTCTTATATTTGATAGAAAGATTTTTAATTTTAAATATTGTATTAAATGATATTATAGAGTCTATTATGAATATAGTTATTAATGTGTAGAATAAAATATTTATTGTTTTGATACTTAATGCTGAATATATTTTAAAGAAGAATGGATTCATAAATTTTATTAATAAGAATCCTAATACTCCGAATGCTAAGCAATTACTTAGACATATTCTTCCGTTTAAATTAAATTTATGTTTTGAATAATCCCACCATCTAGCATGAAACATTTTTTCCATAATATAACTAGTTGCGTATTCTCCAATACTACATACGATTATACATAGTAGAAATAATAATATATTAGATTTAACATTATTTAATAATAAAATCATAGCAACAGAACAGTAACCATATATAGGACAATATGGGCCTATTAAAAAGCCTCTATTAACGAATTTCTTTGTATCTGGATAAGTAACAATTACTTCCATAATCCATCCTAAACATGAATATGTTAAAAATAATAAAAAGTATATTTGAAAATTATGCATTTTTTACCTTCTTTCTTTTAAAACCTAAATATTTTGGTAATGATTTTGGATGTTTTAGTACCTTTAGTGAACATTTTTTATCTATTAAAGTTACTACCCATGTTTCTTTATATTTAGGTAATTTTATATTTAATGGAAACATATGTTTTAAGATTATATCTTCAATTTTTTTGTTCATAAGATGTGGGAAAACTTTTCTTGAATTGTTTAATGCTTCTCTTGCGTGAATAAATCCATGCATTTTGAAAAAACTTTTTTTGGTATGTGATTCTTGCCATGGATTATAATAAAAATCATGTAATAAAGCACCTATTGAAATATCTCTACAGTTTAAATTATGTTTTTTAGCATATAAATATGAATTATAAGCTACTTCTAAAGAATGATCATATACACTTTCATTTTCATGATGCATATATTTCTTTCTTTTTATAAATTCTTTGTTATTTAAAATCTCATTTACATAATCTAAAAACTCTTTATCGTATGTCATATTTTCTCCTTATTGACACTTTATAAGTATATCAAATTTAAACTAATATTAAAATACTTTATTTTTGTGATAAAATATATTTATTAAGGAGATATTATGGAAAATAAAAAATCAATAGTATATTTTAGTAGTAATATTAGTGGTGAAGAGTTAGAAAAGATAGTTGAAAAGCTTGATTTTAAACCTACTGGTAAAGTCGCTATTAAGGTACATAGTGGTGAAAAGGGAAATCAAAATTTTATTAAGCCAGAGTTTTATAAGGAATTAGTTAATCATTATGATGGTACTATTGTTGAATGTAATACTGCTTATGGTGGTGAAAGAAATACCAGTAAAAAACATACAAAGTTATTAGAAGAAAATGGTTGGTCTAAATTATATAATGTAGATTTGCTTGATAAGGATGAAGAGAAAGAATTAGAAATACCTAATGGAAAGAAAATAAAGAAAAACTTTGTAGGAGCTAATATGTTTAATTATGGCTCTATGATAGTTGTTTCTCATTTCAAAGGTCATCCAATGGGTGGATATGGAGGAGCATTAAAAAATATTTCTATAGGTCTTGCTTCTAGTCATGGAAAAGCATATATTCATGGAGTAGGTAAACCTGAAGATCTATGGACTGCTGATCATGTTTCATTCTTAGAATCAATTGCTGATGCTGCTAGTAGTGTAGTAAGTCATTTTAAAGATAAGATTGTATATGTTAATATAATGAAAAATATGTCAGTTGATTGTGATTGTTGCGCTGTTGCTGAAGATCCTTGTATGAAAGATATTGGAATTTTAGCATCAATTGATCCAGTTGCTCTTGACAAAGCATGTCTTGATTTAGTATATTCTTCTGATGATCCAGGAAAAGATCATTTAATAGAAAGAATTGAATCAAGAAATGGTATTCATACTACATTATCTGCTGAAAGTTTAGGTGTGGGTACTACAAATTATGAACTAATAAAAATAGATTAAGTAGGTTTTATAAAAAGGGGAAATTATTATGAGTAATTCGTTAACTTATGTTTTTGGACATAAAAATCCAGATACAGATTCTGTTTGTGCTGCAATAGCATTATCATATTTAAAAAATCAATTAGGTTATAATACTAAACCAGCTGTTTTAGGAGATATTAATCCTGAAACTAAATATGCTTTAGATTATTTTGGTTTTAAAATACCATATCATTTGAATGATGTTAAATTGCAAATTAAAGATGTTAATTATCATAGAGATTGTTTTATTGATAAGAATTTATCTATTAAGGATGCTTTTGATTATATGAATAAATATTCATTAACAGGTATTCCTGTGGTAGAAAATAAGAATAAGTATTTTGGATATGTTTCATTAAAAGAAATAGCAAGAACTATTATAAATGGTGATTATCATAAAATAGATACTTCTTATGGAAATATTATTAATGTTTTAAGAGGAGAAAAAGTATTAAAATTTGATAAGGAAATTAATGGTATTGTTTTAGCTGCGACTTTTGCTAAAGAAACTTTTTTAGAGAAAGCTAATCTTAGTGAAAATAATATATTAATAGTTGGTGATAGAAAAACTATTCTTGAATATGCGATTGATAGTAAAGTTAAACTTATTATTTTAGTAGGTAATTTAGAATTATCTCATGATGTATTAAATAAAGCTAAAAAGAATAAAGTTAATATTATTTCTACACCTATGACTGCTTATGAAGTAAGTAAGATTATTTCTCTTTCTAATTATATTAAGAATTTTATTAGAGTAGAGAATGCTGTTACTTTTAGTGAGATAGATTATTTGTCTGATTTTTTAGATAAAAGTAGAAATTTAAAACATACTAATTATCCAATTGTAACAAGTAAGAATGAGTGTAAAGGATTATTAACTTTAACTGATGTTAATGAAGTTGATAGAAAGAAAGTAATATTAGTTGATCATAATAATTTTTCTCAAAGTGTTGATGGTTTAGATGAAGCTGAAATAGTTGAAGTGGTTGACCATCATAATATAGGTGATATTAATACTAAAAAACCTATAAATTTTAGAAATTCTTATTGTGGAAGTGTTAATACTATTATTTATGATTTATATAAAGAAAATGATATTAATATTCCTAGTGATATAGCTGGTTTAATGGCTTCAGCTATAATATCTGATACTATATTACTAACTTCTCCAACTACTACTTTGAGAGATAGTGATGCCTTAATTAATTTATCTAAAATAGCTAAAATTAATTATAAAGAGTATGGAATGGATATGTTAAAACATGGTATGAGTATTAAAGGATTAAGTAATGAACAACTTTTACACAAAGATTTTAAAACTTATAAAATGAATGATTATTTGATTGGAATAGGTCAAATATTAACAACTGATTTTAATCTTCTTAAAAAGAAAATGAGTAATTTAATATCATATTTAGATATAGAGGCTACTGAAAAGAATTTTAAGGTATTAACATTATTTGTTTGTGATATATTTGAGAATAAATCTTATTGTATTTATAATACTTCTTCTAGTGATATTATTAAGTCTAGTTTTAAGTTAGATGAAATATATGAAGGAGTAAGTATTGATGGAGTATTATCTAGAAAGATGCAGATAGTTCCATATATTATGGATACTTTAGATAAATAAAAAGAATTAGATGCTAATTCTTTTTAATTTGTGTATAAAATGTCTAAATCAACATCAGTATTTATTCCATTAACTTTTCCTTGATTGCTGAATTGCCATAATAAATATTCTTTATCATAATTAGTTTGTTTTGTATAGTGTGCTAACCATGTAGGATATTTATTTAGGTTCCATATATTTTCTAAGTAATATTTACTACTGTAAATCATACCAGTATATCCATTATCATTTATCTCTTTTATGAATGATTCAGCAATATCATTAATATCAGTTAAACTTACATTATAACTATTAAATTTTGACCAATCTTCCCAGTCAAATGCTATTGGTAAATCAAGTTTTTCTCCATTTAATTCATTTATAATCCATTTTGCTTGTTCAATAGATTCTTTAGTGTTTTTAGCGTATGAATAAAAATATAAGCCTATTTTTAGATTTGCTTCTTTAGCACCACTAATATATTCTTTAAATCTTTTATCTAATATTAATTCATTATTCTTATGACCAAAACCAATTCGTATTATTACAAATTCTACTCCTGATTCTTTTACTTTTTTAAAATCTATTTGATCTTGCCATGCTGAAATATCTATTCCTATCATATTATTATCTTTTTTATATGTTTTGATAGCATCTTCCATTTTTAATTTTTGTTTATTTAAGTTGTTATTTGTGTTATTATTCTTTGGCTTGTCTTTTACATAAAGTGTAAAATCTTTAATTGTTTTGTTCTTTGAAGAGTCTATTGCAATATACTTTAATTTGTATGTTCCATTTTTATTAATATCATAAGCTCCTTCTATGTAACAGTTAGGTTTTTTATCATAATTGTCTGCACATATTGCTTTATTTACTAAGTCAGTATTACTTCCATTATAAACTGTATAAGAAGAACTTATTAATACAAGTGGATTAACGTTATCAACTATATTATAAGTATATTTTAAAGTACTGTTTTTTCCTTTTGTATTTTTATATTTGATTGTATAATTATTTTTACCCAATGTTCTTGTATTTAGTTTATCATTTGAAATTAGATTACATTCTTGATTAACAATATCTTTTAGATAAATATCATCATCATAATTAAATGAGTTATCTTCTATTGATATAGTACAGTCATTTGATATTGATTCATTTGATTCAACTGTTCTATGATTCTTTTTTATTGTTAAAATAATCATTATAATCAAAATAATAAATAAAAAACTTGCTATTAAAATTCTTTTTTTCATATAACAAGTTTATCATATTTTTAATAAATAATAACTAATTTTGATTGAAATCTATTAATAATTCATGAATTAATTCTTCTTGATTACCTAAGTCAACATCTTCAATTCTATCAACTCTACATTTTTCACATGTTATGATAGCATTTACTTTATTAATTGAATCTTCTAAGTCATCATTAACAACTACATAGTTATATTTTGATACTTCATTTATTTCTTTATATGCTGTTTTAAATCTTTCAACTAGTTGTTCTTTTGTTTCTGTTTTTCTTGCGACTAATCTATCTTTTAGTATTTTCATTGATGGTGGCATTATAAAAATGAATACTGCATCTTTTCTTTTTTCATTTACTTTTCTTGCTCCTTCAATGTCTATTTCTAATATTACATCTATTCCTTTATTTAACATTTTATCAACATATGATTCTGGTGTTCCATAATATTTGCCAGGATATACTTCTGCATATTCTAGGTATTTATCATTTTTGATATTGTCTTCAAATTCTTCTTTTGAAATAAAATTATAGTCAATTCCATTTACTTCTTTTCCTCTTGGACTTCTAGTAGTATCTGATATAGACATAACTATATTATCTCTTTTGTTTAATATAGCTTCATCTATAGTACTTTTACCACATCCAGATGGACCTGATACTATTACAAGTAAACCTTGTTCTTTTTTTTTAATCATAACGTACCTCTTTTTAATTATATTAACATTTAAAATTATTATTATCAATGTATAATTTCTTTAATTTTGAAAATAATATTATTGGTGAATAAATATGAATGAAAACAATGAATTATTATTACATTTAGCAAAGAATGCGGAAATGGGTGTTAGTAGTACAACTAAACTTTTAAATACTTTAAAAAATAAAGAAAATAAGATTAAGCCTTTACTTGAAAATGAATTAAAAGAGTATGAATATTTTAAAAAGAAAACTGAAAAATTATTAAAGAAAAATAAAGTAGATGTACCTAGTACTAATATATTTGCTAAGATTAGTAGTGATTTAGGCATTAAAATGGAAACTATTAAAGATAATAGTGACAGTGCAATTGGTAGTATGTTAATTGAAGGAATGACAATGGGTATTACGTCTATTACATCAAAAATTAAAGTATATCAAGAGAGTACTCAAAAAAATATACTTAAATTAGCTAAAGAATATGTGAAATTTCAAGAAAAAGAAATAGATAAAATTAAAACTTTTATGTAAAAAATAAAAGTTTTTTTATTGTTTAATGTATTAATATGATATAATGTGGGTAGTAATTATAATATTGAAAAGAGTAAAATGGTGTTTTATGAAAAAAATTAAATATTTATTTTTTATATTAATATGTTATACAATGATGAGTGGTTTTGTACATGAGAATGTATATTTAACTGTTAATGATGATAGAAGTGTTAATTTTTCGGCTGAAACTTTGGTTTCAAATAAAGTTGAATTTGATGTTGAACAATATTTTTCTAGTGTAAATATTACTAAAAAGGGTTATACAAGAGAGAATTTAAATCAAGGACCTGATTATAAAGGGGTAAAGTTTTCTAAAAAATTTAATTCTATAGATGATTTATCAAATAGAGTTAGTAGTGATGTGCCTATTTCTATAGAAGAATATTTATTAAGTGGTTTTGATGAAAAGTTGTTATTCAGTAAAGAAGAAAACTTTTTAAACAATACATATAAAGCTGATTATAAGTTTTCTGTTTATGATTTAGTTAGAAATATAAGAAAAGCTATTACTGCCGCTAGTACTGTTTCTAATGTTTTAGGAGGCACTACTAATAATGATGGAACAACCATACCATCTACTGATACAACTACACCTACACAAGGCAAGGATATTAGTAAATTATTAGATGAATTAGAAAAAGAATTTAGTTTTAAGTTTATTGTTACTTTACCTAATAAAGTTATTGAAAGTAATGCTGATGAAGTAAGTATGGATAAAAGAACATTAACTTGGGATATATCTGATATAAATTATACAAAAAATATTAAATTTACCTTTGATCTTGAAAATAAAAAGAATCATTTACTAATGACTTTTGGAATGGGTGCTTGTGTATTAATAGTAATAACTATAATAGTATTTATAATAATTGCTATTAAGAAACATAAAGAAAGAAAGGCTGATAGTGTTCCAATTCATACTGATTATGATCCGAGCATAGAAGAATTAATTAAAGAAGAAAATAAAAATAAATTAGAGATAGTTGAAGTTGATCAAACACCTGAAGTTGCTCAAGTTGAAAATAATGTTAGAACAGAAGAAACAGAAATCAAGTTACAAGAAGAACAAACTGTTTTAAAAAATCAGCCAGTTGAAAAGAAAAGAATGTTTATTGATGATAATCAATTTAAAGAAAAATTTCAAATGGATGAAAGTGTATCTAAAGATGAAGTTTATGTAGATACACCTGATGTAGATGATAAATTGTGATATTTAATATCACTTTTTGTTTGCTTTACGTGGTAAGTTCTAGAGATTTAAAAAAAGTGTAAAATTTTTTTAAAAAAAGTTTTTATTTTGATATAATGATAATGAGGTGAGTAATATTTATGGATAAAATTTTATCTAATGCATTAAAAAAAGAGACAAGAAGACAACAAAATAATATAGAGTTAATTGCTAGTGAGAATTATGTATCTAAAGATATATTAAAATTACAAGGCAGTATTTTGACTAATAAGTATGCTGAAGGATATTCAGGAAAGAGATATTATGGTGGATGTGAATATATTGATATATTTGAAACTAAAGCTATAGAATATGCTTGTGAATTATTTGGAGCTAAATATGCTAATGTTCAACCACATAGTGGAAGTTCTGCTAATATGGCTGTTTATAGAGCATTATTAAATCACGGGGATAAAGTACTTGGTATGTCTTTAAATCAAGGTGGACATTTAACTCATGGTAGTAAAGTTAATTTTAGTGGAATGGATTATGAGGTTATTGGTTATGAATTAGATCCTGAAACTGAAGAATTAGATTATAAAAAAATAGAAGAATTAGCTTTAGAAATTAAACCTAAAATGATTATTGCTGGAGCTAGTGCTTATCCTAGAAAAATAGATTTTAAGAAATTTAGAGAGATAGCTGATAGTGTTGGAGCTTATTTAATGGTTGATATGGCACATATTGCTGGATTAGTTGCTGCTGGTTTACATATGAATCCAGTTCCTTATGCTGATGTTGTAACAACAACTACTCATAAAACATTAAGAGGCCCTCGTGGTGGATTAATTCTTACTAATGATGAAGAAATAATTAAAAAAATTAATAAAGTAATTTTCCCTGGAATTCAAGGCGGACCATTAATGCATGTTATAGCAGCAAAGGCTCAATGTTTCTATGAAGCATTACAAGATGATTTTAAAGTATATGCTAAACATATTATAGAGAATGCTAGTGCTATGGCTAATGAATTTAAGAAACAAGGAGTTAGAATTATTTCTGGTGGAACAGATAATCACTTAATGCTAATAGATGTTAAAAGTAGTTTTGGTATTACTGGTGATATTGCTGAGGAAACACTTGATAGTATTTGTATTACAGTAAATAAGAATTCTATTCCAAATGATGATGAAAAGCCTAGTAAAACTAGTGGTTTAAGAATAGGTACGCCTGCTATGACAACTAGAGGATTAAATGAAAAAGATTTTATTTATATAGCAGATATTATTGTTGAAGCTTTAAAAAATTATGATAATAAAAGCGTATTAAAAGAGTTAAAAAAAGAAGTACTTGAAATTACTTCTAAATATCCAACTAAAAATATTAAATAGTTGATACGTCAATCCATGAAATGTAGTTAGAATATTGTTCTAACTCTTTTATTTTGAGTTCGATTGCGCTATTTGTACTTCCACATGCTGGGAATACTGTTTCAAATCTTTTTAGTGATTCATCTAAATAAACATCAATTCCATCATTAATAGCAAAAGGACAAACTCCTCCGACTGGATGACCAATAATTGTTTCAACTTCATCAAATCCTAACATATGTGCTTTTTCATGAAAGAATGCTTTATATTTTGAATTACTTATTTTAGCATCTCCGGCTAACACTATTAATATTATTCTATCTTTTAGTCTAAATGACATTGTTTTAGCTATTCTTTTACCTTCAGTATTTAATGCTTTAGCAGCTTGTTCTACAGTTGCACTACTAACATCAAATTCTTTAATTCTATTATCCATATTATATTTTTTAAAATATTCTTTAACTTTATCTATTGCCATTATTTTCTATCTCTCAATGTTGTAAAAATATATAGTCCAACAAATGCAAATATTATTCCTATCATATATCCACTTGTTAAAAAATTAAATATTTTTGCAAATCCTTTTATATTTTTTGTTTCTTTTCCAATTATTTGATTACCTGTTATTTTAAAATCTTCATTTATACTATTAATATTATCTTGTATGATATATTCTCCTTTTGGAGTATCTTTTATGAAACCAATTCTATATCCTCCATTTGAATTGAATAATACTATGTCATCTGAACTATAAAAATCTTGTTTTTTGATAATTAATAAATCATTTTTATTAATATCTGGTGACATATTATCTTCTATAACATGATGAGTTGTATATCCAAATAAGAATGGATAATCTGTGTCTTTTAAGATACCAATCATAAAACAATATATATCATAAATTAAAAATATACTTAATATAGCTAGTATTACTAATAACATACCTTTTATTGCTTTTATATCATTTTTCATAAATCACCTCTATTTGAATTAATTATAACATGAATAGATTAATTATGTTATAATTTTAAGAGAGGTTAGCATGAATATAGACAAGTTTAATAATTGTATAATTATATTAAAAGATAAAACTAAGAAAAGTTTTTTAAAGAAAATAAATAAATTAATTAATGTTAAAATAATCACTTTGAATGAATTTAAAAGAAAATGTTTTTTTGACTATGATGAAGAAACTATTTGTTATATATGTGATAAATATAATGTTATATATGATGTAGCTAAAATATATTTAGAGAATTTATATTATGTTAGTGATAAAGATAAGTCTTCTAAAATGAAGTTTTTAAAGGATTTAAAAGATGATTTAAATAGTAAACATTTATTATATTATAATGATATGTTTATGTCTTATTTGAATAGTAATAAGGTTATTTTATATAATTTAAAGTATGTTAATAAATTCTATAAAAATATATTTGATAGTTTAAATGATGTTACATATGTTGAGACAGAAGTAAATGGTTCTAGAAAAGATTTATATTGTTTTGATAGTGTTGAAGAAGAAGTGTCTTTTGTAGCTGATAAAATATGTGAATTAATAAAGAATGGAATAGATATAAATAATATTAAATTGTGTAATATAAAAGATAATTATATTTATACTATTAAAAAGATATTTAAGTTATATAATATTCCAGTTACTTTAAATTTATCTTATAGTGCTAAAGGAAGTATTTTAGTTAGTAAATTTAAAGAAAATTATTGTAATGATATAAGTAAAACTTTTGAATCTATTAGTGACTTTATTAAAACATCTGATGATAAGAAAATATATAATAAAATACTTAATGTTATAAATAAATATTGTTTTGTTAATGATTATGATAGTGCTAAATCTATTATATTTAATGAGCTTGATCAAATTAAAATAAATAATGAGGTACTTGATAATAGTGTTAAATGTATTGATATAGAAGAAGAAATTGATGATTCTGATTATGTTTTTCTAATTAACTATAATGAAGGTGTAATACCAGTTAATTCTAAAGATGAAGATTATTTACCAGATAGTGTTAAATCATTAATTGGAGTAAGTACTTCTTATGAATTGAATAAAAATAATATTTCTTTAATACAAGATAAGATTTTGTCATCTAATAATATGATAGTGACTTATTCTAAATATATTAATGGATCTGAAGCTTATATTAGTCCATCTTATAGTGAAGAGATATTTAATAAGTGTGTTTGTGATAAGAAATATGATAATTCTAATAATTATAATAAGATTTTATTGTTAAAAGATATGGATGAATATAAAAAGTATTCAACTATTAGTGATAGACTTAAACTTTTAAAAAGCAATTATTCATTAAAATATATGTGTTTTGATAATAAATTTAAAGGTGTTAATACTAAATTATTAAGTGAGTATTTAGGTCATAAATTAACTCTTTCTTATACTAGTATGGATACTTATTATAAATGTGGTTTTAGATATTATTTAGATTACATATTAAAAATTAATAAATATCAAGATACTTTTGAAATAGTGATTGGTAATATATTTCATAAAATATTGTCAGAATGTTTTTTTGATGAAAACTATAATATTGATGAATGTTATGATAGAGAAGTAAAAAGTGTAAATTATGAGTTTAATTATTGTGAAAAGTTTTATTTAAATATTTTAAAAGATGAAATTAAATTAATAGTAGAAACTATAAAAGAGCAATTAAAATACACATCATTAAGTAAAACTATGTGTGAAAAAGAAATGGTTGTAGATGTTAGTAAAGATTTAAATGTAAAGTTTAAAGGTTTTGTAGATAAAATATTATATGATGAATGTAATGGTCAAACTGTTGTTGCAATAATTGATTATAAAACTGGTAATCCAAATTTAGAGATAAATAATTCTATATATGGTTTACATATGCAGTTGCCTGTATATATTTATTTAATAAAAAACGAGATTAGTAATGTTAAAATAGCTGGTTTTTACTTACAAAAGATATTAAATAATAAAAGTTCTCTTGAAGAAAGAAAAAATGATTTAAAATTACAAGGATATTCTAATAGTGATACTAGTATTCTTTCTATGTTTGATTCCAGCTATGAAGACAGTAAGATTGTTAAATCATTAAAAGTTACTAATAGTGGAGGTTTTTATAGTTATTCTAAAGTTATAAGTGATGAAGAGATTGATATACTATGTGAAGTAGTTAAAAGTAAAATAAATGAAGCATCTGATAATATATTAAATGGGAAGTTTGATATTAATCCTAAAGAAATTGATAATAAAAATATAGGATGTGATTTTTGTAAATATAAAGATATTTGTTATATGACTAATAGTGATATTGTAACTTTAAAGAAATGTAATAATGTTTTTGAGGAGGTAAGTGGTAATGCCAGTATGGACTAGTGAACAAAAAGAAGCAATTGAAAAATCAGGTAGTAATATTATAGTTAGTGCTGGTGCTGGATCTGGTAAAACTGCTGTATTATCTGAAAGAGTTATTTATAAAATAGAAAATGGAATACACGTAAATGAACTATTAATATTAACATTTACTAAAGCAGCTGCAGCTGAAATGAAAGATAGAATTAGAAAGAAAATATCTAAAAGAGAAGAGTTTAAAAGTGAACTTGATTTAATTAACTCTGCTTATATAACAACTTTTGATTCTTTTGCATTGTCTATTGTTAAAAGATATCATTATTTATTAAATATAACTAATAATATTAATATTACTGATGATTCAATTGTTCAAATATGTAAAAATAAAATATTAGATGAGACATTTGAAGAGTTATATGCTCTTGAAGATGAAGAATTTATTAAATTAATTAAAGAAAGAACTATTAAGAATGATAAAACTATACGTACTAATATATTGAAACTTGGTAATATTATTGATGGCTATATAGATCCAGATGCTTTTTATAATTATGTTTTAAACAAGTTTTACACAGAAGAAAATATTAATGATTTAATAGATGAATATAGAGAATTACTTAAAGAAAAATATAAGTGTGTATTAATGGAATATGATAATATGTCATATTATTTTGATAGTGATTATTTATCTAAGATAGATTTGAGTGATTTAGTAAATTTTGATGATTTTACATTTGTATCTACTTTTAGATTACCAAGTGTGCCAAGAAATACAGAAGAAGAAGCTAAGAATGCTAAAAATAAACTTAAATTATCTATTGATGAATTATTAGATTATAAAAAATATGGAGATATCAATAAAATTAAAGAAAATATATTATCTACGTATGATGATGTAAAAACTATTATAAAGATAATTAAAAAATATTTGAACAAGTTAAATAAATATAAAAGTGAAGAAGGAATTTATACATTTAATGATATTGCTAGTATGGCTATAAAAATACTAAGTGATAATGAAGATGTTAGAAATGAGCTTAAATATTCATTTAAAGAAATAATGATTGATGAGTATCAAGATACTAATGATGTTCAAGATAAATTTATTAGTTTAATTGAAAATAATAATGTTTATATGGTTGGTGATATAAAACAATCTATATATAAATTTAGAGGTTCTAATCCAAGTATATTTATGGATAAATACAATAGTTATAGTAAGAATATAAATGGATATAAAATAGATTTAATAAAGAATTTTAGGTCTAGAAGTCAAGTATTAAATAATATTAATAGAATGTTTGAATTATTAATGGATGATGATATTGGTGGTGCTAGATATAAAGAATCTCATGAAATGATATATGGTAATACATCATATGATAATGAAGTATTTAATGATTTTAATTATGATGCTAGTATATTAGAATATGAAAATGAAACTAATGAATATAGTAATAATGAGATAGAAATATTTACTATAGCTAAAGATATTAAAGAAAAAATGAGTAGTAATTTTATGGTATTTGATAAAGATACATCTAAAATGAGGAAAGCTACTTATAATGATTTTGTTATTATATTAGATAGAAGTAAGTATTTTGATGATTATAAAAAGATATTTGAATATATGGGTATTCCTTTGACTATTCTTAAAGATGATAAGTTAAATGTTAATAATGATATTTTATTAATTAAGAATATTTTGGATTTTATAATTAGAATAAATGATGGAGATTTCAATCAAGAATTTAAATATGATTTTATTTCTATAGCAAGAAGTTTTTTATATGAATATAGTGATTCTTTAATATTTGAAATATTTGCTAATAATTCATTTAAAGAGACTAGTATATTTAAAGATTTTAGTAATATTAAGTCTATTAATTCTAAAATATGTTCAACTATATATGAAGAGATTATTGATATAAGTGATTTTTATAATAAATTATATAAAGTAGGAGATTATGAAAATGTTAATGCTAGACTTGAAACATTATATAATCTATCAAATAATTTAAATGAACTTGGTTATACTATATATGATTTTAGAGATTATTTAAATAATATTATAGAGATTGGTATTGATATAAAATATAGTTCTTATAAGGATAATAGTGATAGTGTTAAAGTAATGACTATTCATAAATCTAAAGGTCTTGAATATCCAGTTTGTTATTTTGCTGATATAAATCATAAATTTAACATATCTGACATGAAAGATTTAGTAATTGCTGATAAGAAATATGGTTTGATTTTACCAGCAATCGTAGAAGAAAATAATAGTATTATTAAAGAATTATATAAAAATAGTTATTTGAAAGAAGAGATTAGTGAAAAGATTAGACTATTTTATGTTGCGTTAACTAGGGCGCGTGAGAAAATAATTATAATTTTACCTAGTATGGAAACATTTAAGTACGAAAAAGATGAAAATGGTGTTATATTGAGTCTTTTAAGAAAGAAATTTATAAAATTGAGTGATTTAATATATGGCATTAAAGAATATTTACCTGAATATTTTGAAAGTGTTAATATCGAAAAGTTAAATTTAAGTAAAAATTATTTATATAAAAAGAAAATTGAAGAGTTAAAATCTTTTAATATAGATAAAATTGATGTAAATGAAATTAATATTCATAATGAAGTAGTTGATGAAGAACATTTTTCTAAAGAAACTCATGAGTTATTAACTATAGAAAATAGAACTAATATGAGATATGGTACTCACTTTCATGAAGTACTTGAATTATTTGACTTTAAAAAGAAAAATTATGAAGTTATTAGTGAAGAATTTATTGTTAATAAAATAAAACATATGCTTATGAATCCAATATTTAATGATATAGAAAACGCTAATATATATAAAGAATATGAATTTTATTATAGTGAATCTAATGCTAATTATCATGGAATAATAGATTTAATGATAGAACATGATGATCATATTGATATAATTGATTATAAGTTAAAAAATACTACTGATAGTCATTATATTAAACAATTAAACGGATATAAAAAATATATAGAAAGTATTAGTGAAAAGAATGTTAATTTATATCTTTATTCTATTCTTGATGAAAAAATAGTTGATATTAAAGTGTAAAGTTTGAATTGAAATTATTTACAATGGTAAAATATAATGCTATTCTTTACTTGTAAGATAAGCAAAATAAGGAGGAATTATGTCAGGAGTTTTTAGAGCAGATCCTGCGACTATGAGAAGTGTTGGTACTCGTATCGGAGAAGTTGCTGCTGATTTTAAAAGTAATTACGAAAAGATTTATAGCACAGTTGAATATTTAATTAGAAATAATTATGTTTCACCTGAAGCTGTAGCTATTGGGGAAGGTATTGAAGGTCATAAATCTGAAATTATGGCTATGCATAGAAGTATTGAAGCTTATTCTGGTTTTGCTACTAAAGCAGGAAATACTGTAACAAATAATCAACAAAATTTAGTTGATGAAGCAAACAAATATTTAAAATAATTAGGAGGATATATGGATAGTAATAGTACAAAAATTTCTTATGAAGAAGCACGTAATGATGCTAAAACATTAGATACTTGTGCATTAAAGATGAGAGATGAATTTGATGAATTCATTAATCATATGAATCAATTAGGTGCAGAAGATGTATTTTATGGAATGGCTTCAGAACAAACAAAGCAAAGTTTTGCAGAGTTAAGAGCTCATTTTAATGATTTTGTAAATTTAGTAATTAGATTCTCAACTGTAGTTAAAGGCGCTACTGATACAACTGAACAAACTGAAAAAACTATTGCTGCAGCTGCTGAAGAGTTACCACAATAGTTTAGTGCATTGGTAATAAAAAAATATGAAAGTTGTAGAGCCAAGTATTTTGCTGGAGGAAAGATCCAGATATCAAAAAGAATTGAAGTCATGCGATGCTTTATTACAAAGAGTAAAAAAGATGTCACAAGATTATGCATTTTGTGAGGAGAAATTATCACAAATAATAAATTATTTGAGTGAAGGATGTATTATTGATGGTGTAGGTGTTGGCTATAACTCATTAAATATGAGGAAAGAAAAAATGCTTTCTGATATGTCTACAATCGAGTCTACTGTTAAATTTCTAATAAATAGAAGAAAGATTTTAAGTAAACGTATAGGTAATATTAATAAAGAGTTGGCTGGACTACCTGCTAGAAAGCAAGTTAGATTGAATGCCAGCTCTACTTTCCATTAGAAATATTTATTTGGAGATAAGGATATAAATGAAAAAATTTTATTTAGATATACCAAATTTAAATACTGCACTTAATTTTTCAAAAGATGTATCAGAGATTGAGCCTGAAATAAGACATAATATTGATGAAGCTATTAATTTATCACAAGATATTACAATTAATTTAAGTGATTTTTTAGGTGTGGCTGAATCCATGAAGGGAAATGTAGAATTTTTTTCAACAATATCACAAATTATAGGCGAGATAATCGCTGATGGTTGTGTTTGTGAAGAAGAACTTTTAAATGTTCTTAAAGAAAAGGGTGTTGATGTTTTCACTGGTGTATTGTATTCATTTATGAAAAATGGATTTTTGGATATTAGTTCATTAAGTGATGCTAAACTTGTCAGTGAGGTTTTTTGTTCTGCATTGAAAGAAAATTCGATTAATATAAAAGAGCTTACGAGTAAAATATTGCCTAATATGATTGAAAATGAAAATATATCTTATGAGGATTTTGTATCATTATTAGATATTATGTGTCAAAATAAGACAATGGACACTAAAAGTATTGGGGACCTATATAATACATTAAATAGTAATGAAACTATTAAAAATACAGAAGATGGAAAATTTTTGTTGTGGCAATTAGAATCATACGCTAATAGTTCTACTAATATGAGAGGTGCCATGTTGAATAGACTCGGTATTGTATATTATAGTCAAAATGATCCTAAATGGGAAAACGTAAGGTATTATAAAGGACTTGATTCTACATTTGGTTCGTCTGCATGCGGTTTTACAAGTCTTGCAATGATTGTTGCTGCAAAGGAACATGATATTTCTATTACTCCTCAAACAATAATACGTGATTCAAATCGTTTTATTAGGGAAATAAATGGTTTTAATACCGAGGAACCTGCATGTAGTTGGAATGAAATTGAACTTATTGCTGCCAAACATGGGATAGAAACCACTATAATAAGAGATGATGATGATTATAATGGTAAGATAAATTTTATTTTTGAATCTGTCGCAAATGGAGATCCTGTTATTGTTTTAAAAACTGGTCATTATTATACCGTATGTCCTGGATTAAAGGAAGGTCAAGTGATTATAATGGATCCTTTTTCACCTAATTATAAAAGAAATGGAGTATATACTCCTGAAGAAGCTGAAAAGATAATTAGAAGAGATTATGTCAGTGGAGTTGTAAGTTTTTCTTGGGATTGAGATAATATTAATATTTTACTTAAATTTATAATTAGAGTATTTTATACTCTTTTATTTTGCAAAAAAATATATATCATGTTATAATTAGTTAGATAATAATGGTACATAAGTTTTATCAATGAAAAAAGAATAAGAGGTGAAATATGCAAGTTGTTCTAGTAAAAAGAGAAAAAATATATAGATTTCCATTTCCTATTGATGAAACAACTACTTCTTATTGGTTAAATGATGTAGATGATGACTATAATGAAAGAAATTTAATTTCATTAGAGAAAATAGATGATAAATGGAATTTAGTTAGTAATTCAACTTGTTATATTGAAGTTGGAGAAAAACAAATAAAGAATGCTCTTTTGAGTGTTGGCTTGTTTTATTCTTTAAAAATAGTTGATGCTAACAATAATATTTCTAGTGCACTTTTGTATGTTGAAAATGAAGAAAAGGAAACTTATATAACATATAATGTTGTTCAAAATGGAGAATACACTATTGGTAATAGAGATGATCAGAATATAAGACTTAGAAGTTCTGTTGTTAATAATGCTCATGCTGTTTTGACTAAAAACGAAAAAGGATTTTTTATAAGATCTTTAGATACTAAATATGGTATATATATAAATGATAATAAAACTGATGAGAGATCTCTTGAAAATGGTGATATAGTTTTTATTCTTGGATTTAGAATAATTGTTTTAAATGATTTCATAATTATTAATAATAGTGATAATGTTATTGTTAATTCACCATATATTGTACCCGGAGAGTTACCAAGTTTTAATGATGAATTAATTGCTACTGTTGATAATGACAATGCTGTTTTATATAATGAGAATGATTATTTTTCTAGACAACCTAGATTTGTTACATCAATTACACCTGAAGAACTTAGTATTGATAGTCCTCCTGGAAAGGTACAAGAAGATCAAACTCCTGTAATTTATACAATAGGGCCTATGATTACAATGACTATGTCTTCTGCTGTAAGTGTAACTACATCAATTATGAATATTCAAAGGGGAAATGCTACTTTTAAATCTACACTTCCTGCTTTGTTAGTTGCCGTTGCTATGATTGCATCTACTATATTATGGCCTTCTTTGATGAAGAAATATAACAAAAAGAAAACAATTGAATCTGAAAAAGAAAGACAAGTTAAATATTCTGAATATTTACAAGAAAAAAGAGCTAAAATAACTACTATTAAAAATAATCAACATCAAATTTTATTAGAAAATTATCCTGATCCTAAAGATTTAGCAAGTGTTATTTTAAATAAAAAAAGAAATTTATGGGAAAGACAAATTGGAAGTTATGATTTCTTGTCTGTTAGATTAGGTTTAGGTACTGTTCCAGTACAATTAAATTTAAGATATTCTATGGAAGACTTTTCTATGGTAGAAGATAACTTAAAAAATGAACTTAATAGTGTTGCTGAAATTGGAAAAGATATTAAAAATGCACCAGTTACGATAAATTTAACTGAAAAAAATAAACTTGTTTTAATTGGTGAAACTAGATATAAAGATAATATGTTGAGAAGTATGCTATTACAATTAGCCACTTGGCATTCATATAATGATTTAAAATTTGTATTTATGATTAATGATACTACTAGTAATATTTGGGATAGTGTTAAAACATTACCACATACTTGGAGTAACTCTAGAGATATTAGATTTTTTGCTGATAATTATGATGATATGACTAAAATATCTTTCTATCTTGAACAAATATTTATTTCTAGAAAATATAGTGAAGATGATAATGAAAAGAGAATAGAAAATAATTTAGATTTTAGAAGTTATAGACCATATTATTTAATAGTTGTTGATAATATTAAAAAGAATAAAAATGTTGAAATAATTAAAAAAATATTAGAAGAAAAGACAAATATTGGGTTTGGTTTGATTATATTAAATGATGGTATTTCTAATTTACCTAATGAGTGTAATGATTTCTTATCTGTTGATGAAAAGAATTCTGCGATTATTACAAATGATTTAAATAAAAAGAATCAACAAGCATTTGCGATGGATGATGTTAGTGAAGTTAATTTACCATTGTTATGTGAAAAATTATCTAATATTCCTATTAAGCAGTCTAATATGCTTAGTGAAACTGATCAAAATATTGGCTTTTTAGAAATGTATAAAGTTGGTAAGATAGAACATTTAAATATATTTGAAAGATGGCAAAATAATAATCCTGTTAATAGTTTGAGTGTACCTATAGGTATTCATACTGATGGTGAGATATTTAATTTAGATTTGCATGAAAAGTTTCATGGACCTCATGGATTGATTGCTGGTATGACTGGTAGTGGTAAATCTGAGTTTATCATTACATATATTTTGTCTATGTGTTTGAATTTTAGTCCTGAAGAAGTTTCATTTGTTTTAATAGATTATAAAGGTGGAGGTTTAACTGGTGCTTTTGAAAATAAATTAACTGGTATGAAATTACCGCATTTAGCTGGAACTATTACTAACTTAGATAAGGCTGAAATTAATAGAAGTTTAGCATCAATTAAAAGTGAACTTAAAAGAAGACAAGAATTATTTAATAAAGCTAAATTTGAATTAAATGAAAGTACATTAGATATATACAAATATCAAAAATTATATAGAGATGGTATTATTAAAGAACCTATGTCTCATTTGTTTATTATAACTGATGAGTTTGCTGAACTTAAGAGTCAACAATCTGAATTTATGGCTGAACTTATTAGTACTGCTCGTATTGGACGTTCTTTAGGAGTACACTTAATACTTGCTACTCAAAAACCTAGTGGTATAGTTGATGATCAAATTTGGTCAAACTCTAAATTTAAGGTATGTTTAAAAGTTCAAGAAAGAGCAGATAGTATGGATGTAATTAAATGTCCTGATGCTACTAGTATTAAAAAGGCTGGACGTTTCTATTTACAAGTTGGTTATAATGATTACTTTGCTATGGGACAAGCTGCTTATGCTGGAACTAAATATATTCCAAAGGAAAAAGTTGCTAAAACTGTAGATAGAGATATTTCATTTATTAATGATATAGGAGATACTACAAAGAGTTTAGAGACTACTAAAAGAGTTGATGTTGTTTCTTTAGGAGAAGAATTACCTAATGTTTTAAAATATATTTGTGATGCTGCTAAAACTAAAAATATGGCTGCTAATAAATTATGGCTTGATAAGATACCTGCTGAAATATTTGTTAATAACTTAATGCAAAAATATTCTTTTGTACCTAAACCATGGAATATTGAAGCTGTTATTGGTGAATATGATGATCCTGAAAATCAAAGTCAAGGGTTACTTACTGTTAATTTAAATAGTGAAGGAAATACTCTTGTATATGGTAGTGGAAGTGAAATACTTTTATCTTCATTAGTTTATAGTTTGATTATTAGTCATAGCTCTAAAGAAGTTAATATATATATTGTTGACTTTGGCACAGAAATGTTTGGTATATTTATTAATGCTCCTCAAGTAGGAGATGTAGTATATATTAATGAAGAAGAAAAAATTGCTAATTTATTTGCTACTGTTGCTCGTGAATTAGAAGTTAGAAAGAAATTATTTGCTAACTATAATGGTAGTTATGACATTTTTATTAAAAATAGTGGAAGAACATTGCCTAAAATGATTATCATTATAAATAATTATGAATTACTTAATGAAAACTATGATGATTATGTTGATTTAGTTTCTTCTTTATCTCGTGAAGGTGAGAAATACGGAATAATATTTATAATTACTGCAAGTGCATCAAATGGTGTTAGAGGTAAAACTACTCAAAACTTTGGTAGACAAATATGTATTCAAATGAATGATTCAGCTGATTATTCAAGTATTCTTGGTAATACTCATGGTATGGTTCCATCTAATATTGCTGGTAGAGGACTTATAAAAATTGATGGTGAACTTCATGAATTTCAAACAGCGTATCCATATAAATGGGATGAGATCAATACATTTATAAAGAGTATATGTACTAAACTAAATCAAAGAGTTAAAGACAAAGCAGAAAGAATTGCTGTATTACCAGAGCATGTAACTTTATTAGATGTATCTGATTCAATAACTAATTTAAGTAATGTACCAATTGGTATTGAAAAGAATACTTTAGCGACTTCAATGTTTGATTTTAATAAGAATTTAATTTCTCTTGTTTCATCACAAGATTCTACATTGTTAGATAAGTTTGTTCCTTCTTTAGGACAAGTATTCCAAAGTATTGAAAATGTAGAACTATATATGGTTGATTCAAATGAAGTATTAAAAGATACAGATATATTTAGAAATTTTTATACATCAAATATTCCTGATGTGTATAAAAAAATGACTGAATTGACTACTAATGATAATGGTAAAACAAATATGTTTATGTTCTTTGGAATTGATCAGATGTTTGCTGGGCTAACTAGACCTGAAGTTGATAATTTTAAATCTATTTTAGCTAACTTAAAAAATTATAAAAATATAAGAGTAGTTATTGCTGATTCTGTTGGTAAAATTAAGAGTATAGAATATGAAGAATTCTTTAGAAATAGTGTTCAAACTCTTAATGCTATATGGATTGGTTCTGGAATTACTGATCAATTCACTATTAAGTCATCAACATATACAAGAGAGACTAGAGGTCAAATACCACTTGAATTTGGATTTAATGTTACAAGAGGTAATGCAACTTTAGTTAAACTATTAGATTTCTATACAAAGGATTAGGTGATAATATGGATTTTAAAGTATATATAATAGTTGAGGTTCCAATTATTGAAAAGAAATTTGAAATGTTAGTACCAATAGATAGAAGAATTCATGATATTATAACTTCTATTAAAAAAAGTAATCCTTTGTTATCTAGTGGATTTTACGAACAAAGAAATCCTACATTATTTAGTAAAACTACTGGAGAAATGTATGATATGAATCAAGTTATTAAAGACTCTAACATAAGAGTGGGAACAAGATTGATTTTGATGTAAAGCACTTAATTGTGCTTTTTTAGTGTCATAAAATAATATATTTCATATTCTAAAATAGTAGGAGATTATTTATGATTAATACTATAATTGGGATATTGATTCCTTTTCTTGGAACTTCTTTAGGTTCTTTAATGGTTTATTTTATTAAAACTTCTAAATCAAAGAAAACAAATGTAATATTATATGGTTTATCTTCTGGAATAATGTTATCTTCATCTATATGGTCACTTATAGTTCCATCACTTACTAATAGTAATAGTTATTATTTTTATTTACCTTGTATAATTGGATATGTTTTTGGAATATTATTTTTGATTTTTATAGATGTTATATCTGCTAGAATTAGTAAATTTAAGATGAACAGAGTAAATAAGATGCTTATGGCTGTTACTATTCATAATATACCAGAAGGTATGGCTGTAGGGGTAATGTTTTCTAGTATTTTATATGCTTATGGTAATATTACATTATCTAATGCATTTATATTATCAATTGGAATAGCTATTCAAAACATTCCTGAAGGTGCAGTAGTATCATTGCCTTTACATAATTCTAATAACACTAAGAATAAATCATTTTTATGTGGAGTATTATCTGGCGCTATTGAACCAGTATTTGCTTTGATAACTATTATATTTATTAACAAAGTTAGATTTTTATTTCCATATCTTTTAGCGTTTGCTGCTGGAGCTATGATATATGTTGTATTCTTTGAGTTAATACCTGAAACTAAAGATGATAAGAAGTGTGGAATTGTTAGTTTTATAATTGGATTTGTTTTTATGATGATGTTAGATATATTTTTAGGATAATTATTTAAAAAAGTATTGATTTATTTTATTATTGTTAGTAAAATGGTATCAAGTTTTTTTAAAAAAGGTGTTATATGAACAAGAACAATAATGAAATAAAATTAGTTAATATTATTGATGTTAGAAATACTAACATATCTTGTTTATGGAATAACTATGTTTTTATAAGTAATAAAGCGACTGAATAAATGTGTTTGGTCGTTTTTATTTGGATGGAGGTGCAATATGGATAATATAAGTATTAATGATATTTTAAATTTAGTTAATGATTATAGTGAAGAAGAATTAAATAAAATTAAAAAAGCATATGAATATGCTTCTAATTTACATTCACATCAATTTAGAGATAGTAATGAGCCGTATATTATTCATCCTCTTAATGTTGCTTATATTTTGGCTAGTATACATGCAGATAGCGATACTATTTGTGCTGGATTATTACATGATACTTTAGAAGATACTGTATATACTAAAGAAGAAATGTGTAATGATTTTGGTGAAAGTATTACTTTATTAGTTGATGGTGTAACAAAAATATCTAAAATGAGTTATAGTTCTAAAGAAGAAAGAAACTATGCTAATACTAGAAAAATAATAACAAGTATTACTAAAGATATAAGAATTATAATAATTAAACTTGCAGATAGACTTCATAATATGAGAACTTTACAATATAAAGAGCCCAAAAAACAAAAAGAAAATGCTTTAGAAACTATGGAAATATTTGTGCCAATCGCATATTTTATTGGTGCTTATAAAATTAAAAATGAATTAGAAGATTTGTCTTTTTATTATTTAAATAAAGATAAATATTGCGAAATAAGTGATAAAAGAAAGAAAATGGAATTATCATATAGAGATTGTTTAGTTCAAATGAGAGAAAAGTTAACTACTATACTAGCTGATAATAATGTTCCGTGTGATATAAGAGTAAGAACTAAAAATGTATATGGCATATATAAAAGACTTGTAAAAAGTGAAAGTATTGGTGATATACATGATTTATTTTCTATGAAAATAATTGTTGATGAATTGTTTAATTGTTATAAAACATTGTGTTTAGTTCATCAATGCTATAATCCTGTTAATGGTAAATTTAAAGATTTTATATGTAATCCTAAAACTAATAGATATCAAAGTTTACATACCACTGTATTTGGGCCTGAAGAAAGATTAATTCAAACACAAATTAGAACTTATGATATGGATAGAATTAATAATTATGGATTAACTGCTTATTGGGATATAAATAAAGATGAAGCTAGAATTGCTATGCAGGAAGATTTATCAAGAAAATATCAGTTTTTTAAGTCATTAGTCGAGATTGATAGTGTTTTTGCAGATAATAGAGCATTTGTTCATAGAGTTAAAAATGAAATATTTAATAAACAAGTGTATTTTTATGATGCATTAGGTAATACTATTGAATTGCCAGAAGGTTCAACTTTACTTGATTATGCATATTCATTAAGTGATTATTCTGGAGATAATTTACAATCTGGAATAGTTAATGGTAAAAGTGTAGGAGCAAACTATGTTATTCAAAATAAGGATAGAGTTAGAATTTTATTAAATAATTCATTACATCAAGATAGAAGTGGCTTGATTGGAGAGCTTGCTACTACTAAAGCTAGAGAAAGAATATTAGAATTAAGAAACAAAAATACAAATAAGAAATGAAGTTTTGGTTTGAAATATACACAGATTTGGATTTAATGTGTAAAAATATAATTGAATAACTAGTTAAAATTGACTTATTATGTACTTTATGATATAATATGGGACAATTATTAAAGGGGAAGTTAACAAGTTTTTAACAATTAAAAAGGGGTGTTTTTATGTTAAAGTATAGTGCTAGTATTGTTGAAGATTATATAGAAGGTAATGATATTGAAGATTTTGATATAGATGAATTAGAGAATGATAGAAGTTTTATGCTTGATGTTATTAAAAAAACTAAAGATAAAAATTTTTATAATTTATGTAGTGATGATTTGAAACATGATTATGAGTTTGTTTCTGCGCTTTTAGATATGTTTAAAGATGATACTAAATTTATTGTTAGTGTTGCTGATGAATTTGTTAGTTATTTTAGATCTGAAAGTATAGGCCCTATGATAAGTGATGAAGATGAAAGAGATGTATTAGATGTATTAATGACTATCTGCGATTTAATACCTGATAAGTATGATAAAAGTTCTTTTAAATATAGAGTTATATTAAGTGTTATGATTAGTACAAGATTGGTTGCTATTGAAAGAGTTAGAATTGAAAATGAAGGTGATTATAGATTTACTAAAGAATTTGGATGTGGATTTATATCAGTATTTGATTCATTCAATTCAAGTATTAAGGTGACAGATCGTTTTGCTTATGAATTTTTGAATAACATTTTCTCTAAAGATTACTGCGATTTAGAAGAATATCTTCATGGAAAATTTAATAATAAAGAAGATATTAATAAGTATGGATTAAATACTATTTTAATTGAAATTATTAGTCATTTTGATAGTATGCTTGGTTCATATGTTAGTACTCATATGTATTTATTAGATGAATATAAAAAAGATGTTAAACGTATGATAAATAAATGGGATTCATTTGATGATAGAAAAAATTCAAAAATGTGTAGAAAAATTTGTGTGGCAATACAAGATTATTTAGAATATAATTATCCTAAATCAGATATTACTTCGTCTAGTTGGATCTATTATATAGCTGAGAAACTTGGTATTACAAAAATGTTCTTGAAATTTGATGATTTAGACGAAGAATATGTTAAAGGTATTGTTGAAGATATGGATAATATATATTTTGATGATATGAAGTTATCTGAATTAAAGCATCTAGTTAATATGAAAAAAATTGTTTCTGATATTTTGGCAGGAAAAGAAGTTATAACAAGTTATCCAGATTTTGAAGAGGAAGATAATCAAGGGCAAACTTCTTCTTGTGAAGTAGTTAGTTTAGATTTTAGAAAAAATAATTAATTGAATTCCTGCTATGATTTTGGTTTTGTAAACTATACAAAAGTAATAAAATATGATTTAATATTCTTATAGTTTGAAAGAATAATATTTATTGATTATATGTGGTTAACTAGAAACCATTATGTATATTGGAGGAATCAAATATGAATGAATTTGTTAAAAGAATTATAATGGAACAAATATATAGTTCTGAGGTTTTAGATGGATATAAAATAGATGATAAAGATAGTTTTTGTGAAGAAATTCTTTCACAGATACCTGAAGAAAAGTATGAAGGTATAGTTAATGATGAAGAGAATGATTATATTATTCAATTGATAACTAATTTGTATAACAGAAAGTTGCTTGCTAATAAAATTTTTTGTAAAGTCGAAGAAGCAATAAAATTTAAAAATATTTTGGTTAATAGAACTGATGTATATAATTTAGTTATTTCTTTAATTCCATTTGATCGATATGATGCTATATTAAATAATAGAATGGATGCTGAATTTAAAAAAATAGTTGATTTTTCTGTTGAAAGCGCAGTAAAAAACGAATCTACTGATAAAAAATATGATAGAGAATTACGTATATTTGGGCAAAACAGTGAACATATAAATATGTCAAGTAATGAAGCTTTAGCTAATAAGATCAAACTTCTACATCAAATTGAAATTATGTTAGTAGAAAACGAAGAGAAAAATAAAGAATATGCTGAAAATATGAGGAAAAGTTTTGAGCTTAAAGGAAGAGAACAAACTGACGCTATGTTTAGACAACAAAATATAAGAAAATATATAAGTGATAAGCTTGCTAGTTATCGATTTACTTTTAATGATTTTGATCAAGAAGTTAATATGCTTGTGGAAAAATATTTTAGTAATGATATGTCATATTTTAATTTAACTAATGGTATATATGATACAGCAATTTTTGATATAGTTCTTATTGATAGTAAAGAGTTTATAAATATAAAAGAAGATGTTGCTAGAATTCTTAAATTAAATGAAAAGAAATTTAAAGGTGTAGATGAAGATACAAAAAAAGCAGCTATACTTATGACTACTTCTGCTTTGTGTTCTATGGCTCAATCAGATGAAGAAGTTGATTTTAAAAATAAAAAATTAGATGAATATATTCATGAACAATTATGTTTTAATAATAATCCTAATAATAATTATAGAAAAGTTGCTGTTACTACATTGTATGGTGTTTTAAAAGGTAAAACAAAATCTTTTAAAGAAATAATGAATGAATTACGAGGCTCATTAGTTGATGTAGATTGGAAGGGAATGATGACGATCATTTCTTTACTAACATTGGGTGCTGCTACTAATTTAGCTGTTCCAGTATTTGTTGGT
This sequence comes from uncultured Mycoplasmatota bacterium, assembly GCA_900556025.1. The sequence goes on from USNG01000002.1 coordinate 61,856, forward strand.
GGTGTAGCATTTCTTAGAAAATTCGGATCTGAATTAGAAGAATTTCAAAATGTGTTACAAAAAGAAAATGATTTTTTTAATGGAAGATTTGGAATGAATGATGATTCAGAACAAAGTATGGGTACAAGATAATAAACATTAATAATAAGTAAAAATTATCTTCTTAGTTGACTTAATTTTTAACTAATTTGAAATATATACTTTTATATTATAAATATGTTAAAATAGCTGAGAAGGTAGTAGGATTTGAAAAAATATGATAATGTTTGTCTGTTAAGAACATTTTCGAAGGCGTATGGTCTTGCTTCAATGAGAATAGGTTATTTGATTGGAAGCTATAAAACTATAGTTAAAGTCAGACTTACATTTAATGTTTCGAAGTTGTCACAAATGGCAGCAATAGTAGCATTAGAAGATCAAGATTTCATTAAAAAGTGTAAAAGAAAAAATAATATCATGAAGAATTATTTATATAATTGTTTAGATAATTTGAAGATTAAATATGTAGTTTCCGAAACAAATTTTGTTTTTATAGAAGTAAATAACGATATTATAGATAATATAAAAAATAAAAAGATAAGTGTTAAAAGTTATAATTTCAATGATAAAATCTATATTAGACTAAGTTTAGGCGTTAAAAAGGATATTAAAAAAATAATTGAAATTATAACTGAAACTATAAAATGAAAATAATAATTCAAAAAACATATATTAGCAAAATATATGTTTTTTCATACAATAAATTAGGTGATTAATATGGCATTAAAAGGTATTGTAATAGATCCAGGACATGGCAGATAATCTTATGCACGGTGCATTATAAAGTAAAATTCCAAAATATTTTAATAGGTCTATTGTTATTTTCATCTTTTTTTCCTATTAGAATTTTTGATATAAATTCATCTATAATACGTCTATTTAATTTATCAATATGAGTATATTTTTCTAATATACTTTTTTCATTGATTTCATCATTTTTCTTTTCACTTAATTCATATATTTCCCTTTTAATTTCTTCAATTCTTAAATTAAAATTATGATGACAAACCCCCAGCAATATGGTATAGTCTCAGTAAAGAAACCGGCAAAGGAGTATCGTCCATGGGGTATGATTATCTGGTCGTGGGGGCGGGGCTGTTCGGCGCTGTCTTTGCCCACTTTGGCATTCCTATGGAAGTGTCCACGCGCGTCATCGGCTTGATCCTTCTCGCCGCTACGCTGGGTTCCCTCATGATGTGGACCTCCGCCCCCATCAAGGTGTTCTTCACCGAGATCCCCAAGGGCGTCTTTGGCAGCAAGATCGTCGAGCTCAACGAGCACGGCATTCCTGCCCGCGCTGCCTGGCTGCAGTTCGCCATCGTCGTCCCCATCCTGATCATTCCGGCCCTGGGCTCCGGTAACCTCGACGACCTGCTCATGATCGTCACCAACATGACTGCTGCCACCGCTCTG
>USNG01000003.1 GCA_900556025.1 uncultured Mycoplasmatota bacterium
AATCAATCTTTCGATTGATTCTATATATCAAGTTCAAACTAAATAGTTCGAACAGATTCGTCAATGGAGCAGGTGATGGGAATCGGACCCACGTTATTAGCTTGGAAGGCTAGAGTTCTACCATTAAACTACACCTGCATTTGTTAACGCAATATAAATATTACATTAAAAGTTTAGATTTGTCAATATTTTTTGGAGAAAATTTACTCTTTATTAACTTTAATAAATATTATATAATATTTATGAGAATACTAAAATATAAGAAATATGTCTTGATGTGGAAAAATATAATAAAATATAGTATAATATTAAAAGCCAAGGGAAGGTGTAAAAAAGTGAAGAAAATAAAAATAAATCAGCAAAATAAAGTATTATGGGTATTGCTTGCCATATTAATTGTTTGCTTTATAATAATTGGAATAATATTTTATACATACTTTTATGCTGGTACAAGTTCATCTAAATATGGTGATAGACTAGATGGTATAGAGAATTATCCATTAAATAAAAAAATAGATGAAGAAATTAAAGCACTTTATAAAGATGAATCATCTGTTAATAAAGTAGTATATGAATTACAAGGAAAGATTATATACATAACTATTGATTTTAAAGAGTCTATTAAGGTTTCTGATGCTGAAACTTTAGCTATTAAATCTCTTGAAACTATAGGTGAAAAGAATTTATCTTTTTATGAAATTCAATATATATTAACTTATTCTGGAACTGAAGAGAATGCAAATTATCCAGTATTTGGTTCTAAGAATGCTAATAGTTTAAAGGTGGTTTGGAGTAAATGAGACGTATTAAAAAGAAAAAGACTGTTCTTATAGTATTTATTATAATAGCAGTGTTAGTTTGTGGATTTTTAGGTACATTATATTATATTACAAGTACTGTTAATAATTATTCATATGATGAGAAAACATGGATAAATAATAATTCAAATAAGACATTTGATGTTTATGTTGAACAATCTTTACCTGTATTTTCATCAAATGGTGAAGGTGTATATTATGATTATCTAAAAGCTTTAAAAGAAGATTCTGGAATTAATTTAAATATAATTACTACTGATACTTCTACATTAAAATTAACTAATAAGAATAGTACTAGTGAATCTGATATTGTTGTATATAAAGATCATTTTGTTGTTGTAGGACGTGATGATGTTAATAAATTATCAGATTTAAACTATAAAACAGTAGGTGTAATTTCTAGTGATATAGATAATGTAACATATTATTTAACTGAATATAAAAATATTACTATTAAAACTTATGATGACTTTGATAAGTTAAATGTTGCTTATGAAGATGAAATTGTTGATTATATGGTTTTACCTATGTATAAATACATTGATAAGATTATATCTTATTCTTATGATATAGTATTTCATTTAGATGGTTTATATTCATATTATTGTTTATCATTTAATAATAGTAATGAAGAATTAAATAGTATAATGACTAAGTTTTATAATAGATGGAGTAAGAAAGCTCAAGATAAAGTTAATGAGTATTTCTTAAATATATATTATGATGCGAAGAAATATACTGAATTAGAAAAAGAATCTATAACTGATGAAGATTTTATTGTTGGATATATTAATAATTTGCCATATGAAGGTAAAATAAGTGGTGACTTTACCGGTCTTACAAATACATATTTAACTAAATTTTCTGATATGACTGGTGTTACTTATAAATATATTCAATATAAAGATACTAAAGAATTAAGCGATGCATTAACTAATACCAAAATAGATATTGCATTAAATTATTATTCTTTAAGTAATGATAATTACACTGATAGTAGAGTTTTAGGACCTACGGAATATGTAGTACTTGCTCATGTTGATAATAATATAGTTGTTAATTCATTATATAGTTTAGCTAATACTAATGTTAGTATGTTATCTAATATGAATTTAAAATATAATATGTCTAGTAAAAACTTATTTGAGATAACTGATTATTCAAATGTAAATGTTTTAGCTAAAAATGCTACTAAAAATTCAATAATTATAATAGAAAAAGAAGTTTATGATTATTATAAAGATTCTATATTAAAAGATTATAGTATTAGATATATATCTAGTGTTAAATTAAATAATACTTTCTTACTTAATAATAATAATGAGGCGTTTAATAAATTATTTGATTTTTATTTAAGTACATTAAGTTCTAATGAAGTTAAGAATGAGAGTGTAGTAGGCGTTATTGAAACATTAAAGAATAATAGAGTATTTAACTTTATAATTAGTAATTTAATATATATTGTTATTGTTATTTTATTAATAGCATTTATTATATATTTAGTTGCTAAGAAAGTTCTAAATGATAAAAAATCTAAGAAAGAAGATAGACTTTATTATTTTGATGCGATGACTAATTTGAAAAATAGAAATTATTTAAATGATAATATTGATTTCTGGTCATCTACTAAAGTATATCCTCAAGCTATTATAGCTATTGATATTAATGGCCTTAAGACATTAAATGATAAAGATGGTCATGAAGCAGGGGATAATCAAATTAAAGCTGTTGCTAGTGTTTTAATTAAAACTCAAAGAGATAATTCTGAAATAATGAGAACTGATGGAGATGAATTTATGATTTATCTAGTTGGTTATGATGAAAAGAAAATAGGAACTTATATTCATAAATTAAATAGAGAATTAATATCATCTTTACCTAATAAAGATTATGGAGTATCTATTGGATATTCTATGATTATGAATGAACAAACTACTATTGATGATGCTATTAATGATGCATTATTAATGATTAATAAATCAAAGGAAAGTATAAAATGAAAAAAATATATGATTTCTTTAATGATTATGTTTTTGGAAAAGAATTAGGTGTATTGCCAGGAAGTTTAGCTTATTCATTCTTCTTGGCTATTATACCTATATTATCATTATTATTTTATTTGTTATCATCATTTAATTTACCATTAGATATGGTACAAAATTTTTTATCTGATACTTTTCCAGAAGGAGTAGTTAATTTATTGCAACCTATATTTACTGATACTATTACCATGAATTCTATAATTACTTTAGTAATAGCTGTTATGGTTGCTACTAATGGATGTAATGCTATTATTTTAGCAAGTAATACAATATATAATATTGAGAATGCTCCTATAGTTAGAAGAACAATTAAATCATTATTTTTAACTATTGTTATGATTATACTTATTGCATTTGTAGTTGTAGTCCCATTGTTTGGTAAATCTATATTAAATATTTTACTTAAAGTATTTGTTGGACAAGAAAAATTTTTGACAACTCTATTCTTAATATTAAGAGTTCCTGTTTCATTAGTAGTTATATTTACAATAATTAAATTATTATATGTAGTTGCTCCTGATCAAAGAATTAGTTCTAAGTATGTTAATCGTGGAGCTGCTTTTACAGCTATTTGTTGGTTAATCGTAACATATATATATTCAATTTATATTAATAATATAGCTAGATATGATTTAGTATATGGTAATTTGACTAATATTGTTATATTACTATTATGGTTTTATATTTTGGCTTATGTATTTGTGATTGGTTTATATTTAAATAGACATAAAACTGATACTGAAATAGAGAAGACTAATACTTATAAATTAGAAGAAATAAGAAAAAAAGTGCAAAAAGAAAAACATAAGAAATAATTTGACAAATTTCTTATGTTTTTTATTGTATTATTTATATATGATAAAAGTAAAAGTTATTGATGAAAGTCATGAAAAGGATTTAGAAAGAAGCGTTAATGCTTTTTTGATGTTAAATAAGAATGTTAAAGATATTCAATTTAGAACTGCCATTAGTATATTCTCTGATGAGCAAATATATTGTTTTTCATGTATGATTGTTTATGAAGAAAATTAATGTACAGAACATTTAAATAGTACATATCCGATTAACATGCCTAAAAGTATTAATACACTTAATATATAAAGTGTTAATGTATTGCTTGTAAATCCATGATATTGATTGTTGTAAAGAGTTGGAACGAATCCAGCTTTTTTAATGTCTTGAGCAACAATTTCTTGAATAACTTGGATAACTTCTGGTGGTAAATCTCTAAGTGTTTTATAATCTTCAGCAGCTAGAGTAGTATCATTATTCATGAATCTTCTCCATAGGTCTGCTAAGTCATCTAAATTATAGTTTGAATAATCAAAGGAAGTAGATATTTGTTGGTTGTATTCGTTTGTATTTACTTGAGTTTGATCTGGTTCGTCATTAATCTTTTGAATATATTTATGAACGTTATCTTCATCTGTTTGAGGAATTGTTGTTTGCATTTTGGCAATTAATTTAACATATTCTTCAATAGCCATTCTGTCACAATGCTTAATTAAATCTTGGAATGCAATATTATTATTTAAAAAAGTTGCTGCATTTTCTTTATACATAACTTCATCAAAGCTTTCTCCTAAAACTTGTTTTATAAAAATAATCATATTAACATCATTTTGAAGTTCAGGAATAGTATCTAATTGTAAATTATATTCTCTTGCTAATTCTTGAGTATAATATTCAACTAGGCCTCTTTGAAGATTACCTGCATAAGGGATTTCTCTCATTGTTCCTTCAACATCTAATGCTTTTTCAGATGTAATATCAACACAGTCATTAAACATATTTCTAACAATTTCACTTTCAATTTTGTTAGGGTCAATACCATTACTTGTGTCTACTAAGTCTGTATAACTTTTTGAATCTATGACTGCAATTTTTTCTGGGCTAATGTTTTTACCATATTTTTCTTCAATTATTTTCTTTATTTTAATTTCGAATTCTCTTATTTGATTATATACTTCTTCTGGCATTGTTACCTCCATATTTTACATATAAAGTATATAATAATTTTAGGTTTAATACAACTTTTTTTTTATATGCAAACGTGATATAATAATGATACATTGAGAAGTGGAGGTGACTTTTATGAAAGTAATTTTTATAGAAGATGTAAAAAAACAAGCAAAGAAAGATGAAATTAAAGAGGTTAAAGATGGTTATGCAAATTTCTTAATTTCTAAAAAACTGGCTGTTCCTTATACTGAAAAAAGTGTAGAAGTTTTGAAAAAAGAAATTAAAGTTAGAGAAGATAAAGAAGAAGCTTTAATTGAGGAATGTAATCAAATTAAAAAGAAACTTGAAGGTAAAGAGATTTCTTTTAAAGTTAAGACAGGAAGTCAAGATAAAGTTTTTGGAAGTATTAGTTCTAAACAAATAAGTGAAGAATTATCAAAATTAGGTTTTGATATTGATAAAAAGAAAATACAAATAGATGGAGATATTAATACACTTGGTACTCATAATGTTAAGATTGTGTTACATAAGAAAGTGTCATTTGATATAAAAGTAGTATTGAAAAAATAAGCAGGAGGGTTTATGGCAAGAAAGGAACCACAAAATATTGAAGCAGAAATTTCTATTTTAGGATGTGCTTTTTTAGAAAAGACAGCTTTAGATAAAGTGATGGATGAAGTTAGTGAAGAAATGTTTTATAGTGAACCTAATCAATTAATATATAGAGCTATGAAAACGTTATATACTAATAATATTCCTGTTGATTCTAATACTGTGTGTAATGAACTTGATAAAAACAAAACATTATCTAAAGTAGGTGGAGTAGAATATATAGCTGATATTATTGATTCTGTTCCTTCTACTGCTAATTTAAATTACTATATTAAAATTGTATTTGAAAAGAGTATTTTACGTAATTTGATTGCTAAAAGTACTCAAATTCAAGATGAATGCTATGATGAACAAGATAGTGTTGTTGATATAGTTGAGAATGCTGAACGTAATATTCTTAGTGTTTATAATGATAAATTAGGAAGAGATATTAGAAAGATTCAAGATATTTTACCAGATATGCAAAAGAACATGGAATTACTTGCTGAAACTAAAACAGAGTTTACTGGTCTTAGAACTGGATATTATGATTTTGATAATATGACTCGTGGTTTACAGAAGAAACAAGTAATTATTGTTGCTGGTAGACCAGGTTGTGGAAAAAGTGCTTTTGCTTTAAATGTTGCTTTGAATGCAGCAATTAGAGAAAAGAAAAGTATTGCATTTTTCTCACTTGAAATGGGTGCTGAAGAAATAATTAAAAGAATGTTTGGATGTGTTGGTAAACTTGATGGTGATGTATTAAAAACTGGTAAGTTAAAATCATCTGATTGGAAAAAGTGGAATGAAGCTATGAGTGAGCTTTCTGATACTAAATTCTTTATAGATGATTCTGGTGGACTTACTGTTAGTGAGATTAGAAGAAAATGTAGAAAACTTAAAAATAGTGATGATGGTTTAGATTTAATTGTTATTGACTACTTACAATTATTGAGTAGTTCATCTAAGTATGCTGGACAAAGAGTTCAAGAAGTTAGTGAAATAAGCCGTGATATTAAAAAATTAGCCATGGAATTAGATATTCCTGTTATAGCTTTGGCACAACTTTCAAGAAGCGTTGAACAAAGAAAAGGTGGAGACAATAAACCAAAACTATCAGACTTAAGAGAATCTGGTTCTATTGAACAAGACGCCGATATTGTATTATTTTTACATAGTGATGAATATGGTAAATATGATGGAAATGTTAATAGAAAGATAGAACTTTTAGTTGCTAAGCACAGAGCTGGTTCTACTGGAAGTGTAGATTTAATATTTAAGATGAATACAGGTTCTTTTGATAATTTTATGAATAAGGAAGATGAGAATGAATAAAGATGAATTATCTTTTGGTACTATATTATTTACTACATTTATATGTGGACTAGTAATATACGTATGTATGGTTTTTACACCTACCAAAAGAAAAATTAATGAATTATATCAAGTATATCTTAGTGGGGAAAAATTAGGATTAATTAACTCAATTGATGAGTTATATAGTTTGATTGATGAAGAACAAAAGGAAATTAAAGAAAAATATAAAGTTTCTAAAGTTTATCCTCCATCAGGATTAGAAATACAAAAGATATTAACTTATAATGATAATGTTAAGTCTGCTAAACAAATTTATGAAGATATAAAAGATATAGATCCTTTTACAATAGAAGGATATGAAGTAACTATAAAATATGATAATTCTAGAAAGAATATTTATATACTTAATAAAGATGATTTAGATACTGCGATTAGGAATACAGTTTTATCTTTTGTTGATGAAGATGATTATAATAATTATTTAGCTGGTAAAGAGCATGATTTAACTCAAGAAGGAACAGAGTTAACTGATGTATATTTAGATAATGAAGTTTCTATTAAAAAGACTTATATTTCTACTGAAGAAAATATATTTACTGATAGTGATTCTTTAAGTCAATATTTCTTATTTGGAACTACTGATTTAACTAAAAAGTATAAAGTTACAGCTGCAGATACTATTGAAACTATAGCTGATAAGAATAAATTAGGTGTTGCAGATTTTTTAGTTGCTAATCCTGATATAGGTGGAGAGAATGCTTTACTTGCTGAAGGACAAGAAGTTACTGTTGCGCCTATTAGTCCTTTATCTAATATAGTTGTTGAATCATTTGAAACTGAAATTGAAACTATTACATATGATACACATGTTGAATATGATAAGAATATGAGTGCTAGTGAAACTTATACTAAACAAGCTGGTAAAGATGGACAATCTAAGGTTACATATGCTACTAAAGAAATAAATGGTGTTATTATATCTACTGCTCAAATTAGTGAAGAAGTATTAAGTGAAGCAGTTGATAAGATAATAGTGGTTGGTGCTAAGAATGTGGTTTATTATGGAAATTCTACATATTGGGCTTGGCCTACTAGTAAACCATTTAGAATTTCTGATGGTTATGGATGGAGAGTTCACCCAATTAGACACGAAACACATTTCCACCCAGCTTTAGATATAACTGGTACATCTTCTAAAAATATTTATGCTATTCAAGATGGTACTGTTACATCAGCAGTTGCTAGTGGATATAATAGTGGAGCAGGGAAAAATATAATAATAGATCATCATAATGGTTATACAAGTCAATATATGCATTTAAGCAAAGTACTTGTTAAAAAAGGCGATGAGGTTGTGAAGGGACAAACTATAGGAATAATGGGTTGTACTGGCTCTTGTACAGGTACACACTTAGACTTTAGAGTTAAAAAGAATGGTCAATATATAAATCCATTTAGTTTGTATAAATAAATGATAAAGATAATTTGTGTTGGTAAAATTAAAGAAAAATATTTAACTGATTTAATTTATGATTATAAAACTAGAATTTCTAAATATCAAAAAATAGAAATTATGGAATTAAAAGATAATAATATTGAAGGTGAAAGTAATGAAATATTAAATCATTTAAATAATAAAGATTATAATATTTTAATGGATATTCATGGTAAGAAAATTAATTCTGTTGATTTATCTAATTTAATAGATAGTAAGTTTACTACTGGATATAATACTATAACTTTTATAATAGGTGGTTCTAATGGAGTAAATGAAGCAGTTAAAGAAAATGTTCAAATGTTGTTATCATTTTCAGATATGACATTCCCACATGGACTTTTTAGAGGAATACTTTTGGAACAAATTTATAGATCATTTAAAATATTAAATAATGAAAGTTATCATAAATAAAATGATAACTTTTGTTTAGGAGGAATTATGATAGGTAATGATTGGGATGTAATGTTAAAATCTGTTTGGGAGAGTGAAGGCTTTAAAAAGTTTATGAATAAAGTAAACACTGAATATGAGACTCATACGTGTTATCCAAAATATGAAAATATATTTTATGCTTTAAAATTGACTTCATATAAAGATACTAAAATTGTTATTTTAGGGCAAGATCCATATCATGGAGAAAATGAAGCTCATGGACTTTCTTTTAGTGTTCAAGAAGGTGTAAAGTTACCTCCTAGTTTACAAAATATTTATAAAGAGCTTTACGATGACTTAGGAATTAAGAATGGTCCGAGTGGGGATTTAACAGCGTGGGCTAAACAAGGTGTTTTAATGTTGAATAGTATTTTAACTGTTAGAAAAGATGAAGCAGCTTCTCATAAAGATTTAGGATGGCAATTATTAACAGATCATATAATAAAACTACTTAATATGAAGAGCGAACCTGTAGTATTTATATTATGGGGAAATTATGCTAAAAGTAAAAAACAATATATTACTAATCCTAAACATTTAGTTATAGAAAGTGCTCACCCAAGTCCATTTTCAGCTAGATACGGATTCTTTGGAAGTAAGCCATTTTCAAGAGCAAATAATTTCTTAAAAGCAAACAAAATAAAAGAAGTGGATTTTACACTTCCAAATCATTATTAAAACTTTCATCTATTTCTTTTCCTTCGATAAGAGTTTCTAATTTATATTTCCTTACTTTAAATATAATATTGTAAGGAAATTTTTTTACCATGTTATTATAAATTAATACATATTTGTTATGAAAAGTACGTAAAGATAAAATATGTAATTCATTATTATCATAATCAGATAAATCTTTTTTGAATGCCTTTGTTTCTCTTACTTTTGGATTATCTTCTATAATTTGATGTATTTCAGAATAACATTTTGTGAATATTTTTTCGTTTTTAGAATTAATATTTCCTTCAGTTTTTTTAGCATCTTCAAATACTTTACTTTCAACTTTATATTTTGTTTCAACTGTTTTAATTATTTTTATTATTAAATCATATTTATTTTTTAATTTTTCATCATATTCATTTTTAGAACTTTCTAAATTTTTAATAATAGTCATTAGTTTTTCATTGTGATACTTAAATAAAATACTAATAATTGTTACTAAAATTATTAAAGAAAATAAAATTAATGCAATTATATTTAATGTTTTCATCTTATCACCATATAATATTATATCAAAAAATCTTTAATATTTAAAGTTATTTAGCATAAGTTATTTCTTCATCAAATTCAACAAAATCTAGATAAATCATTAATATTAAATAACTCTTATTGTTTTCTTTATCGTTAATAATAAGGTTATCTCTTCCTGCATGTTCAATTATACCTGTGAAAACTCTATCTCTCCATTCAACTGAATCACTAAATGATGTATGTACTCGAACCTTTTTTCCTATGTTATTTCTTAATATATTTTCTATGTAACTTTGTTCCATATTATATTGATTTGATTGGTTTGAAAAATTACTTTCTATATTTTCAGTATCTCTATTAATATCATTTATAAATACTGGTGTTTGATAATAACTACCGTTCATAAATAATCATCTCCTTTATTAGTATTTAATGACAATATACATAATTGTGTGATAAAATTAAAATGGAGGTGGGATCATGAATATTAATGTAGGTGTATCTAATCATCATGTTCATTTGACTCGTGAAGTATTAAATATATTATTTGGTGAAGGATATGAGCTAACTAATAAACGTGATTTAGTACAATTAGGACAATTTGCTTGTGAAGAAACTGTTGATTTGGAATGTAATGGTAAAGTTTTAGAACATGTTAGAATTATTGGCCCTTGTAGAAATTATACTCAGGTTGAGTTGTTAGAAAGAGATTGCTTATTTTTGGGAATTAATGCTCCGATTAGAACAAGTGGAGATTTAAGTGGAAGTGAAACTATTACAATTATAGGTCCAAAAGGAAAATATGTTGCTCGTGAATCAACTGTTGTAGCTGATAGACATATACATATGAGTAAAGAGGATTTAGTGACATTTAATGTTAATAAAGGTGATACTGTTAGTGTTAAATGTGAGAATGGTGTTATTTTAAATGATGTACATATTAAATCTGATGAAACATGTAAATTAGAATTTCATATGAATAAAGATGAAGCTGAAAAACTTGGAATAGAAACACTTATGAAGGTGGAAATATGTTAAAAGTTGATCATGTAACTAAATATTACGGAGAACATTTAGCAGTTGATGATTTATCATTTGAAATTCATGAAGGTGAAATATTTGGTTTATTAGGAGTTAATGGTGCTGGAAAAACAACTACATTTAGAATGATAATGGGACTTCTTGATAAAACTAAAGGAGATATTACTTTAAATGGTAAACATATTGATTATAGTGTAACTGATGATATTGGATTTTTAACTGAAGAAAGAAGTTTATTAACATCTAAAACTGTTTTAGAACAAGCTACTTATTATGCTGTACTTAAAGGAATGAAAGAAGAAGATGTTGAAAAGAAATTAGATGAGTATTTAAAAGAATTTAATATTAGTGAATATAAAAATAAAAAGATTAAAGAGTTATCTAAAGGAAATCAACAAAAAATACAATTCATTATAAGCATATTACATGATCCTAAACTATTAATTTTAGATGAACCATTTAGTGGATTAGATCCAATTAATGTTGAAATGTTTAAAAAAGTAATTTTAAGACTTAAAAAGAATAAAACAATGATTATATTTTCTTCACATATGATGGAACATATAGAATATTTTTGTGATTCTATAGTTATATTAGTTAGAGGTAAAACTGTTTTAGAAGGAAAGTTAACTAAAATTAAACAAGATTTTAGACGTAAAAATATTAAAGTTATTTGTGATAATTTAAATCAAGAAAAGGTTAGAAGCATTAAAGGTGTTATAGATATTACTAAAAATAAAGATGAATATAATATTAAGATAGAAGATAATAAATATGTGAATGATGTATTTAAGATAATTTCTAAGTTTGATAATGTTACTAAGTTTGTAGTAGAAGAACCAACTTTAAATGAAATATTTGTTAGTACAGTAGGTGAAGCATATGAAAAATAAATTTAAGTTTTTAACTAAAGATAGTATTAAGAAAAAAGTATCAACTAAATCATTTAAAATAACTAATTTAGTATTGTTAATTATAATAGTTGCTTTAACTAATTTAGATAGTATTGTTAAATTCTTTGGTGGTGATTTTGATGAAGTTGTACATGTTTATGTTGTTGATGAAGTAGGTGTGTATGATGAATTTAAAGAAACAGTTGATAATAGTTTTTTAAATATACTTGATAATTATAATGCTAGTATTGAAAAGTCTAGTGATAGTGTTGATGATTTAAAGAAAGAAATTATTGATAAAGAAAGTTCAGATATCATAATCAATATTACTAATATAGATAATCCTACATATGAAAAAATGTTTAATGTTGATTTTATATCTTATGATTATGTGGATACAGTGTTATATCAAAATATATTAACTGCGTTAAATAGTACTAAAGTTAATTTAGCTATGAAAAAGGCAAATATAGATCAAGAGATTTTAGATAAAGTAAATGCTGGAGTAGAAGTAAATAGAATATTATTAGATGAAAATTTAAATGAAAATGAAGAACTAATGGAAAAGATTGGTTCTATAATAATTATTGCATTTATTTTACCATTCTTTATTTTGATAGTGTTAATTGTTCAAATGATTGGTGCTGAAATAAATGAAGAAAAATCAACAAAGAGTATGGAAGTTATAATATCTAGTGTTAGTCCTGAAGTACATTTTATATCTAAATTAATATCAGCTAATGTGTTTGCTATATTACAAGGATTATTATTGATACTTTATACAGTGATTGGTGGAGTAATAAGAGTTCTTACTACTGGTGGACTTGCACAAAGTGTTAATGGAATTGGGGAATTAAATTCTATAAGTCAATATATAAATTTATTTATTAAGAGTGATATTGCTAGTAGACTTGTTAATGGCATACCATTCTTTGTATTATTAATAATACTTAGTTTTGTAGCTTATTCTTTATTAATAGGAATATTAGCTAGTGTAACTACTAGTATGGAAGATTATAATCAAATACAAACACCTGTTATGATATTTTTAATGGTTGGTTATTATTTAGCTATAATAGCTTCTATTTATCAAGGTGCAACATTTATTAAAGTTATGTCATTAATACCATTTATATCTGGAATTCTTGCTCCAGTAACTTATACACTAGGAGAAATAGAATTATGGCATATGGGAGTATCAATAGGACTATTACTACTTGTATGTTATTTACTATATAAATATGGAATTAAAGTATATAAAGCTGGTATATTAAATTACTCTTCAAGTAAGTTATGGACAAAAATATTTAAATCTTTAAAGGATAAGGAGGCATAATTGTCTCCTTATTTACTTATAATATTGTATATGTTATAATAGTTTAACTAATTTAGGAGCGTTATGGAAAATAAAATAGTTGTTGATGATATACCACTTGATTATTATAAAAAACAAGTTGGTAGTGGAGTAATGGGTAGATGTTATTTGACTAGTGATAATAAAGTCTTTAAAGAATTTATAGAGAGTTATAATGGTATTTCTGCTTTTGATTATTTAGCTAAAACTAAATATGATTTTTTTGTATTTCCTGAATTACTTATTTATGTGAAAGATTATAATGATGAAAGATTAGCTGGTTATATAATGCCTTTTGTATCTGGATGTGATTTTAATAATTTGGATGGTAATATTAAAGTTAGAGATTTTATAGAAGCTTTAAAAAAATTAGAATTTCAAATTAGAGCTATGTCTAGTGAAATATTAATTGAAGATATGAATCCAGGTAATATGATATATAATTCATCAAATAATTCTATATTTGTTGTTGATACAGATTTATATGTTAGAACACCACATGATCCTTTTAGAACATTTAAAGAGAACATTAAAGAGTTAGCTTCAAGTACATTAAGATTAATAGATGGAGCAGAGGATTTAAGTTTTAGAATAAGTCAAATTATAAGAGAAAGTAGTTTATATGGTATTATGTTACCATCAACGATATATAGAGAAGTTACTGATGATTTAGAAAAAAGATTTGATGGTGAAATTAAAACATTAGATGATTTATATCATGGAATTAGTTTAGTTAGAAGGAGATAATTATGGAATTATTAGATGTTTATGATGAAAATGGAAATGTTACAGGGAGAGTAGTACAAAGAGGAGATAAAAGTGTTAAATTTGAAGAAAATGAACATATAGCTGTTGCAATAATATTTATTGAAAATAATAAAAATGAATTTTTAATTCAAAAGACATCACATATAAAAGGAGGAGAATATTCTACTACTGGTGGGCATGTTAATAGTGGAGAAACTCCTTTAGAAGCAATTAAAAGAGAAGTATCTGAGGAAATTGGAATTGATATAGAAACAAAAGATATTGTCAGCTTAGGATTCTATAAAATTGGAATGCCTCTTAGATATTTATTTTATATAAAGAAAAATATTGATATAAATGATGTTAAAATTCAGGAAGAAGAAGTAGAGAGTGTTAAATATATGGATGAACTTGAGATAATTGAGTTAATTAATCAGGGTAAGTTTTTAGAATCACATGCTTTATTATTCAAAGAATTAATGAATAAAAAAACAAGTCTAATTTAGAAGACTTGTTTTTTCTATGTTTTCATTTTTATCATCTATTAAACTATAAATTTCTTGAATGAATTTCATTTTTATAGTACATTTAGTTATTTTGTTTTGATATTTTTTGAATTCTATATGGTAACCTTTTGGTTTATCATTTTTTACTAGTGTTTCGTTACTTGAATTATAAATTGCATTTACTAAAATATTTTGATGTATTCTTTTCGTTGGATCAAATGTTGCAACTGAACCAGTCCATCCTTGACTTGCAAAGCTACCTGGGGAGAATTCGTCAGGAACATAAGACATAGCTAATCCTCCAGGATGTTTTATGAATAAGCCTAAGTTACCTTTATTAGAGTCTAAATCATTAGGAAAAGTTACTTCTCCAAGAGTATCTAACATTTTTTTACTTATTACAATTCCTTTATTATTTTTAGCATTAATTATATCTTTAGCAAGTAAGCATAATTCCTTACTATTAGTGAATATACCTGCTGAACCAGATACACCACCTAAAGCTTTTGTTTTAGGATCATGAGGTAGTGATAATGAATTAGCATTACCAGCAACATTAATAGTTTCAGGATTATATGTTGTTTTCATCATATCAAGAGGATATAATACAAACATATTTAATATATCTTTATATTTGACTTTAGTTTTTAATTTTTCAGACATTCTTTTTTCTATAGTATTTGCGATTACTAATGCACCATAGTCATTATAATTATTTTTGTCACGACTATTATCTTCTAAATATAATGTTTTTAAATTTTCATAAGCTGTATATCTATTATTGTATTCAACTTCTTTTTTAGTTTTTAGAACTCCATGCAATCTCATTAAATCATAAAGAGTGTAGTCTTCTAAATTTTGAAAATCAGGATTAATATCACATATTTTAGCATTTAAATCTATTAAACCTAAATCACTTAATCTTAATAATAAAATTAAAGTAAATAATTTTGTGATTGATGCGACGTCAAAAAGAGTACTTTGATTTATTTTTTCATTTGAACTTCTTGATCTAGTACCACCAATAATAGTATAAGTGTAATCATTTTTATTGTCTTTTGAAGGTAAGTAGATACATGTAGATATTCCAGTAATATAATTAATACCAAATTCGTTTTTAGCTTTTAGAAATTCTTCTGTATATCTTACTATTTTGTTTTCATAAATAGACATAGCATCAGATAAGCTCATTCTTTTTTCTAAACATTCGTTTAATTCTTGTAAAAATTCAATATCTTTAGTAGAATTTTTTAATTTATTTAATATAATGTCTACATCACTCATAAAACTCCTCCTTTTTTCCACTTATATTTTATCACAATTCTGGTGTAAAATGTATGAAATAAGTATTACTTTACTTATGAGGTTTACTGTTTGAACTATATTTAAGAGAAGCAAAAATATTTTTAACTATAACTAAATTTTATTAAATTGTTAAATTATGGTTTCTAGTATAAAATAATATTAAATATTTTTTGTTCAATAAATTTATGTAGTTGTATTTTTTAAATGAAATTATTTTTTAGTATAATCTTTTTTAATACAATGATAAATGTTATCTATTTCCTTTTGTTGTTTTTTATTTAATATATCTTCACCAGTAATTAAATAATATAGTATAGTATTTTTATATTCCTTTTCAACCTCTTTTTTTCGTAATCTTGTCCATTTTTTAGTTTCATGTGATTCCAATTTATATTTATGTTTATTAATTTCTTTTACTAATAATTTGTCTATTTTTTTCTGCCATTTTTTAAGATCATAAATAAATAATGTTCCCCATTTTGGCAGCATAGATTCATTACCATTATTTTTCATAAATAAAATTAATTGTGCAATATATCTATCTATATATACTGCATTTAATGCTACTTTACACGGTAAATTTTTTTCATAGTTTTTTCTAAAATACTGAATTTTTTCAAAAAAACTATTGTATGAATCCCAATCATTAAATATTTCTGGATAAATACATTCTTGTTCAAACATATTGACTTTATATCCATAATCTCTGAATTTTTTTTCTGCTTCATATAATTCTTGTTTGGTCAATTCTAATTCGAGTTCTCTAAATTTTTTTAAACTAATTCCTATTTCTTTAGAAATTCCTTCGTTAGCTTTTGATTTGTTCTCTCTTTTTAATTTATTAGAATATAGTAAATGAGATATTATTGCATTTAAGATTCCACTACTGATGATTGCTGTGATAATTGTTATAATTAATTCATTTTTATTCATAATAAGCTCCTTTTTAAATTATTATATGTATAAACTTTTCACTTGTAAAATAAATTTTTTTAAAATTCTTAAATTTATTTTTTTTACAAATAGAAAATAATCCTTTACTAAATTCAAAAAATAACTTTCATAATTCGTTATTGATTTTTGTATGTGTCTTTATTTATGTGAATTATGAATTATAATACATTTAAACTTTGTGAATATCATGTGTGTGACATAAAAAATGAGAGCTTTCGCTCTCTTCAGGGGGTTTTGGTTGAATACTTCCATTATGTTTCGTAGAAGTATTCTGACATATCTCTATGTCAATCTAATTATATAATGATTTAATAAAGAATGTCAATTGAATTTTTTGGTCTTTACAAAATTTTTTATTCAAATAATTTTTCTACGTCATACCAACTATCAACTCTTGGGGATATTGTAGGTAAGTCTTTATTGATTTCTGATGTGAATAAATACGCTTTTATTCCATTTTTATTTAACGTGTCGCAAGTATCAACTGCATCATCAAACATAATATCTATTTTATTATCTTGGCATGCTTTAAGTTTATGAACTTGTGAATGAATGATCTCATCATATTCTATATTATTTTTTCCTAAATAATCTTGTATATATTTAGTTGTATCTCCATAGTATTTATCGCTTCTAGCAGTGATAATAAAGACTTTATTACCATTTTTTCTTAGATTACTTATTACTTCACTGGCGTGTTCTTTTACTTTTACTTTTCCCATCATTTCTAAACAGTGATCTATAAAAAATCTTTCAATGATATTTGAACCTTTAAATCCTCTTACTATTTTATCTAAATTATTTACTAATTCTTTGCTGTTAGAATATTCAGTGTCATATTTAATAACATATTCTTTAATTACTTCAGTTGAATTAGTTATTGTATCATCTATATCTATTCCTATATTCATTTATTTTCACCATAGAAATTTTATCATTTAAAATGTAAAACGTAAATAATAGTTTGTCTAATTGTTGTAAATAAAATGTACAATATGATATAATAAAATAGGTGAATAATATGAGTGAAGAAATCAAAAAAGAAATTAATCTTTTAAAAAGTAAAGTTCTTGCTGTTTTAGATAAATATAAGTTTAGAAGATCTAATTTATTTATTAATTGTAGAACTTTGAATGTTAGAGAAAGTGATAATTCTGATTATAGTTGTCGTACTAATAGTATGAGTTATAATGGTAATCGTGACGAGTGTATTCATGAAATGTTTCATTTAGCTAGTAATAGAAATAGACTTGTAGATGGAATATGTATTAGACAAAGTAATGGTGAATTATTTGGTACTGGATTAAATGAAGGTATTACTGATATGTTTGCATCTATGGCTGGAAGTAATAAAGTTTGTTATCCCTTTGAAAGAGCATGTGTTTTAGCTATAACTGATATATCAGGTATGCATATTATGAGAGATTATTTTGATAATAATGGTGTTTCATTCTTTAAGAGGTTTAATACTTCTTTTGTTGAATTTGCTCGTGAACTTGATAAATATAATCATATGATGAGAGAAATAGATACTTTATATAGAATTAATGGTTATAAATTAGATAAGGTATCTAAAAGAAAAGTAAATTTAATTAGAGAAAATGCTGGTAGTCAACTTGGTATTACTTATATGGCATTAGAGGATTTTTTAGAAACTTTAGGTTTTGATTATAGACAAATATTAGATGATAGAATGAGTGAATTTGATGTGTTAGATTTGTTCAAAGCATTGGATATTAACTTAGATGATTATAAAACTATGGAACTATAAAATGCTTCATTTTTAATTTTAAAAATGTTATAATTAATTGACTATAATACAAATATAATATAAAATAAAGTACATTTTAAAGGAGGCAAGTATGTTAGAATTAAAAAAAGTTTCTAAAGTATATAATACTGGTGAATTTAGTCAAAGAGCTTTAGATCAAGTTTCTATAAATTTTAGAGAAAATGAATTTGCTTCTATATTAGGTCCTTCTGGAAGTGGAAAGACTACTTTATTGAATATAATTGGTGGGCTTGATCAATATACTAGTGGAAATTTAATTATAAATGGTGTTAGTACTAAAGATTATAAAGATAGAAATTGGGATACTTATAGAAATTATAGAGTTGGATTTGTTTTTCAAAATTATAATTTAATTACTCATCAATCAATATTATCAAATGTTGAACTTGCTTTAACTTTATCTGGTGTATCTAAAAAAGAAAGAGAAGAGAGAGCACGTGAAGCTTTAATTAAAGTTGGACTTGAAAAACATATTAATAAGAAGCCATCTCAATTATCTGGTGGTCAAATGCAAAGAGTTGCGATAGCTCGTGCTTTAGTTAATGATCCAGATATTATTTTAGCTGATGAACCTACTGGTGCTTTAGATACAGAAACATCTATTCAAATTATGAATATATTAAAAGAAGTTGCTAAAAATAAATTAGTTATTATGGTAACTCATAATCCTGATTTAGCTCAAGAATATTCTACAAGGATTATTAAATTAAGAGATGGTAAAGTTATTGGTGATTCTAATCCTTATGATGGAAAAGAAAAAGTTAAATTTCATGATGAAGAAGACAAAAAAACTTCAATGTCATTTTTTACAGCTTTAAGTTTATCATTTAATAATTTAATGACTAAAAAAGGAAGAACAATATTAGTCTCTTTTGCTGGATCCATTGGAATAATTGGTATTGCATTAATTATGTCATTATCTAATGGTTTTCAAAATTATATAGATGATTTGCAAGAAGAAACTTTATCATCATATCCATTAACTATTACAAGTGAAACTGCTGATATGACATCTATGTTACTGTCTATGGTAAGTGGTGATGGTAGTGATGATAAGAGTGGAAAGGTAACAGAGAAACAATATATAACTTCAATGTTTACTAATATTGAATCTAATGATTTAAAGAGTTTTAAAGGATATATAGAAAAGAATAATGAAAAGATAAAAAATGATATTTCTAATATTAAATATACATATAGTGTTAGTCCTTATATTTATACAATTGATGCTAGTGATACATTATCTAAAATTAATCCTAGTTCACTTATGTCTGCTATGTATAGTGATTCTATTAGTAATAGTATTTATTCATCATATTCAAGTATATTTAATCAAATGATGGATGATAGAGAAAAATTAGATGAACAATATAATGTTCTTGCTGGTAAATGGCCAAGTAATTATGATGAAATGATTATTGTTTTATCTGAAGCTAATAGTATATCTGATTTATTAGTTTATTCATTAGGACTTAGAAAAACTGATGAATTATCTAGTATGATTACTAAAATAATGGCTGGTGAAAAAGTTGAGATTGAAAACAAACCACTTGAATTAACTTATGAAGATTTAATGAATATTGATTTAAGATTAATTAATCAATCTGACTTATATAAATATAATAGTAAATATTCTGTATATGAAGATATGAGTAGTGATAAAAAATATATGTCTTCTTTATATGATAAAGCATTAAAATTGAAAATAGTAGGAGTAGTTGCTCCTAAAAAGAGTAACAGTGCTACGATGACATTATCTCCTGGTGTTGCTTATACATCTGACTTAACTAAGTATGTAATAGATAATGCAAGTAAAAGTGATATTGTTAAAAAACAATTAGCTAATAAAGAAGTAGATGTTTTTTCAAATACTAGATTTGATGATGAAAAAAATGAAGCAAATATGAATTTTGAAGATTTGATTACTATTGATAAAGATATGTTATCTAGTGCATTTGGTATTAATTTAAATGAAAATGATATTAAAAATACAACTAGTGGTTATATGGATAAGATATCATCATCTATTACTACTAATACTAGTCCTGCTAAAGAAACATTTTTAAATACTTTAAGTGAATTTACAACTGAACTTGTTAAAGGATATATAGAAAATCCTAAAGTGAGTTTACCAAATCCATATATACCTAACCAAATATTTGCGGTTATATATTATAATGATGTTGAATCTATTGTAAATGAATATATGAATAGTGATAGTGTTAAAAAGAAATTATCTGAGTTAGAAAGTTCTTATGTAATTCCAGCTGATGTATTTAAATCTACATATAGTAGTTTATTAATTGGATATTTACAAGGATATATTAGTGCTTATTATGAAAATGATACTTCATTTACTACAGATGAAAATAATAAAGGTGCTGTACTAATATATAGTGAAGACGCAATTAATTCATTTGTTAATCAAATGGTTGTAGTGTCTACTGCTGAATTAATGGCTGGTAAAATGACCGAAGCAGTTATGCAAAAAAATATATTAACTGATGTTGGAACTCTTACTAATAAATTAATGTCTAGTGTAGCAAATTCATTTAATGTTGATCAAGATAAAATTGCTTCTGCATTTAAGTTTGATTTAAGTGAAGAAGAAGTTAATAGAATAATGAGTGCGATGATGAGTGGTGATAAATCTAATAATGCTACTGCAAATTTAGTAAATTTAGGTTATCAAGATTTAGAAGAACCTACATCAATATCATTTTACTTTAGTAGTTTTGATGGAAAAGAAAATTTCTTGAAATTTATTAGCGATTATAATGATTCAGTAGATGAAGAAAAAGAAATTAATTATACTGATGTTACTGGATTATTGATGACTTCTGTTAAAAAAGTAGTTAATACTGTTAGTTATGTTTTGATAGCATTTGTTTCTATATCACTTGTTGTTTCTTCAATAATGATTGCTATTATTACATATATTAGCGTTTTAGAAAGAACTAAGGAAATTGGTATTTTAAGAGCGGTTGGTGCTAGTAAAAAAGATATAACTAGAGTATTTAATGCTGAAACAGTTATTGAAGGAATATTATCTGGTGTATTTGGAGTAGGTATAACATTACTTTTAAATATCCCAATAAATATAATTATTAATAATTTAATAGATGTGGCTAATATGTCTAAATTACCATTCTATGGTGGATTAGGATTACTAATACTTAGTATATTCTTAAATATTATAGCTGGATCTATACCATCAAAAATGGCTAGTAAGAAAGATCCTGTTGAAGCACTTAGAAGTGAATAGAATAAACTATTCACTTTTTGTTTACATCTTTGTAGAAATAATAATATTAATTTGATAAAATTAAAGTGGTGAATGATATGGATAAAGATTATATATTACCTAATAAAGAATTATTAAATAAAAGTAATGAACTATTTAAATCTGATAGTAGATTTTATAATTTATCAAAAATGATATTAAAAAAAGATTTAAATAATAAATTAACTATTCCATTAGGTATTGATGAAAAACGTGACAAATATTATATGAATTTAGAAAGCATACCAACATTACTTATAAGTGGAGAAACTGGAAGTGGAAAAAGTGTATTTTTAGATAGTGCGATTGTAACATTATTGTTAAAAAATAATCCTAATGAATTAAAGTTTTTGTTTTTTGATCCAAAATTAGTTGAATTAGGTGAATATGATGGAATATCTCATGTAATAATTGATGGTCATAGTAATACTGATGGTTATAAAATAGATTATGCTTTATTAATGTTAGAAGAACGTAAGAAAGTATTAAAAGAAGCTAAATGTAAAACAATTGATGAATATAATAAGTTATATTCTAATAGTAAATTAGCTCAAATAATAATTGTTGCTGATGAATCAGTTGATATGATGAAAGATGATAGTGTTCTTGATTTGATAAAAACTATTATGTCTAAAGGAGTAGATTATGGTTTTCATTTAATTCTTGCGACTAATTCATATTTAAAGAATCATTTTAACAGAGCGCTTTTAAATTCATTCCCATATATTATTACATTTGATTTAGCAAGTGAGGAACAAGCAAAATATTTAAAAATACAAGGTGCTGATTTATTGAAGGCTGGAGGAGAAGTATTAATTAAATGTAGGAATAATGATATATTAAAAATGCAAACTCCATATATATCAGATGAAGAAATAAAGAAAGTTGTAGATTTTATTAAAGAACAAAGTTGATTTATTTTTAGAAAGTAGGTTATTATGTATTATAAAAAATATGAAGGAGATAGAATTTATTTATCTCCAATTGATTCAAATGATTATCAAACTTTTACAAGATGGATTAATGATGAGACTTTAGCACGTGGTCTTGGAAATTTTAAATTTAATTTTACTGAACAAGATGAAAAAGAATATTTAGAAAATAGTAATAAAAATGGTAATATTACTTTTGCTATTGTTAGAAAAGAAGATAATAAAATGATTGGTTCTTATGGATTAATTATCAAAGATAATGTTTCAAGAAGGATACATATTGGTGGTTTTATAGGAGACAAAGAAGATAGAGGAAAAGGTTATGGAACTGAAGCATTAAAATTATTAAGTAAATATTGTTTTGAAATATTAAATGCTGAAAGTTTATATTCTGGAATATTTGAGTTTAATGAAGCATCTTTAAAGGCTGCTAAAAAAGCTGGATATAGTGTTGCTGGTAAATATAGAAATGCTTATTATTATGGTGGAAGATTCTATGATGAATATTGTATTGAAATGATTAGAGAGGATTATGAAAAAAATAAATAATCTTTTTAAACTTATTTTTATGACTATAATCATATTAACATTTTGTGGTTGCTCTAATGAAAAAGTAACTTTTGAAATAATACTTGAAACTAATATAGATAGTGGATATGAGTGGAGAAGTACTGAAAGTGAAAATGTTAATCTTCTAAGTAATATGAATATGATGGATGATGATAATCTTGATAATTTAGGTGTAGGAGGAGTATCTATATTTAAATATGAGGTTATAGATAAAGAAAATATTACTTTAGAATTTAATTATTGTAATGAAAAAGAATGTTTATATAATATTAAATATGAAATAGAAAATAAAAATAATAAATTAAAATTATTAAATAAAGAGGGATCATATTTTAGTGATAAAATAATTCCTGATCCTAGCTTTACATAAAGTATGGAAGTATTTTTAAAAAAAGTACTTCTTTTTTGATATAATGTAGTTGGTGAGTAATATGAAAAAAATAATATACTTTTTATTAATTGTTGTTTTTATTTTACTTGGAGTATTGTGCTATAAAAGATTTATAGTTAAAGATGAAAATAAACCTGACATAGTTAAAGTTTTAAAGGGAGATAAAATAGAAGAAAATGTCTATGGTATTAAATTAAATGATACTGGTAAAGGTTATGTTAATTCAGATATTATTGATGAAAATAATATATATTATTCTTTAGGTGAAGATGTTGAAAATACAGAATTTTATAAGTATGATTTATATACTGGTGAAAAGAAAAAGTTTATTGAGAAATTTGAGTATTTTGATTGTAAGAAATATGGTGAATTAATTGGTTGTGCTGATAATGAAAAGACTGATTTTTATGATAAAGATGGAACTTTAAAATTCACTATAAATGGACTTGGTATTGTTTATAATAACGGTAATTATTATAGTATTTCAGATAATAAAATAGTTGATAAAGATAATAAAGAATACTTTATTTTAGATAAAAAATATTCTGGGTATGATTTAACTGATTATTTTGTTGTTAATGATAATATATATTTAATATATTTTAAATTTGATGATGATAAAAATCCTAGTATTATATGTGATACTAAAAATAATAAATGTGAAGATAATAAATTAAATGCTTATAATAAATATGATAATGGATTATTTAGTATAGATAATAATAAAATTACTATATATGATGCTTCTATTAATAAATATAGTGAATATGATATAAAGTTAAATAGAAGTAAATATTTTACTGAATATTTAGATAAAAATAATAATTTCTATGTTTACAATAATAATATGGAAAGATTAGAAATAATTAATTTAAATGATAGTAGTGTTAAAACATTTAATATTTCTGATGTTAATAATATAAGTATAGTAAATAATATGTTGTTTTTAAAATTATTAGATAGTGATTATGATTATTATGTAATTAAGAATGGTTATAATTATAAGAGTTATTCTATTGATGAATATGTTACTTTAATTGAGACTGAATTAAATGATAAAGTAAGTAATGTTAAAGAAAAATATAATGTTAATTTATATATAAAAGATTCT
Source organism: uncultured Mycoplasmatota bacterium (assembly GCA_900556025.1). Next base: position 24,728 of record USNG01000003.1, read on the forward strand.
GCGATAATTAAGTTTCCTGACTTTTTAGCTAAAGAGTATGATGATAGTGAAGATATATATTCTAGTATTAATAAAATAGAGTCAATTTTAGATAAGTTTCCTAAAGATTTCTTTGATTCTTTGTATGAAGATGACGATAAAGGATTAAATGTTTATTTGACTGGTGAATTAAGACCAATGGATGTTAAATCACAATATACAACACCAGCTGCTTATACAAGCTATTATAAAAATATGTATTTGATTGCGATGGATATTACACAATCTGGATTAGAGGCTAATACTTGTCATGAATTAATGCATTCTATTGAAAATAAATTAAATAATATGGGTGAATATTTTACTGATTGGTATAAATTAAATCCAAAGAAATATGATTATTCTTACTCATATAAAGTAGTTAATAGACTAGAATATACTATTGGTGAAACAAATGATGACAATGTATATTTTGTTGATTATTATAGTCATACTTATCCAACTGAGGATAAAGCTCGTGTATTTGAGAATGTATGTAATTATGATGTTCCAAGTAGTATAAAAAATTATAAACATTTACTTGATAAGGCAAATTATTTAAAAGAAATAATTACTAAATATTATCCAAGTATGAATGAAACTACTTTATTTAATAGCATTAATTAATGTGTTATAATAATATATATTGCCTATAATGTATTGGAGGATATTATGGAAGAGAAGAAAGATAAAAAAGAAGAAAAAGTAAATAAAGAAGAAAATGTTGTTGAACCTAATAATGGTGAAAAGAAAGATGAAACAAGAAAAAAGGTAGATAAAGCAGTTAATGATTACGTTAAAGATGTGAAAGATTTTAGTAAAGATTATACTGAAAAAGAAAAAAGTGAAGGTATGTTCTTTGGAATTTTATCATATATATCTGTATTATGCTTAATACCATATTTTTTAGAAGATAAAAATAATTTTGTTAAATTTCATGCTAAACAAGGTTTAAATTTGTTTTTGCTAGAAGTAATAGTTGGTGTTAGTGCTTCAATATTAGTTTTTCTTTTACTATTTTTAGGATTTGCTATAGTATTAGTTAGAAATATAATTGAATGTGTTTTCTTTGTTGTATCTATTATGGGCATTATAGATGCAGCAACTGGAAAAGCTAGAGAATTACCTATAGTTAATAAAATTAAGATTGTTAAGTAATTATTTGACTATTGATAGATATATTTATTAATAGTCTTTTTAAAAAGAAGAATAAGTTGGTGGTAAAAATATGAAACGTAATATAATTTTAGGATTATTAATTTTATTATTTGTTATAAGCGTTTCTTTTTGTGGTTTGGGATTTTATTACAATACAAATAAAGTTTTTGATGATAATGATATTAAAGATGATACTTCTGATAAAAATAATGATACTGATGGAAAAACTATTATTATTAATACTCCAGATGTGAGTGATAAAGATCCGAGTGATGTTCCTAATGCAGATGATGAAGATAGTAATAATGATGATAACGACAATGCTATCGATAATGATCATAGTGATGATGACTCAGATGATCCATATTTTTATTATTTTGACTATATAACAGAAGAAGTTGATATAGAATTATGGAATGAAAAATATAAAAATCTTAAAGAAATGAGTTTAGATGAATATGAGAAAACTCATGATATTTTTAAAAATCTTAGTGATTTGTCTTCTACTATAGATGCAATGCAGAAGGAATATTATGATGGTGGATATGATGATGGTGAATTTGAAGATGATTATAATCGTTTTCCTATCTTACGTTTAAAATATGAAAATAATACTCTTACTTATTCTTATGAAAAAAATGAACAGATAATAAAAAATGTTAAATATGTAAAAGCTAACTATACTGGTTGTTCATCAGAGACGATGGTAGCTGCAGCTTTTACAGATGATGGTATTTGGTTTTTTAATACTGATAGTGAAATCTATGGTGAAAAATTTGTAAAATTGGATAAAAAATATATAGATTTAAAAGATTTGCCTGTATCTGGTGATTCTTGTGGTACTATTAATTATTATTTGGCAAAAGATGAAAATGGCGATTATTATAATGTTGAAACTTTTAAAAAGTTTTATACAGATATCTACTTAATAGATTATGATGAATTTAATGTTCGAGTTGATGGTAGGATATATTTAGCTGATAAAAAAACTGATTTTGTTATGAAGAGAGGTATATATACTGGTTTTGGAGAGCTTGCTTACTTTATTTCTCCAGACAATTATTTATATACTAGATCTTTGAAAAAAAGATATGATTATAAAGTGAAAAAAATTTTATATAAGTATGATCAGGGTGATAAAATTCCAGTTATTTTATTTGAAAATGGCGCATATTTTGAAAATAGTGATAATTGCGAACTTTATATTAGAGAGTGATTAAAATGAAAAGTATTGTAGTTAATAAAGGAGATATTACCTTATTAGATGTTGATATTATAGTTAATGCAGCTAATAAAACTTTACTTGGTGGTGGTGGAGTTGATGGTCAAATACATAGAAAAGCTGGTAAAGAATTATTAAATGAATGTAGAAAACTTGGTGGTTGTGAAACAGGTGAATCTAAGATGACAGATGGTTATAATTTACCATGTAAAAAGATAATTCATACTGTTGGTCCAGTTTATAGAGATGGTAAACATAATGAAAATGAAATGTTAAAAAGTTGTTATGTATCATCAATTGAATTAGTTGAAAACTATAGAAAAGAAAATAATTTAGAAGAAATAACTATTGCATTTCCATGTATAAGTACTGGAGTATATCATTTTCCAAATGAAGAAGCAGCTAAAATAGTAGTTGATACTTTAAAAGAATTAAATTATGAGAATATTAACGTAATATTAGAGTGCTTTTTAGATAAAGATTATGATATTTATAATAAATTATTAAATGATGTAAACTAAAAATGGTTGACATCATTTTTTTAATGTGATAATATGTAATTGAATTTAAGGAGAGGAGGTTAAGAAATGAAAAGTTTAAATTTGAATTTTTATAATATTTTAGTAGACAATTTTGAAAGTGAGGAACTTTTTTGTTTCTTAACTTTCTATAACGCTTAATGTCTACTTTGTAGGCATTTTATTTTGGAGGTAAGAATGAAAAATAATTTAAAAGAATTTATACCTCTATGGAAACTTATTAAAGAAGAAAAAAAGAAAATAATTATATCTAGTTTACTTATATTCTTAATCGGAATATTAGAAGTTTTCTTTGGATATTTAAATGGTTTAGCTGTAGAAGAAATAACTAATTTACATTTAAAGAGAGCGATAATAGTTCTTGGAATATATTTTGTATTAGATACGATTGATAGTATAGTTCATACTTATTGTACTGGAGCATTAGAAGAAGTTGAAAGTAAATTAACAAGAAAATTAGGATTTGAAACATATAAAAAATCTCTTAATTTACCAGCTGTATCTTATGAAGAGAAGTCTTCTGGTGAAATAATTAATAGAATAACTAATGATGCGGATACATTGAGTTTTATATTTGGACAATTACTTAGAATTATTACAAATATTGTGGCGTGTTTAGTTATATTAGTTTTTATATTTTATAATTCATGGATTGTGGGATTAGAAATATGTTTTTTCTTAGTTTTATTATTTTTTACTATGAAAAAATATGGTCCGTTAATGAAAGATGCTCATAAGGCTAGAAAAGTTGGACAAGATAAATTTTCTTCTTTAGTTAATGAATCTATTAGAGGAGTTAGAGAAATTAAAACTTTAGGTATTAAGAAAAATCTTATTAAAGATATGAGAAATATCATTAAAGATGTATATGAGAAATCTATAATAGAAATTAAATATAGAAAAAGTTATCATATGACTAATAGATTATTAAAGTCATTAATGGAAGTAGGTGTTTTTATAACATGTCTTATTTTGTTATATTTTAAAATGACTACATTGACTTTCTTTATAGCTATGACATATTATGTTTATAAATTTATGTATTTGATAGAAGATTTAAGTGACTTTAATAAATCATATCAAAGAATGGTAGTATCTCTTGGAAGAATTAATGAGATACTTGAGAATAGATTATATAATGATGTTAAGTTTGGTGAAGTTGAACTTAATAATCCAAAAGGAGTAATTGAGTTTAAGAATGTTACTTTTGGTTATCCAAATGAAGGTACTTTATTAAATGACTTTAATATTAAAATAGAACCAAATAAAAAAATAGCTGTAGTTGGAGCTAGTGGTCAAGGAAAGAGTACTTTATTTAATTTATTAACAAGAATATTTGATGCTAATGAGGGTGTAATATCATTAGATGGAGTAAATATTTGTGATTTGAGTGAAGATTCTCTTAGAAAGAATATATCTGTCATTAGACAAGAACCATTTATATTTAATAGAAGTATAATTGATAATTTTAGATTAGTTGATCAAGATATTGATTTAGAAACTGTTAGAAAATATACTAAAATGGCATATTTAGATGATTATATTATGAGTTTACCAGAACAATATAATACTATTCTTGGAGAATCAGGTGTTAATTTAAGTGGTGGTCAAAAACAAAGATTATCTATAGCAAGAACGCTTGCTAAAAATAGTAAAGTAATACTATTTGATGAAGCAACTAGTGCGCTTGATAATAAGAGTCAAGAATTTATAAAGAAATCAATTGATAATTTAGTCTTAGATCATACAGTTATAATAGTGGCTCATAGATTATCAACTATTATTGATGCTGATATAATTTATGTTGTTGATAAAGGTCAAGTTAGTGAAAAGGGAACACATAAAGAATTATTAAAAAAATCTAAAATATATAAAAATTTATATGAAACTGAATCTTTAAATTCATAAGGCAAGATAACTTGCCTTTTTTTGTGAAAAAAATTTGAAATATATTATTTTTTATTGTTTTTTAGTATGTTTTAAATTAAAATATACTATAGGAAGGAGAGGTAATATATGAAGAAAACAGTTGTAGCATTGTTAGTATTTTGTTTAAGCTTATTTCCAATTTGTTTAAATGCAGCTTCTACAAGTGATGAAATAGATTTATCTAAGCATACCACTTTAAATTTAAAAGATGCATTAGTTCAAGAAGAAATAGATATGAAATATACTGATTATAAAGAAACAAATGATCAAGCTGTAATATATTTATTTAGAGGAAAAGGTTGTACTTATTGTAGAGCATTTTTAAATTTTCTTAATGATATAGCTGAAGAATATGGTAAATATTTTAAAGTAGTTTCTTTTGAATCTTGGTATGATGCTGATAATGCAGAATTGTTAGATACAATATCTAATTATTTAGGTCAATCAGCTTCTGGAGTTCCATATATAATTATTGGTGATCAAGTATTTGGTGGATATGCTTCAGATTATGATGAACAAATTAAAACTGCTATTAAAAACTTATATGATTCTAAAGAAAAATATGATGTTTTTGAAGAATACAATAAGAGTTTAAAAGAAGCAGCTAGAGCTGAAAGAGCTGTATATGATAGAATTATTATTTGGAATTTTGTATTTGTAGTTATTTCAACTGCTGTAATTATGTTTTATGTAAATAAATCTAATAAAAAATTATTAGAAGCAATTAATAATTCTAAAGAAACAGTTAAGATTGAAAAATTAGATAAAAGAAATGATTATCGCAAATCAACAAAGAAAGTTGTGAAAAAGAATCATGAAGAAGTTTAAAATTCTTGTGTTGATTATTAGTGTTGTTTTTTTATTTGGATGTACTACTGAAGATAGTGATTCTTTAAAATTTAAAGAGGAGTATGAAAGTCTTAATGGAGTAGTTAATAGTTATGGAAAAGAAAATAGAAAATTGTCTATTCCTAATAATAATCCATTTATATATAAAACTGACGCTGAAATAGTTGATATGATTAATAAAAAAGAATCTTTCGTTGTTTATTTTGGTTTTTCATCTTGTCCATGGTGTAGAAGTGTTATTCCTTCTTTAATAAAAGCTGCTAATGATTTAAATTATAACACTATTTATTATGTTGATGTTAAAGATATAAGAAATACTTTAGAATTAGATGATAATAATAAGGTTAATGAAACTAAAAAGAGTAGTGAATCTTATTATAAATTATTAGAATTATTGAGTGATGTTTTAAAAGATTATAACTTAACTGATAAAGATGGTAATACTGTTGAAACTGGACAAAAGAGAATATATGCTCCAAGTGTAGTTTCAATAATAAATGGAAAAGCTGAAGAATTAGAAACAGGTATAAGTAGTTTACAAACTGATCCTTATATGGAATTAAGTGATAAGATGAAGAGTGAAAGTTATAATGCATTTAAATGTGTTATAAAATGTGTATCTGAATCTAAAACTACTTGTAGTCTAGAAAAGAGCTGTTAAAAACGAGTCACATAAGACTCGCTTTTTTTATAATATAAATATATTAAGAATAATATTAATACTACTAAAGTTATAAATGTTGTTTCTAATTTAGATTTATCGCATTTTCCTAATTTATATCTTATCAAATCTATATTACATCAAGTATTATGAATGTTACAACTCCAACACCAATTCCATCAGTAATTGAATAGGCAAGAACCATTGTGATTATTGTCATGAAAGCTGGAATTGAATTTTTTGGATTTTCAAAATCAACATTGATTACATTTTTCATCATTAATACTCCTACATATATTAATGCACTTGCTGCAGAAGCAGATGGAATAAATGCAAATAAAGGTAATAAGAAAATGAATAATATTAAAGTAGTTAATGCTGTTAATCCAGTTTTACCACCTGCGCCAATACCAGTTCCACTTTCTACAAATGTTGTTACTGTATTTGTACCAAGTAGTGAACCTATTGTAGTTGAAGATTTTCTTTTAGATACTTCAAAATAGTTATCTAATTTACTGGAATCTTTAGTTTTTTTCAAAACTACACCTCCTTAAAAATAAAAAATTCACTGATTGTGTTTTCAACATAATTATTTCATAAAACTTAAGTAAAAACAAATCTTTAATTTTAAAATCTTATTTGTTATAATTAATTCGTGCAACTCTAGGAATATTTCCTGTGAATTATGTTCGTTTAATAGTATATTGATTTATATGAAAGGAAAAAATATATGAATCAAGAAAAGATTGGAAAATTTATTGCAAGTAAAAGAAAAGAGCAAAAGTTAACACAAGCTGAGTTAGCAGAGAGATTAGGCGTTACTGATAAATCTGTTAGTAATTGGGAAAATGGAAGAAATATGCCTGATTTATCTCTTCTTAATATACTATGTTTGACTTTAGATGTATCAATTAATGATTTATTAAGTGGAGAAGAGGTAAATGATAAAAACTTTAAAGATAAATCTAATGAAAATATTATTAACACAATAGATTATTCAAATAAAAAAATAGAAGAAAAAAATAATATAATAGCTTATTTGATATTTGCTTTAGGACTAATATTTATTATATTTGGAAGTATTGTTTTTGATTCTCAAACTCATAGTAGTTTTTTCTCAATAATATTTGGGATAGTTGTAACTATAATTGGTGTTGCAAATTTGATTAGAAAACTATCTTTTTTAAAGAGAACTATTGTGTTAATTATTTATACTTTAATATTTTGTTTGATAATATTATTATTTGATTATTTAAGTGTTAAACAAAATAATAGAGCTCCAATATTTAATTATAGTGTGACTTCTTATGGAGATGTTGTTCATTACAATTCTTTCTTTTATGATGTTGTTACTTGTGATTTTTATAATGATAATAAAACTTATGATATTATAAGAAATGGAGAATACTCTCGTGATTATTTATATAACTATTGTGAGAGAAAAGAAAAAGGTTCTTTAAAGAAATTTATTACTAAAGCAGAAAATACTAAAAAAATAATTGTTGCTTATTCTGACTTTGAAATGAAAGGTAATAATTATGTTGTTGATAGATTTAATAATAAATATAGAATAGTTAAAACATTAACAAGTAGTGAAGAAATAAATGCTGTTATTGATATTTTAAATCATGCTTATTATGAAAGATATCGTAATGATATAGGATATCCATATATGTTTCAATTTTATGATGAAAATGATAATTTAATATTAGAGATGCAATTAAATGGTGTTAATGATGGAATAAAAGAATTTAATATTTATTTTAGTGATAAATATACTGAAATTATTAAGAGTTATTTTGAAGATTAGTTTTTACTAGTCTTTTTTTGTGATATAATTTTTTCTATGAATGAGTTGTTTGAAAGATTAAGTAAGTCTAAATTTAGAAGTAGTTTTAAGTTATCTAATAAAGATAAAAAGTATATTGAAGAGAAAGGTATTGATGTAATATATAATCATGCTCATGATTTTGTTGTGAATAGACTTTCTAGTGATAATATACCTAATGATGGTAAACAGACTCCGATGAGAGGACATCCAGTATTCGTTGCTCAACATGCTACTGGTACTTGCTGTAGAGGATGTATATATAAATGGCATAAAATACCTAAAAATAGAAAATTAACTGATGAAGAAATAGATTATTTAGTTGATGTAATTATGACTTATATTGTTAAAAATAGTTGACTTACATATAATATAATAGTATTATTGTATTAGTTAAGTAATACAATGAAAGGAGGATCATATGAGTTATACTTTTGATAATGAAAGACCAATATATTTACAAATATATGAAATTGTTAAATTAGAAATTGTATCTGGTAAATTAAAAAGTGGTCAAAAATTACTATCTGTAAGAGAGCTAGCACTTACTTATAAAGTAAATCCAAATACTATACAAAAAGCATTAGTTGAACTTGAAAATGACAAACTAATATATACAGAGAGAACTAATGGTAAATTTGTAACTGATGATCAACAGTTAATTAATAAATATAAGACTAATATGGCTATTGAATTAACTCATAAATATATTAGTGATATGAATGATTTAGGTATTGATTCTTCTTCGTTAAGTGATTACTTAAATATGTAAGGAGGAATTATGAAATTACTTGAAATTAAGAATTTATCTAAATCTTATGGTGATAAGAAAGTATTAAAAGATATTAATTTAGTAATTGAACCTGGTAAAATAATAGGTTTGTTAGGTAAAAATGGAACAGGTAAATCTACATTGATTAAATTAATAAATGATTTATTAACTCCTAGTGAGGGAGAAATATTAATTAATGGTAAAAATCCTGGGGTTGAATCTAAAAAAATAATATCTTATTTACCTGAGAGAACTTATTTAGATAAAGAAATGAAAGTTTATGAAGTAATAAAATATTTTGAAGAGTTTTATGATAATTTTGATAGTAAGAAAGCTATTAAATTATTAAAAGATTTAAATTTAGATATGAATTCTAAGATTTCTAAAATGTCTAAAGGTATGCAAGAAAAACTACAATTAATATTAGTAATGAGTAGAAAAGCAAAGCTTTATATTTTAGATGAACCTCTTGGTGGAGTAGACCCAGCTACTAGAGATTATATCTTAGATACAATTCTTAGTAATTTTGAAGATGGGGCAAGTGTGATAATATCAACACATTTAATAAGTGATATTGAAAGAATATTAGATGATGTAATATTTATAGATAAAGGTAAAATTATTTTGACATCTGATTGTGATACTTTAAGACAAAAAGAAAAAGCAAGTGTTGATGAAGTGTTTAGGAGGATGTTCAAATGTTAAGAAAATTATTAAAGTATGATTTAAAATATAGTTATAAAGCATTAGTTGTGTTTTATATATTGTCTATATTATTTGCTGTATTATCAAGATTATGTTTATTATCTGATTCTAATATAATGATTATTCTTTATAAAGTTAATTGTGGTATTACTATATCTATGATGGTTAATATTCTAATAAATAATTTACTTAGAATATGGGTTAGATTTAATAATAATATTTATAAAGATGAATCTTATTTAACACATACATTACCAGTAGAAAAAAGAGATATTTATTCTTCTAAAATATTAGCAGCTATTATAAGTGTTTTTACTTCTATAATTGTTATATTTATTTGTTTAGTACTTTGTTATTATAGTAAAGAAAATATAGAATTTTTAAAGAATTCATTAAATATCGTTGCTAATGCTTATTCTAGTTCTATAACTAATGTATTGTTAACATTATTTTTAATATTATTTTTAGAATTTACATTTATTATTTTAACTGGATTTGATGCTTTAATATTAGGACATAAATCTAATGATAATAAAATAATTAAGTCTGTGATATATGGTTTAGTAATTTATATGATATTTAATGTTTTATTACTTTTAATAGTATATTTACTTGGAACATTTAATACGGATATTATGGCTATATTTAGTCATGAAAGTATAAAGATTGAAACTATTAAGATATTATTAAATGTTATTATGATAGTTTATGTAATATATTTAATTATTCTTTATTTATTTGGAATTAAAGAATTTAAGAAAGGTGTTAATGTTGAATAAAAAAATCTTCAGATTATTTCTGAAGGTTTTCTTTTATGTAATTTATTGTATCTAATACAATATTTAATGATTTATTGTTAGAGTCAGTTAAAGGATTATATTCTACTATATCCATTGAAACTATATTTAGTTTACTAGTAAATTCTTTTATTGCTTCTTGTGCTTCTTTATATGTTATACCATTATTCCATTTATTTGGAATATTTACTCCAGGACATTCTTTTGTACTAATTGAATCAATATCAAAACTTAAATGTATATTTTTTGTTTTAAAATTTAAATATTCTATTGCTTCTTTTAGACAAGTGTCAATTCCCTTAGTATTTATATCATCTAATGTGAAATTTTTAATATTATATTTATTTATTAATTCTTGTTCTGGCTCATCTATATCATTTATACCAAATAGTACAACATTTTCATATTTTACTTTAGTTTTATCAAAATATAATTTAGTAAGTTCATCTTGACCAAATCCCATTGAAGCAGCTAATGGGTAACCATGAATATGAAAAGTAGTAGTAGTTTTATCTGTATTAATATCTGGATGTGTATCTAACCATATTACTCCTAAATCATCATAGTTTTTAGCAGAACCTGCGATAGATCCGATAGCTAAGCTATGATCTCCACCAACAGTAATTGGTATTATGTTATTTTTTATAGTTTCATCAACAATTTTAGCAAGTTCTGTATCGTATTTAACAACAGTATCTAAATCTTTATCTAAAACATTTATGTTTATTATTTCATCTAACTTACAATTATCATTTATTGCATTTATTCCCATGTCACAGCCATCAACATGACAACCCTCTTTCATAGGAAATCCAATTAATTTTATTTTCATATTTTTTCTCCCAAACGATTATATCAAAAAAATAAATAAATTTAAACTTTTAATTCATAATAATAGAGATGAATATGAAAAAAATATTATTTTTCTTTATTTTATTTTTTACATTTAATACTTTAGAAATAGAATCTAATAGTGATAAATATCTTGTATATAATAGAAAAGATATTTATGATACTGGTTCTTTTAAAGTATTCTTTTATAATGCTAATAGTGAGAAATTAGATAAATTTATTAAAGAAAATAATATTATCGTTAAATATTATATTGTTAATGATAAAAAATATTATGTTAGAAATATTGATAAATTAATTCTTTTATATACTAGTGAGATGAATAGTAATGATAAGATTTATTATTTATATAATGGTATAAATATTGATGGTGTTTGTGTTAATACAAGTGTTGAAAAGTTGATGTTGTTTGAGAAAGAATTTAATATTTATTAGTTGATATTAGTTTTGTATTATTATAAAATTATAATAGGTGAAGTATATGAAGAAGTTATTAGCTACATTTTCTTATGCAGGAAATTTTTATGAATTGTATGTTGATAAGTATGGTAAAACATCTGTGGTTGTGATAGGTAAGAATAAGCATAAAGTAAATAATGATGAAATATGTAAAAAAGTTATTGATAGGATTAATGAACTTAGAAATGAATATTTTTATAGTGTAGATTTTAAAGGTGAAAAAGTAGATGTTTATTTTGATGGAATAACTGATTTATTTTATTTTAAAAAAGATGGTATAAGAATTAAAGAAGAAGATTCTAAATATTTAGATTTATACAAGATGTATAATTATTTACCTGAATATTCTATATATGATGACGATGGTGATAATATTTTTGATTTTCCTTATGATGATTTTGAACGAAGATCATCAATGTATTCTTCTTATCCAGATGATGATTATTTTACCGCTGACTATAATTATAAAAGTAATTTAAAGAAACAAAAAAAGAAAAAGTTAAAAATTATTATTGGTTCTGTAGCATTAAGTGTTTCATTATTAGTTGGTTCTTTTGTTGCAATACCTAAAATTATTCAAGCAAAAGATAATAGTGATGAAATCAATCGTGTTGAAGTAACTGATACAATTGAAGTAACTGATACATTAGATGATCCTGTAATTGTATATTCTAGGCCATCAGATTTATCACCTGAAGAACAAATAAGAGAGTCAATTATTGAACACTGTGGAGAACAACCAGAGTGGGTATATGAAGATGCAATAAATACTTATAATGAAAATAAAAAATGGGATAGACTTTGGGATGCGATGTACAGAGGTGCTTCACAGGAAGAATTAGATAGAATTAGTGATGAAATAGAAGCTGAAATATCTGCAGAAAAAAAAGAAAAATTAAATATCGATATTAGTTTGGCAACTGAAAGAACAAATAGATTAATTGAAGCAATTAATAGTAATCAAAATATAACAGATGAAGAAAAGAATATTCTTGTAAATGGACTATTTACTACTTTTCAACAAGATGGTAAATATTTTGAGGAAGAACGTTTTGAATATGTTCTTAAACTGTTATCTGATTTTAAAATAGATAGGGTATATTTAGAAAATGATGCTGCTATTGAGAATGATGATGGTTTTAAAGTGGCTGGGACATATTATTCAGGTGGTAATTTGGTGACTATATATACAGATGATACTTATGCAAGAACGTTATGCCATGAGGTACAACATATTCTTGGTGGAATGCGTGACTATACATATGTTTATAATAAAGTTAATGAAGGAATGAATGAATCATATTGTAATAGTGATACAGTTTATGAGACTGAAAGACTTTTTTATATAATTTTTGAGCAAATTTATGGTGAAGAATTTTTAAAAGATGCCTTTTATAATGAAAAAAGGATAAAATTAGCATTAGAAGAAAGTTTTTCAAATGTAGATTATATGAAGCATTATGATTTGCTTGTTGAAATTAACGGTTTCCTTATCAATTGTCAATTAAAAGGATTAAAAGAATTACGTGAAGATCCAGAATATCAAAATAAGGTTAATAAATATTTTGATGCTTTGATGAATGAGTATAATGAAGTTAACGGATTAGATTGGCATAACAATAGTGTTTTGGTTGCTTGTCAAAAAGTTTTAACTGGAATGAATTTGGATCTACCGGATAATCTTGATGTAACAGGTATAAAAAAAGGTGAAGATGGAAATTATTATTTTCAATATTCTGGTAAATATACATATAGTATTGATGGATCAACATCAACTAATTATTTTGGAAATCATGAAGAAATGATAAGATAGTTAATGTAAAGTTATGGTCATTGAATTGTTTTAAATTTATTATATGTTAAAATTAGTGTATGAATAGTCGACTTAGGAGGAATAATGTTTAATAAATTTAAAAGTAAAAAAGAAGAGGCTAGATATGAGCCAGTATTCAATGGAACTGAAGAAGAATTAAGTGAAGAAGATCTAGATTTATATGATAAAGAAATGTTAGAAATGGCTCAAATGGGATTTAATAATTTAGAAGAATATAAAGGGTGGAAAGAAACTCAAAAAGAAAATGAAAAAAGAGAAGAAAATGTTATTACAAGATAACGTTTTCTATCTTTTTTTTTAATTATGTATTATAATTAAAATGGTGATGATATGAAAAAAGATTATATTATAGATGGTAATGAAGCTTGCGCAATGGGATCATATTTATTTAGTGAGGTGTGTGGTATTTATCCAATTACACCTGCTAGTCCTATGGCAACTCTTACTGATAAATGGAGTAGTGCTGGAAAGAAGAATTTGTTTGATGATACTGTTAAAGTAATTGAAATGCAAAGTGAAGCTGGTGCTGCAGCAGTAACTCATGGTTCTTTGCAAGCTGGAAGTTTAAGTACAACATTTACTGCTTCTCAAGGTTTACTTTTGATGATACCTACAATGTATAAAATGGCTGGTGAAATGTTACCTGCAGTAATACATGTTGCAGCTAGAAGTTTGGCAACTCATGCTTTATCTATATTTGGTGATCATCAAGATATATATGCTACTCGTAGTACTGGATTTTGTATGTTAGCATCAAGTTCAGTAGAAGATGCTTATTATATGGCAATAGTTGCTCATATGTCTGCAATAGAATCTTCTCTTCCATTTTTACATTTCTTTGATGGATTTAGAACAAGTCATGAATTAAATAAAGTTAGTTTAGTTAATGAAGAAGAAATAAGAAAATTAATTGATTATGATAAAGTTTATGAATTTAAAAATAGAAGTTTAAATGTTGGTAAAGAGATTACTCGTGGTACTTCTCAAACTGGTGATGTTTATTTTCAAAATACTGAAGTAAGAAATAAATATTATGATAAAGTTGCTGATATTGTTCAAAATAATATGGAAAAAATAAATAGACTTGCTATGACTGAATATAAACCATTTAATTATTATGGTAGTAAAGATGCTACTCATGTAATTGTAGCTATGGGAAGTGTATGTGATACAGCTAAAACAGTTGTTGATTATTTAAATTCTCATGGTAAAAAAGTCGGTGTTATTGAAGTACATTTATATAAACCATTTAGTGTAAAACACTTGTTAAATGTTTTACCATCTACTGTAAAGAATATTGCAGTACTTGATAGAACTAAAGAATCTGGTAGTATTGGTGAACCATTATATTTAGATGTTAGTTTAGCATTAAAAAATAAAAATATTAATATAGTTGGTGGAAGATATGGTCTTTCTAGTAAAGATGTTCCATTAAAAGATATTAATGCTGTTTTTGAAAATATATTTAGTAGTAAACCAAAAAATAATTTTACTATAGGTATTTGTGATGATGTTACTCATTTAAGTTTAGAAGGTAAAGAAATAGATTACAAGCCTGATTATAAAGAAATTAAAGTATATGGATTTGGTTCTGATGGAATGGTTGGAGCTTCTAAAAACTTTATGAAAGTACTAGGAGAAAAAGAAGATAATTATGTTCAAGGATATTTTGAATATGATTCAAAAAAGAGTGGTGGAGTTACAATATCTCATTTAAGAGTTGGTCCATCTAAAATAAATGCTCCATATTTCTTAACTAGTCCTGATTTTGTAGTAGTATCTAAAGATATATATTTAAATAGATATTATTGTTTAAAAGATATTAAAGAAAATGGAATATTATTAATAAATAGTAATAAGAGTGATAAAGAATTAAATGAATTAATTAATAATGATAATAAGAAAGAAATATTAAATAAGAATATTAAAGTTTATATAGCTAATTTAGATGAATTAAATTCTAAGTATTCTCTTAAAGGAAAAATCAATAATATTATGTGTATGTATATGATTAAGATAAGTGGATATTCTAGAAATGAAATAGAAGACTTTAAAAAATTAGTTAAGAAAACATATTCTTCTAAAGGTGAAGAAGTTGTTGAAAATAACTTGAATGCTATTGATGAAGGATTAAAGTATTTAGAAGAAATAAATAATAAAATATTTACTTTAGGTGAAGAACATAAGAATACTAAAGATTTTACTGATGAGGTATTAAAATTAAGAGGTAATAATTTAAAAGTATCTGATTTTGATAAATATAAAGATGGTACTTTTGAAGGTGGTACAGCTAAGAGTGATAAGAGAAAAATATCTCCATTTGTACCAAAATGGTGTAGTGGTAATTGTATAGAGTGTAATCAATGTGCATTTGTTTGTCCTCATGCTTGTATTAGACCATTCTCATTATTTGATAATGAACTTATTATGGCACATTTAGATAAAAGTGAAACTATACCAAGTATTGGTGAAAAAGATAAGAATTTTTATATGGCAATTAATGAAGCTAATTGTACTGGTTGTGGTTTATGTATAAAAGCTTGTCCTGGTAAGAATGGAGAAAAGGCTTTAGAAGAAGGAGAATTTAGTGAAAGACATGATAAAATAAGTGACTATTTATTTAATAATCATGAAAATGTTACTCCTTTTAATAAATTTACAGTTAAAGGAATTGGATTTCAAAAACCTTATTTTGAATTTAGTGGAGCATGTGCTGGATGTGGAGAAGCCGCTTATATAAAACTTTTAACTGAATTGTATGGACGTAATATGGTAATAGCTAATGCTACTGGATGTTCTTCAATATATGGAGGAAGTTTACCATTAACACCTTATAAGATTCCATGGATGAATTCTTTATTTGAGGATAATGCTGAATTTGGTTTTGGTATTCATATGTCTTATAAGAAAATGAGAGAAAGACTTAAAAAGTTAATGTATAAATATAAAGATGAAGTAACACCAGAAATTAAAGCTACTTTTAAAGAGTGGATTGATAATATGGATGATGATGATTTAACATTAGCTATAAAAGAAAAACTAGAGAAGAGTAGTATTCCTTTAGAAATAAGAAAATTAATAGATTATATACCAGCTAGAACTGTATGGATTTTAGGTGGAGATGGATGGGCATATGATATTGGATATGGTGGTCTTGATCATGTACTTCATAGTAATGAAAATATCAATATAATGGTACTTGATACAGAAGTTTATTCAAATACAGGTGGTCAAAAATCAAAATCTACTAGAATAGGTTCAGTTGCAGAATTTGCATCAAGTGGTAAATTAGAAAGTAAAAAAGATTTATTTAAAATTGCTATGGCTATACCTAATGTTTATGTTGGAAGTATATCTATGGGAGCTAATATGATGCAAGCTTTAAAAACATTTAAAGAAGCAAAAGAACATAATGGACCATCATTAATAATCGCATATAGTCCATGTATTGAACAAGGAATTAGAGGTGGACTTGGTAATTCACTTGATGAACAAAAATTACTTGTTGAAGTTGGATATAACTTATTAATGAGATATAATCCAGAAGAAAATAAATTAACAGTAGATTCTAAAGAACCAGATTTCACTAATTATGATATAGTATTTAATCATGAACTTAGATATAGAAATTTAGAAACTAAGAATCAAGATGAATATCAAAGATTATATGAAGAAAATATGAATAATTCTAAATTAAGATATAATTATTACAAAGATTTAGAAAATAAATAAATTGACTTTAATGTCAATTTTTTTATTTTTATGTTAAAATAGTAATGATGAAAATATGAATGAGATAAGTAAAGAAGAATTAATTGGGAAAATCTCTTTAGAATATGAAAAAAATAAGAGTCAAATATTAGACGCCGTTAAAAATTGTAATGGTGAGTTTTCTATCGTGGAAATGGAAAAAGAATTAGATGACTTTTATAGTGAAGAAGAGATGCCTAATGTTTCTTTTACTTATGATAAAGGTTCAATTGAGTGTTTTTATTTTCCTGATGATGTTATTTTAGAAATTATAAATAGTATTCCTAGAGATATTAAAAAATTGACTGTTAGTGATAGAGTAGCTAGAATGATAGATTTTAGTGAATTTAATTTAGAAGAAGTAATTGTTATTTCTAGGTATACTCAAGCTGATGATATAACATATAAATTACATCATGATTATAAGATAAGCAGAGTTGGTAATTATTGTTATGACTATTATGATTATTTAAAAGATGGTAATGATTTTTATTATAAGGCTCAACATTTGACAAATGAAGAAGTATTAGAGTTAGTTCATAAATATAAAGCTAAAAGTTATAGTATTGATTTAGGTAAAAAATATATTAGTTTGGGATTTGATAAAATAAGTGTTAATATCTCTGCTCATTTTGAAGATATGAGTGAAGTTTGTAAGCTTATAGTTGTTTTAGAAGAAGAAGGCTATGTTGTAAAAGAAGTGAATTTGTTTTCTTATGATCCAATAGATATAGATTATATTAATCAAAATTATGTTCTTTTAGATAAACTTGCTAAGAGAACAGACATATCTGTAGATTTTCCTTTTAGTAGTTCTACTATGAATTGGTATGAATTTAGAAGCTTAGTTGAAACAATTAGATGGTATAGAGAATTAATTAATAGTTATGATTTGTCACCAGTTGAAAAGCTTGCTTTTGCTTATGATATTTTAAAAACTTTTGAATATAATGCTGAAAGAAAAAATGAAGATTCTAGTATATCAAGAGAACCTCAAAAAATTATATTTAGTGGTAATATTGTTTGCGCGGGATATGCAACATTTTTAAAAGAAGTTATTAGAGGACTTGATCCTAATATTAAATTAGGAACATATTCTTTAACTTGTTTTGAAGATAATGATGTTGTAGTATCTGGAAGACATATGAGAAATATAGTTAGGATTAATGATGATAAATATAATATTCATGGAATTTATTCACTTGATTCAACTTGGGATAGTTATAGTAAAAAACGTGCTAAAATGTATGGAAATGAATATGATGCTTTAGATTTATATAAATATTTTTTAGTTCCATTTTCTAAATATAATGAAGTTTTTCCCCATGAAGAAAAGGATTCAATGTTTTATGGTGATATAGATTTTTTGAATAAAGATGTTAATCCTGAAAATATTAAACGTGCTATTGAAATGTGCGGTACATTAAAAAATAAAGAATTATTTTATTGTGAAATAAATGATATGTTTGATAAAGAAGCTGATGCATCAACAAAATTAGTAGAATTTAATTCAAAAAGTATTCCAAAAGAAACATTATCTAGAATAATATATAATGTTAGAAAAGCTGAAGGGTATAGTGAAACAGAAGCTAGTAAAAAGTCAGAGGACTTTATTTATGAAGGTGAGAGGTCACTATGAATAAAGTTAAAGTAAATGATTTTATTGATGTTTTAGCTAGATGTAAAGGTTTTAATACAGAAATAACTGATATTGTTAAAGAATATATGCAGAAAGTAATTTCTAAATATGAAAAAGTGTTTCCTAATGGAATAGATGCCTCTTTAGATAATAATAAATATTTTATTAAACCCGTTAATGGTAGATATTCTATAGAAGACTTTTTACTTAATAGAATGTTTAGAAGTATTAATTCAATAGATGCAAATCATGTTGATGGCGAAGCATCTGCGACTTTTTATCCAACAATAGGTAACATATCTTATGATAAATCTAAAATGGTTCGGTCTTTATATTCTTATTTTTTTAGAATAGGCAAAGAGAAATATTATATTTTAAAAAATAAAGATATTATAAAAGCACGTTTTAAGCATACTATGATGCATGAACTTGGTCATGCGTTAAAAAATAAGTATGATGGATGTTATGATTGTAGATTTGAAGATGATTATAAAAGGGTGTATGATGAATTAGCTAAATTAAAAGAATATAATGGTATTCTTACTCCTTATGATGAAATAAGAAAGTCTAAAGATGAAGATAACTATCAACGATGTGTATTTAATGGATTAACTTATTGTGGTAAAAATAGTAAAAAATTTTTTGTTAATGAACATCATTTAATATTAGATGAAGAAATTAATGAATCAGAAGCAATGGAGTTTAGTGAATATAATACTGGAGTAATAAAAATTTATTATTTAGATAGTGGATTTGTCAGAAATAGAAATCTTGGTGTTGGTTATTATAGTGATTGTGGCGATATGTTTAGAATATTGCTTGGTGATAAAGAAATATTTGAACTATTATATGTTGATCCTAAAAAAGGAATAAAAAAATTTAATAGTTTATATAATGATGTTTTAAGAGAATTTTATGGTAGTGAAGAAACAGCTCTTGATTTACTTGTTAAAAATATTAATAATTTAGAAAAAAAAGCTAATGTTGTAAAAATGAATGAAGCTTTTGCTAGATGTTTAGAGCAAAAAGTAAATAGATGTTTTAATGATGCTAGTGTTAGTAATAATGAATTATTAAGACAAATAAGAACATATAGATATTTCTTTTATTCTTATGATAATCCAAATAGAAATTTAAAATTAAGATCTCATCAAATATTAAATGAATTAGAAAAAAGAGTTATGTCTAGAAATATTTCTGCAGTAAGTAGTGTATATCAAAAAATGCTTAGATATAAAAAATTCCATTTTGATGCAGATAAAGTTTTAAGAAAAAGATATAATGAAAGATATAGTAATGGAGCTAGTGTAAAAGAATTAAATCAATTGGCTGTTGTAATTAAAAACAATGCTGGTAACTATTATATGTTATGTGAAGATATTAAATTCTATGAAAAAACTGATAAATCTAAAAGAGCATATTTAGATAAAATATTTGATAGTAAATATTCTTATGAACTTACTATTAGTTACCCAATTTTTGATAAAGAAAAAAGGCTACGAATGTAGTCTTTTTCCTTGGAATGAATCTCTTTTTAATAATTCTTTATCTATATCATTTAATAAACATACTTTTTTAAGTAACCATTGTGGTTCGATTAACAATTCTTTTATAGGGTCACCTGTTATTCTATTAATAACAATATCTTCTCTTAAATATTCTAATTGATCACAAACTATATCTATATATTCTTCTTTTGTTAATATATGAAAATGTTCTCTATTATATAGTTCTGCGATTTTAGTACCTTTTAAAATAAATAACATATGTATTTTTATGCCTTGTATGTCTAGTGATGAAACATATTTTGCAGTTTCAATCATGTCTTCTTTTGTTTCATATGGTAAACCATTTATTATATGTACAACTATATTTATGTTTCTTTTTCTTAGTTCTTTGACACAATCTTCAAATTGAGTTAATGTGTGTCCTCTGTTAATTAAATCTGATGTTTTTTGATGGATTGTTTGAAGCCCTAATTCTATTACTAAGTCTGTTCTTTTATTTAATTCTTCTAAATAATTATAGCATTCTTTTGTGATAGCATCACATCTTGTTGCAATATTTAAACCAATAACATTTGGTAAATTTAATATTGATTCATAACTTTCTTTTAGTATGTTTAGTGGTGCATAAGTATTTGTGTCTGCTTGAAAGTATCCAATGTATTTTGAGTTGGGCCATTTATGTTCCATAACTGATTTTACTTTATAGAATTGTTTTATTAAAGGCATGTTTCTATTTTCACCACTACCATTAAAACAATATATACATCCACTTGAATTCTTTTTATTTGGACAACCAAATCCAGCATTTAAACTTACTTTAAAAACTTTACTATTATATTTCTTTTTATAGTAATAATTTAATGTATGATATCTCTTATTATCTAATGTATATTTAAACTTATTTTCTTTCATATTTATATTATACCTCAGTTTAAAATAAAAAAATAGGACCGCTCACCCCCTGATGAGCAGTCCGGAAAAAAGAATAAAAAGGGGTTGGCTAGTGTGATACTAGCACCAATTCGCCTAATAGTGAATTGGTAAGTCTATATACTAATGTAAAAGTACTATTTTGTCAAGATAAAAGTTTAAAAAAATTAAAAAAAATTTAAGAGAAAAAATTGTTTAAAAAAAGATACTTTTGTGATATAATATGGAAGATTTACTGGAGGAACCAATAATGAACAATTTAGAATCTATTAAAGGACTTGGTCCGAAAACTCTACAATGTTTAAATAATTTAGGAATAAATAATATAGATGATTTAGTTAATTATTATCCTTATAGACATGATATTATTGTTTTAAATGATATAAAGACAGCAGTTGATAAACAAAATGTTGTTATTGAGTGTATTGTTGACTCTGTACCTTTAACAAGGAGATTTAGGGCTAATATGACTTCTCTTACTTTTAGAGCTATGTCTAATAAGAAAATGATTGCTGTTGTTATATTTAATAGAGCATTTTTAAAAACACATATTAAACCTGGAAGTGTAGTTACAGTAATAGGTAAATATGATGCTTTAAAAAATACTGTTATAGCTTCTGATATAAAGTTTGAAAAATTAGTTAGTGGTTCTGTTGAAAGTATTTATCATTTAACGAGTGGTCTTACTTCTAAACAATTAAAAAAATATATAGCTGAGGTATTACCTAAATATGATAATTATACTGATTATATACCTGATTATTTAAATCAAAAATATAATTTTATTAGTAAAAAAGATGCTGTTAATATGATTCATTTACCAAAGAATGAAGAAGAAGTTAAAAAAGCACTTATTAAATTAAAATATGAAGAGTTATTTGAATTCATGTTTAAGATTAATTATTTAAAAGAAATTAATAAAGAAAGTAAAGCAGGTTATATTAGAAATATTGATCCAGAAGAAGTTAATAGTTTTATTAGAGAACTTCCTTTTGAGTTAACAACTGATCAAGATAAAGCTGTATTAGAAATATATAAAGATATGACATCTAGTAGAAGAATGAATAGAATGCTTCAAGGTGATGTTGGAAGTGGTAAAACAATTATATCTGTTATTGCTGCTTATATAAATTATTTAAGTAAACATCAAACTGCTTTAATGGCTCCAACTGAAGTACTTGCTTATCAACATTATGAAACAATTAAAAATATTTTAGCTAATACTAAAATAAGAGTTGATTTATTAGTTGGAAGTATGAAAAAGAAAGAAAAAGATGAAGTTGTTGAAAAATTAAAGAGTGGTAAGATAGATTTTATTATTGGAACACATGCTTTATTAAGCGAAAATGTTGTATTTAAAAAACTAGGATTGGTTATAACAGATGAACAACATAGATTTGGAGTTAATCAAAGAGCTAATTTAAAAAATAAGGGATTACTTCCAGATACATTATATATGTCTGCTACACCTATACCTAGAACATTTGCATTAACTATATATGGAGATATGGATATATCAAATATAAAAACTAAACCTAAAGGTAGAAAAGAAATTAAAACATTAATAAAAAATGAAAATGAACTTAATGAAGTTTATGAAATGATGATGAATGAAATAGAAAATAAACATCAAGTTTATATAGTTTCACCATTAATTGAAGAAAGTGAAGGAGCAGTTGATTTAACAACTGTTAATGAAATAAAAAGAAATATTGATCTTTATTTTAAAGGTAAAGTTAAGAGTGCAATTATGCATGGAAAATTATCTAAAGCTGATAAAGATAAGATAATGGATGAATTTAAAAAAGGAAAAATAGACATTTTGATAAGTACTACTGTTATAGAAGTAGGTATAGATGTTAAAAATGCTACTATGATGGTAATATATAACGCTAATATGTTTGGTCTTGCAACACTTCATCAATTAAGAGGAAGAGTTGGTAGAAATGAATTTGAATCTAAATGTGTTTTAATAGGTGAAGAAGATAATCCAAGACTTAAAGTATTAAGTGAAAGTAATGATGGATTTTATATCACTGAAAAAGATTATGAGATGCGTGGAGAAGGAGATTTATTTGGAGTTAAACAAAGTGGTGATATGGAATTTAAAATAGCTAATTTGCATCAAGATATGAAGATATTATTACAAGCACGTGATGATTCAAAAGAATTTTTAGATAATAATATAAAGAATAATTTTGCAAATTATCAAGAATATGCTAAAATAGTAAAGGAAATTATGAATTTAGATTAATTTAAGGAGGAAATATTATGGGAAGAGCTCATGAAGTTAGAGCAAAAGCAATGGCTGCTACTGCTGCTAAAAAATCAAAATTATATTCAATTTATGCAAAAGAAATTATGAAAGCTGCTAAAGGTAATCCTGATCCAACTAGTAATGATGCATTAAGAAGAATTATTGAAAAGGCTAAAAGAGAACAAGTTCCAGCTGATGTAATTAATAGAAATATTGATAAAGCTAAAAAAGGTGAAGTTGAAAACTTTGATGTTGTAGAATATGAAGCATTTGCACAAGGTGGAAGTAATTTAATAGTTAAATGTCTAACTGATAATCCAAATAGAACAATTAGTTTTGTTAAAACTGTATTTAATAAATGTGGAGCTAAAATAGCTGGACAAAATGCTGTTAGTTTTATGTATGAACATTTAGGTGCTGTAGGACTTAAAGGTCATAGTGAAGATGAAGTTATGGAAGCTTTAATTAATGCTGATGTAGATGTAAATGATATTGAAGTAGAAGATGATATGATTGTTGTTTATACTGATGTAGCTAATTTAAATAATGCTAAGAAAGCATTAGAAGATGCATTTCCAGGTATAACATTTGAAATAGATGAAATTGCTTATTATGCTAAAGATACAGTTCAATTAACAGATGAAGAAAAAGAAAAATTCACAAGACTTTTAGATATGCTTGATGATTTAGACGATGTAAGTAATGTTTATCATAATGTAGAGTTATAAAAACTCTATTTTTTAATTGGAAAAAACTTTTAATTGACATTTAATTATGTTATAATTTGTTATAGAATATTATTGAATGGAAGTGAGTCTATGACGTTTTTGTCTTCATTTATAAATATACTGTCAGGTAGTGTTTCATGGATACAATCTGTATTGTATACTGTTTGTTTATGGTTTGATGGAATAATATATTCATTAGTTTCATATGCATTTGAATTATTTATGATTATGTGTCAATTAAACTATAATTCTTTATACTTTGCTATATCACCATTATTAGATAGAGTAGAAGCTGTAATTGTAGTTGTAATACTATTTAAAGTTGCAATTGAATTGATACAATGTTTGATAAATCCGGATAATCTAAAGAAGAGTGGTCCTGATTTGATTAAGAATATTGCAATTTCTGCAATTATAGTTGTAAGTTATAATTTTGTTTTTGGGGTAATAAATGAATTATCTATGTTAATTGTTGGTACTCCTGAAGGATATGATTTTACTTATTTATCTTCACTTGCTGATGTAAGTAGTGAACAAGATGAAGGATTAATTATGAGATTCTTGTTTGGAAGTGATTCGGCAAGTAATGGAAATATTGGAGATTATTTATCTTATAAAACTGTCACTATGTTCCTTTATGATAATGATGGTGGTAATCAATCCGTGTTAAATGCTATTTCTACTGGAAGTGGTGATTATGACTTTACAAAGTTGTCTACTTTACCTGTTAGAAGTGGAAAAATAGAATATAAATATCCTGTCATTAGTGGAATTATGGGATTATATTTAATATATAGTTTAGTTAGTATGGCTGTTCAAGTTGGAGTCAGAATGTTTAAACTGTTGGTGTTACAATTGTTAACTCCAGTAGCTGCTATGTCGATTATAGGTGGTGGAACTAAAGCTAAGCCTTGGTCAAACTATGTAAGTACACTTGTTTCGACTTTTATGGAGTTATTTATTAGAATGTTTACGACATTGCTTACTGTATGTTTAATATTGTTATTTTTTGAAAATATTGATGAATTCTTTGGAGCAAACAATGTTGGAACAGGAATGACTAGATTCTTTATTATTGCTATCTTGATTGTTGCTGGCTTTAGACTTTCTAAAGTTATTCCTGAATTAATTGATAAAGTTATGGGAACTAAGATGGCTGGACAAAAGAGCAACTTTGGTAATGCTGTAAGTAGTATTATTGGTGGTGGTATTGGACTTGGCGTTGGTGCTGCTACTGGACTTGCTGCTGGAATTACTTCTGGTGCTGGACTTGGTGCTATTGGAACAACATTAACTGGAGCTGTAAGTGGATTTACAAGTGGATTTAAAGGAAATACTGTTGCTGAAAAGTTCAAAAATATTGGTGGCATAAATGCTGCTAATAAGCAAAGAGCTCAAGACCTTGTTGCTAGAGGTGGCTATGGTAATATAGCTCTTGGAGGAATTGAAAGTCTTGCATTTACTGGGTCTAGACAAGATGCAAAAATTGATAAATTAGATAAACAAGCTTCTGCATTAGAGGCATATAATGAAGCTGCCACTGCTGCTGTTAAAGATAATAAATTCTCTGATTTGATCAGTTCAGGTGGCTTGTCAAGTGCAGAAGAAGCTGCTGCTGATTCTAGTTATAATGAAGGATGGAAAGGAGTTAAGTTTGGCGATAATAAAGATTCATTTGTTGAAAATATGTTAAAATATGACAAGAGTTATATTGCTGCACAATCTGCGTTAGACACTGCTCAATTATCCGGAAATGAAGCTAGTATTGCTCAAGCTATGGAAAATCTTCAAACTACGAGAGTTAAATCTGAAGATAATGCTAAGAAATTATATGATAATGCTACAAATTACTATGCTGATCATGATGAAGTTGCAAGTGCTGCTAAA
This sequence comes from uncultured Mycoplasmatota bacterium, assembly GCA_900556025.1. The sequence goes on from USNG01000003.1 coordinate 51,050, forward strand.
GCTAAATACAATAAGAAAGCTAATAGGGATGCTAGTACTAACATTGATTACAAGAAAGAGAAAACTGCTATTGCTAATGAAAAACGTAGAATTACTAGTTCAGATAGCTATGCTAGAGCTCATGGAAAGAAACCTAAAAATTAATTATATTTTGATATAGAAAGGAAAAGAGAGTATGAATGGATATTTAATACCTGCTAATAGTAAGAAAAGTCAATTGATATTTGGTTTATTTAAACTAAGAGATTTAATTATATTACTTACTGGTGTGTTAGTTACTTTAGTATTTTTGTTCTTAATTAGTGCTGATTCATTAATATTTATAGTAATTAAATTATTACCGTTATGTTTATCATTGATATTAGTTATGCCAATTGCGTTTTATCATAATGTATTAGACTTCTTAAAAGAATTTTTCTTATTCTATTCTGCAGAAATTAATGGGGGTAATCAATATAGATGGAGAGGATGGTGTGCTACAAGTGGATTCGACGATGAAAAAAAGTAAAGTAAACCCAAAGAATTCCAGTTGGGCTGAAAATTGGATTCCTGTTAGAGGTATTCAAAATGGAGAAATTATACTAGACAATGGTTACAGAGTTACTGGAGTGAAAGTTAGACCAAGAAACATATTTATTTTAGATTATGATAGTCAGTCTAATGCTATATTTAACTTAAGAAGTTTCTATAATACTATGGATTATGATTTTTGGTTAATTGTATCTGATAGACCAGTTGATATTAATGTATATCTTGCTCAATTAAAATTGTTATATAATTCTGTTCAAACTCAATCTATTAGAAAGTTAGTTAGAGAAGATATAGATAAAGCTAATTTATTTATGAGCAAAGAAGTTAATGTAACTGATACTGAATATTTCATTCTATTCAAAGATAGAAGACCTGAAATTATTCAAAAGAGAATACAAAATATAGTGTCTGGTTTAGCTAATGCTGGACTACAATCTGCTCAAGTAAGTAATGATGATTTAAGAGTTTTACTTGATGGATTTATGAATGGTGGAGACACAACCAAGTTTGGAACGGTGATGAGTAGTATATGAGCGTAAGTTTTAAAAGTCAAATTGCTCCTAAGAGCTTAGAATTCAGACCATCTGAAATTATTATTAGTGATAAGTATTGTGCAATACTTACAATTGTTAGTTATCCTAAAACTATTAGTGAAGGATATTTAGCAAATATTACTCAATTATCTGGAATTAAAGTGTGTATTAAACATATTCCAATTGCTTTCTCTGTTTTATCTAAAATGTTAAATAAAGAGATTGCTGATATGAAATCAAAATATCAAGATGAACATGATAGAACTATTCAAGAAAGATTACGTCAAGACTATGAAAGTATTGAACAATTCATATCTATGTTAACAGCTACTCAAGCTAGAATTTTTGATTTTCAAATGCACTTATTAATTTCTGCTGATTCTCATGAAGAATTAGAAAATAAGAAAGTTCAAGTTAAAAACTATCTTGATGCTATGGGTATGAAAGGATTAGTTTTAAGATTTGAACAAAGAAAATTATTAGAAAGTATGTTACCTATCTTTGAAGCAAATGATATTGAAGAGAGAATTGGTACTCCAATTCCATCTGTAACTATTGCAGCTATGTATCCATTTGTTTTTGATAGTATTAAAGATCCAGGACTTTCATGTTTACTTGGAGTTGATTATTCTGGAGGAGTTATTCTATTTAATCAATTCTTATATCAAACTAAAAAAGAGTTTAATAGAAATAATGCTAATATGATTATTTTAGGTACTTCTGGTAGTGGTAAATCTACTGCAGCTAAAGTATTGTTAAGAAGTAATATTAGAAATGGTCATAAGATTGTTGCTATTGACCCTGAAGGTGAACTTGAAGAAATGACTAAACTTTATGGTGGAGACTTTATCGATTTAGGTAAAGGTGGAGATTTTGGTATGATTAATCCACTTGAAGTTGTATTAGATGCTGATGAAGAGGAATTAAAAGAGGGAATGGGCTATGCTATATTAACTCGTACTTTACAAACTTTAAAGGCATTTATGAAATATTATAGTCCTGATATTGAAGAAGATGTTTTAACTTTATTTAGTGAAGTTGTACAAGATACATATAGAAGATATAAAATAGATTATAATACTGATTTTAGTAGAGTAAGATCTGAAGATTATCCTACTTTTGATGATGTGTATGCTACAGTAAAAGGTAGATTATTATCTATGACTGAACATACTCATGAAAGAGATATAATGGAAAGATTAGAGTTAAAGATTAGACCTTTGACTAAAGAGTTAAGATATTACTTTACTGGTAAAACTACAATTGATACTGATGCTGATTTTATAGTATTTAATATTCGTGAATTAATGAATGCTGATAGTAATATTAGAAATGCATTATTCTTTAATATTTTAAAGTATGCATGGGGACTTACATTAGATAGAGAGATTAATACTATATTAATGGTCGATGAAGCACATATGTTACTTGCTGATCAAAATACATTAGGTGCTGAATTCTTGGCTCGTATTCAAAGACGTAGTCGTAAATATAATACTGGTACTATAATAATTACTCAACAACCTACAGATTTTGCTGCTCCTAATGTTTTAATTCATGGAAAAGCAATATTTGATAATGCTTCTTATTACTTAATTATGGGTCTTAAGAAACAAGCAGTTGATGATTTATCAAGATTAATAGATTTAAATGACCAAGAAAGAGATTCAATTAAAAGATATAGTCAAGGACAAGCATTATTCGTATGTGGTAGTAGAAGAATGCGTATAAATGTAATTGCAACTCAACAAGAGTTAGAATCATTTGGTAGTGGAGGAGGATTCTAAAAAAATCCTCTTTATTCTTAAAGGAGAAGTATGGATTCAAACGGCGGTAATGAAAATTATAATGAAGAAGAATATGTAGAACAAGGTCAAAGTTCAAGCTTTGGTCAGTTTTCTGCTGGAATGGGTTCTGCTTTTAATAGAGCTGATATTAATGCATTAAAAAATATTAGAAGAAATGAAGCAATAGGTAAACGTAAAGATGAAGATAATTCAGATAATAAAACTGGAGATTCTCTAAAGAAACCTAGTATAGATGATGGAAAAAAGCCTGAAAAAGATAGTTCAAAACCTAACTTAAAACCAAAAATTGGTTCAAATGGTGGCAATACTTCTGATAAATTATCTGATTTGAAAGGTGCAGCTAAGGGAGCAATTAAAAGTAAAATACCTACATCAGTAAAATTAAAGATATATTTGGTTTTAGCTGGTATTGTGGTTATGATTTTTGTTATTGCTTTTCTTACTGTGTTATTTTCTTCTGATACACAAATGAGTGCAATGAGTACTTTCTTTGGTGTGGCTGAAAAAGAAACATCTGAGGGTGCTAATGATGGTCTTTATACTGATGAACAGTATCAATTTGATGCTAATGGTAATGAAATGACAGATGAAGAAATAATAGAATATCTAAATGAAAATACTAATTGTCCTAATACTTATTGGACAAGATTTGGTGATTGGATTTCTAGATTTTTCTCTAAAAAAATAAATAACGTATGTAGTTTTGTTAGATATGTTAAAAACAAGACTGAAGAGTATGAAGAAGATTATGGTATTAAATTAGATAAATCATTAGTAATTGGTACTGTATTATTTGGTTATGATAGCAAAGTTGAAAAAGAGAATTTAGATTCTGTGCCAAGCAATTATGATGCTGGTACTAGTGCTAACCATTATGAAAATTTAGAAGATATGTTAAATAGTGGAATGCTTAGTGTAGATGATTTAGATATGATTATTGAACATACTATGTTTCATGATGATTATACATATTATAAATGGAATATAAGAGAAGTTCTTAAAAACCCTAAAAAACCTGATAGTGGAACTATTAAAGTTGGATATTGTGATGCTACTAAAGTTGATAAACATTATTATAGTTTAGATATGTGGAAAATAACTATGAGATATGGTGAAGCTTTAGCAGATGAATATGAATATAAAAAGAATAGACTAACTGAATGGAATTCTACTGATGGTGAATGTAAAGGTGAAACAGAGCCAGCTGGATATGATGTACTTGACGCAAGTTATAGTGAGGCAAATGCATACTTTAAAAAGCTTGGAAAACCTGAAAATGATTTATCTAGATATTTAATGTCAGCTGATGTTGATAATAAAACTAAAGATAATTTAAAATATAGTTATACTACTGGATTTGTTTATACTAAATTTCCATATTATTATCAAGGAATGTCAGATTCTAATACTAATATAGAATATGATGATACGTTTACTCCTAAACAAATTGAAAGAGTTATTTTAGAAGTTATTGATAGAAAAATTGATTTAAATGAAGTCTTAATGTTGGATGATTTAGATAATAAATTTGGTGGTAATAATGTTCATGGTATTGTTACTGGTGCTAACTGTATGGAGTTCTTAACTGAACAGTTAAATGATATTCAAGTTGAAATTAAAGATTGCGATGGAGTATCTTATGGAACTACTTCTATGGAAGACTATATAATTGGTGTTTCTTATGCTGAAACAAGTATTGGTAGTGGTAGTGTTGATGATTATGCTTTGACTCATATGGTTGCCGCTATTTCATATGCTTTAGCTAGAAATAATAATTATAGTAAAGGTAGTACAATAAGTGTTAGAAGTGGAAACTGTTGGCAAGCATATTGTGCACCATTAAAAGGTTGTAATGCTGTTAAAGCTCATCAATCGTGTGGAAGTGTTGGAGCTTGTACATCATATATACCAGGACCTCCTTCTGCAAAACGTGCTTTAACAAATAGTGAATATTCTAGAGCACAAAGTTTATATCAAACTGCAATTAATTATTTGCTTGTAAAAGATGGAGCTGTATATAAAGCTGATTATGTAAGTACTGTTGCAAACAAATGGAAAGAGTTAGCTTTAAATGGATATAGCTTTACAGAAATATTAAAAGAAACTTATGGTGATGATGGAGCTGAATTACTTGAATGTGGAGGAAGTAATAGTTCAAATAATCAAGATGATAATACTGAAGAAGATAATACTGATGCAAAATTTGGAAATAAAGTAAATGGAAAATATACTAATGTTTCTCCAAATAAAGGCAAATATTATGGATTTGCTTATGCTAATGAAGGTAATAATTCTATTAGTATTGATCCTAAATGGAAAGAAGCTAATTTGACTACTGTAAGTTCTAATTGTTCTGCTGCAGGATGGAATAGTGAATATACTGTTCATACTAAAGCTGCTGATAGTTTTAAAAAAGCATTTTCTAATGTATGTAATATACTAACTAATGGTGTAAAAATATCAAATGGTAAAACTTGTAATTATAGTTTATCTGATTTATCTGGTGGTGGAACATTTAATGAAGTTAAAACTACAAGTGGTTCAATTGGACTTGAAGCTTATGGATTAACACAAGATTGGAATTATTCTAAATCACAATATAATGGTAATTTAGATACTTACAATGAATTTATTAATTCTATAGGTGGAGAAGAAAATTGTGAAAATGTTAACTATATTTTATATAAATATGCTTATGAACCAGCTGGATTTAATTGGGGTGGAAATTATCAAAGAAAAGGTAATTCAGGAACATTTAATCCTAAGAGATTTGAAATAAAATATTAAGGAGGAATTATGAGTAAAGATACAAAAGCTACTATTGCAATACTTTCATTCTTTGTTATATTTGGTTTGATAATCATAATTCCTTTACTTATTTCTCATAATAAAAAAACTGAAGAAGTTAATAAAAAGAATTTTCCAAGTTATGAAGAGATAACAATTGATGAAAGTATTTTTGGTGATGATAGTAAATATGAAGATGTTCGTGAACAATTAGAAAATGATTATTATTTTTCTAAGTTTGCTTTAATTAGTGATTATGATTATAAAGAAGGTTATAAAAATACTCAAATTAAAGATATGTTAAGAAACTTTATATTTAATTATGAAATTGAAAATACTAGATATATGTTACATAAAAATACTGATGAACAATTATTTTGTTTATTGGATAAACATGTTAAAGAAGGATTTAAAGAATTATATAGATTAGATGTTGATGATAATTTTTTAAGTTTTATGGAACAATTTTATAAATATACTTATAGAAGTAATGGTAGATATTGTTTCTATTATGGACAGATAGCTGATGAATTTAATAAAAATATTACTATTGGAGTAGAGAGAATGGCTATGAGTTCTATGGGAGTTACTGCAGATATATATATTTATTTATATGATACTAGTGGAACTAGTACTGAGAAAATGAACATTAATAATTTAAAAGACGCAATTAAAAATAAAAACTATAATTTAGCTAGTACTATTACTAAAGATTATTTAGGTGGTAGTGTTACTCATAAACAATTACAATTTATGATTAATAGTAAGGGTAAACAATTTAAATATCAAGTACTAACATCAAAAATTCTAGATTATTAGTGAAAAATGATGTATTATATTGTATAATATTTTTGTGAAGAGGTGGAAATATGAAACTTAAATTTAGAGCTGAGTTAAAAGATATAGTAATATTTTTAATATTTTGTGTTGTATTATTATATTTTGTTTCAGTAGCTGTTGTTAATGTACATAGTTTTGCATTAAGTTCAAAGTTTACTGGTTTAAATCCTATGCCTGCATTTAAAGGGGAACTTTTATTACCAACTTTAGTTATTTACTTTTTAGTTGTATTAGCTATTATGCTTGGATGTTCTTCTTATTTCTTTGAAAGAGAAGAAGGATTTGGAATTACTACTGAAAAGAAAACTAAGAAAGATGGATACTCTAAACTTTTAACTGAAAAAGAGATGAAGAAAGAGTATGGTATTAAAAAGGTTCATTTAAAAGATGATAATTATGATGCTGGAGGTATTCCAGTTATTAATGATGGTAAAGATGCTTGGGTTGATGATAGTGGTCAACCACATGCGTTAATCATGGGTGCTTCTGGTTCAGGTAAAACTCAAGCTTTTATGTTTCCATTAATTAACATTTTAGGTAGACATGGTGAAAGTATGATTGTTACAGACCCTAAAGGTGAACTTTATGAAGAATGTGGCAACTTACTTAAAGAAAAAGGCTATAAAATTATATTAATAAATTTCCGTGATCCTAAAGAAGGTGCTGCATGGAATCCATTTAGTTATCCATATAGAGTTTATAAAGAAGGTAACGTTGATAAAGCTAATGAACTTTTACAAGACTTAGCTAGTAATATTTTGATTGATCCTAATAATAAGGCTGAACCTTTCTGGGAACAAACTGCATCTAACTTCTTTACTGGACTTTCATTAGGATTATTTGATGATGCTAAAGAAGCTGAAATTAATATTAACAGTATTAATATGATGGCTGAAGTTGGAGAAGACAGAGTTGGTTCTTCAACATATATTAAAGAATATTTTAGAAGTAAAGGAGAATTATCTCCAGCATATATTGCTGCTGCATCTTGTATTAATGCTCCAAATGAAACACGTGGTGGTATCATGTCTACATTTAGAACTAAAACAAGAATTTTCTCATCACAAGAAGCTTTATCAGAAATGCTTTCTTATAGTGATTTTGATATTAGAGATATTGGTAAAGAAAAAACAGCAGTATTTTTAAAAATACATGATGAAAAAACTACATATCATGCTTTAGCAACTATTTTTGTAAAACAAGCTTATGAAGCTTTAATTGCTACAGCTCAAACATTTCCAAATTTAAAATTACCTTATAGAACAAACTTTATTTTAGATGAGTTTGCAAATATGCCAGCACTTAAAGATGTTGGTACTATGATTACTGCATCTCGTTCAAGAAATATTAGATTCTGTTTTGCAATTCAAAACTTCTCACAATTAACTCAAGTTTATGGTAAGGAAGTAGCAGAGACTATTAAAGGTAACTGTGGTAATTTCGTATATATCATGACTACTGAGTTAGCTGCGTTAGAAGAAGTTAGTAAACTACTTGGTGATAAAAAACCAGAAAAAGCTAAGAAGGATGAACCTGCTCCTCCAATTAGACCTTTATTTACTGTAAGTGATTTACAAGCATTAAAAGAAGGTGAAGTTATAATTAATAGATTTAGAAGTATGCCTTTTAAAACTAAATTAACTTATAACTATAAAATTGATTGGGGAAGAAAATATGAACATATGGGTTATACTGAACGTGAACATCATGATGTTCAAGTATTTGACCTTAAGAAATTTGTAGCAGATTATAAAGAAAAACAAGGAACTCCAATTGGTAATGGTATGCCAGGAATGGGTGGAATGCCTATGGGTATGCCTGGTATGGGTGGAATGCCTGGAATGAATCCTATGGCAAATCCTTTTATGCAATCTGGTCCAGTACCTGGTGGTAGTAAGAGTGGTATTGCTCCTACAAGTTTAGATGATTATATAAAGAAATTAGATGAAAAAATAGCTGAACTTGAAAAAGAAGAAGCAGAAGAGAAAGCTAAACAAGAAGCACAAAATGCTAGTAATGTTTCTTCTCCAGTAACTACTGAATCTCATTTAACTCCTAAGACAGAAGAAGAGATTCAAAAAGAGATTTCTAATATACTTGATCATAAGGAAGAACCTAGAGTTGAAGCAGCAGAACCAGTAAAACAAGAAAATAAATTTGTTATGAATGAGGAAACTCCAACTGAGGTTAAACCAGAATCTCCAAAAAATTCATTACCTAAATTCATTATTCCAAGTGATGAAGAAGATAAAGTAATAGATATTGGAGAACCAATTGAAATAAAGAAGACTGAAGAAATATACAAAGAAGATAAACCAGTTGAAGTTATTAAGTCAGATGAAGTAATTACACCTGTTAATAATCAAAGTGTGGTAGAAGAACCTAAAGTGGTAGAGAATAAAACACAAATTGAAGGTCTTGAAAAACCAAAAGTTAATATTGATGTTGACAGTGTAGTAGTTAATAATAATGATAAATCTGAAGATTTCTTTGATGACTTTTTTGGAAGTGAGGGTGAGCAATAACGTTCACTCTTTTTTTGAATAAAATACTTTAGGTGATATAAATGAAAATTATAGATGTTAGTGATAAATATACATATAGTACTTCGCATTTACCTAATAGTATTAATATTCCATATGATGAACTTTTAAATAATTATAGAGTTTATCTTAATAAAAGAGATAGATATTATTTATATTGTAAAAGTGGAAAATTAAGTAAAAGGGCTACATTAGTTTTATCTTCTTTAGGATATAATGTTTATTATCTAGAAAAATAATATAAAATATTATATAATTAGTTAGTAATATTGGAGGATAATATGGAGTATTTAGTTGTAGGACTTTTAGTTGTAATTATAATATTATTAATTATTTTATTGGGTATTATTTACTTGATATATTGTTATTTTTGAATTATAAGAGAAAGACTAGAAATATAGAGAATGATTTACTTAGGGCAATAATTATTATGAATAATTGTTTTAAGGCAGGTAAGAGTACACTTCAAGCATTACAGACTGCTAGCGTGGAACTTCCTTATCCTCTTGGAGATGAATTTAAGAAGATGTATTTGGATATGAAATATGGATTATCTGTTGATACTGTTTTTGAGAGATTTGCTAGAAGAGTAAAGTTACCTGAAGCTGTTTATGTTTCTTCATCTCTTACTGTTCTTAACAAGACTGGTGGTAATATAGTAGAGGTATTTTCTTCTATTGAGAGAACTTTATTTGATAAGAAGAAGCTAAAGGAAGAAATGAAGAATATTAGTTCTGCTCCTAAGATTGTAGTTATTATACTTAGTATTGTACCAGTGTTTTTTGTAGGAATAGTTTACTTACTTAATCCAACATACTTTAATCCTTTATTTAGTTCTACTCTTGGGTATATTATAATTGCTATTATTGTGATTATGTTTATTATATATTTAATAACTTTATTAAGAACACTAAAGGTGGATGAGTAATATGAAAAAGAAAATATTTGGTATTATATGTGTTATTGTTATTTGTTTTGCTTGTTTTTGCTTAGGATTTTGGGCTAATAATAAATTTAAAAACAATCAATCAGAAAATAATGTAGAAAATCCAACTGGTGATGAAGGATTAATAAAAACACCAGATAGAATTATTTTTAAATATGAATCTAAATATTATGAAATAACACCTGACTATGAAAAATATTCTGAGCTTGTTGATTTGTGTAGGAATAATATTAATAGAAAGAATGATGAAAAGATTTCTGAGAATGATATTGATTCTTTGAAATCAACGGCTAAGTTTATAGAGTTTGATTATAATACTGAAAGTAAGAATTTTATTTTTACTTTAACTTCAGATATTGGAGCTATTCAAATGCAGGATTCTGATGGAGTTATAATTTCAAATAAATTGAGTAATATTGATAAAATTGGTGAAGCTTATATTGAAGCTATAAAAGATAAGAGCGGTTATGATATGAGTAGCGAGAAGATTGATTCAATGATTCAATATCAAGCATTACCAGCTACAGCTGATTTTAAAAATGTAAAAGATGAAAAAGTATTTGTAAAAACTTTTGATTCATATGATGATTTTAATAAAATTTCTAATCAATATAATTTAAAATTTGATAGTGCAGATACTATTAAGGACAAGTTTGAAAATAGAAAAGGTATTTTAATATTATCGCAATATGATATTAAAGATTATAAAGTCAATATTGGAAATGTTAAAATTAATTTTGCAGGAAATGATTATGCAGTAGCTTCTACAGCTCCTTCAGGTTATAATGTAGATTTAATTTTAGTTAGTAAAATTGTTAATACAAATTGTATTTATTATAATTATGATAGTGTAGAATTTGTTGATAATTTAACTGGTACAACTGAAAGTATTTCTGGTGTTGTAAAGAGTAAAAATGCTGACGAGATTACAATTGCATATACTTCTAATGAATATGCGAAGGTATTAGGAAAGGTAATGTTATCATCAAGAAAACTTATTAATAAGACTGCTGATGAGGTTCAAGTAGGAGATTTTGTTACTGGTACTGCAACTGTGACTGGAATTGAAGATGGTATTAAATCATATGATGCTGAATCTCTTTCAGTTCAAGATAAAGAGGAGTATAATAGATTGCTTGAGAATGAGCTTAAGGGAAAGACGAAGATTAATACTGCGATAGTTGATTATACTACTGATGAGAATGGTTATTCTGGTAGTGTGATTTGTGCATTGTATTATGGCGAAAATTCAAATCGACCAGATGCTTATTTTAGTGCTAATTATGATTTTACTGATAATAAAACGGAGAGTTATTTAGGAATGTCAAATCATTTGGCTAGCGATTATGGTATTCATCCTAATGAAATTGTTGATATAACTTTTTCAGAACCTATTACGGATGTTAATAAGATTTTTGTTAAGATGTTCGAGTTTATAGCAGATTAGCAAAAAAAGA
>USNG01000004.1 GCA_900556025.1 uncultured Mycoplasmatota bacterium
ATTCAAAGATAAATATGGAATCACTGATTAATAGTGATTTTTTATTAGGTGAAAAATATGAATATAGATAATCAAAATATAAATATAGACGATTTATATGATCAAAAGTATATGCATAAAGAAGTTAAAAAAGGTATTTTCTTATCAGAATATCAACTTGAAGTATTAAAAAGATATCAAATTGATATAGATAGTATTTCATCAATTACTGACCTTTTATTTGAAATAGATGAGATATTAGATAATGACCCTGATGCTGATGATTTAGAAGCAATAGAGATAGAAATCTCAGATTTTAATTATTATGCTAATACTAATAAATAATTGAAAAAAATAATAGTTTTGTTTATAATATAGATATGAAGAATAAGAATGTATTGATAATTTTAATTATTATCTTAATGTCTTTACTCATATCTATTTTTAATTTCAATAGATATAGTTCAAAAACATTAGATAAAAGAATATTTAATAGAGATTGGTATTACTATGATTATAGTACAGGGCACTATGATAAATTGTATTTAACTGAAAATAAAGTTACATTCACTATACCAAATGAAAAAGTAAATACACAATATTCAAAATGCAAAAACTATTCATTTGATAAAAGAACAAATACAATTAAATTAGATTGTAATCTAAATCTACAAATAAAAGAAGTCACAGAAAGCTATATTACATTAAATATGAATAATAAAATTGTAAAATATTTTTCTAATCCAGATGACGCTTTAAATTATAGATTTGAATTATACTATGGTCAAAATATAGTAAGTTATAAAAAAGAAAAATCTCAAGCTTTAAATTACATAAATATTAATCAAAATAAATTAAAAGAATTATATAATGATAATGAATTTTCAAAAGTAGTATTTTTAGGCAATAAATGTACTAGTATAGATTGTACTTTATTTTTAGATGTATTAGAACATTGGTTAACTAAAGATAATAATATCTATTATATTGATTCTGATCAATTAACAACTACAACTATAAAAGAATTAAATAAATTAAATCCAAAATTCAGTAATGATTTACTATCGTATAATGATGTATATCCTAAAATCATGATAATTGGAAACAAACAAGTAGTTGATGAATATTTAGTTAAATGTACAGGATTTAATTGTGAACAATATATAAAAGATTAATTTCATAATAATCATTGAAATTTCACTAGAATTTCATATTATAATATTATATTATAAACATGAGGTGAAAAGTATGAAAGTATTAATCGCAGATGATGAAAAATTAATAAGAGATGTTATAAAAGAATACTGTTTAGGTAGCGGTTATGAAGTACTAGAAGCAGTTAATGGAATAGAAGCAGTAGAAAAAGCAAAAGATGCTGATATTATAGTACTAGATATAATGATGCCTAAAATGGATGGATTTACTGCATATAAATTAATTAAAGAAAAATACAATACACCTACAATAATGCTTTCAGCTAGAGGAGAAGAATATGATAAACTAGCTGGATTTGATTTAGGAATAGATGATTATATGACAAAACCATTTAGTCCAAAAGAACTAATGGCAAGAATAAATGCAGTAACTAAAAGATATAAAGGAGAAGAAAGTTTCTTTAAATATAAAGATTTAAAAGTAGATTTTTTAGGTCATTCAGTATACATTAAAGATAAAGAACTTCCACTCACACCAAAAGAATATGATTTATTAGTATATTTTATAAATAATAAAGGGATTGCATTATCAAGAGAACAATTACTTAATAATATTTGGAATTATGACTATTTTGGTAATGATAGAACAATAGATACACATATTAAAATGCTTAGAAATAATTTAGGAGAATACAGAGATTTAATAACTACAGTAAGAAGGATGGGTTATAAATTTGATATCAAAAACAAAGAAAATTAAACAACTAGTATGGACTTCACTATTTGCTTTCTCAGTATTAATACTGGGTATTCTTTTTTTTACACAAATAGTTTTCCTAAACAAATATTATGAAATATACAAAACAAATCAATTAGACACAATAGCTCATGAAATAAAACAAAATGATGACTTAACTATTTCAGAATTAGAAGATATGTCATATGAATATGGAATATGTATTTCTATTTATACTAATAATGACACAAAAACTGTATCTAATCTTTATAATAGAGGATGTTTAATAGGAGATAGTAAAACAAATACTGAATTTATAACAAACTTTATAGAGAGTGATGATACAGAAAAAACATATTTATTAAAAAATTCTAGATTTGGAAATTCAAATTTAGTAAGAGCGATTAAATATGGAAATAATTTATATATATTTTTAAATACATCTATTCAACCTTTGGATGATTCGATATTAATTCTAAAAAAGCAATTTATTTATATAGCTGGATTCCTTTTAGTAGTATCTTTATTAATAGTTCATTTTATATCAAATAAAATATCAAAACCAATTGAAAATATAAGTACTTCAGCTAAAAAAATGGCTAATGGAAATTATGATGTTAATTTTAGTACAAAGAGTAATATAGTAGAAATAGAAGAATTATCAGATGCTTTAGACTTAGCTAAGAAAGAAATGTCAAAAACAGATGAATTAAGAAAAGATCTAATGGCAAATGTTGGCCATGATTTAAGAACACCTCTTACAATGATAAAAGCATATGCAGAAATGACAAGAGACTTAGAAAATCAAACACCAGCTAAAAGAAAAGAAAACTTAAATATTATTATAGAAGAAACAGATAGATTAAATATTTTAGTAGGTGATATTCTTGACTTATCAAAATTACAATCTAAAACATATGAACTTAATATAGAAGAATTTGATTTAAATGATTTAATAAAAGAAATTATTAGAAGATATTATATTTTAATAGATAATGAAGGATATGAATTTGTCTATGAAAATGATAAACCAATCATGGTAAAAGCTGATAAAAAAAGAATGGAACAAGTTATATATAATTTAGTCAATAACGCTGTAAATTATACTGGAGATGACAAGAAAATATATATAAACTTAACAGAAAAGAAAAAAACTGTATTAGTTGAAATAAAGGATACAGGAAAAGGGATAGACGAGAAAGATATTAAGTATATTTGGGATAAATATTATCACAACGAAAAGAAACACAAAAGAAATGCATTTGGTACAGGACTAGGATTATCTATAGTAAAAACTATTCTTGAAACACATGGATATAAGTATGGAGTTAAGTCTAAATTAGGAGAAGGAACAACCTTTTATTTTGAGATTAGTAAATCTAAATAATATATGATATAATATATTAAAGAATAAGGAGAGTTGTTATGAAATACATATGTAATAAGTGTGGATATATAGAAGAAAAAGAAGAATTATCAGATGATTATAAATGTCCTATGTGTGAATCTACAAAAGATAATTTTAATAAAATAGAAGAAGATATAACTGATATAGGATTAGATTCCATTATTGATTCAGTAGTAGAAGAAACAACTCAAATAGAAAAAAGTAAAATTATAAACGATCATTTAGAAGATAAAAAGATTCGTATTAGTGAATATAATAATTGTATTGCAAGAGTTAATGAAAGATGTATTAATTGTGGACAATGTAAAAAAACATGTGAAAATATAGTTGGTTTAAGATATGATTTAAACAAATGTAAAGAACCAATATGTTTAGGCTGTGGTCAATGTATTTTAAAGTGCCCTACAGGAGCAATGATTCCAAAGTATTCTTACAAAGATATTAAAAATATATTGGATATAAATGAAAAAATAGTGGTTGCAATAATTGCTCCAGCTGTTAGAGTATCTATTGGCGAAGCTTTCGGTTTAGAAGCGGGAGATAATACAGAATTAAAGTTAGTTTCATCATTAAAAAAATTAGGATTTGATTATGTATTTGATACAGCTTTTGGGGCAGATTTAACAATTATCGAAGAGACAGAAGAATTTTCTCAAAGATTAAAAAATAATGGACCACTACCACAATTTACTAGTTGTTGTCCAGCATGGGTTAAATATGCAGAAGTATATCATCCAGAACTTTTAGACAACTTATCAACATGCAAAAGTCCAATAGGTATGCAATGTGCTATGATTAAAAGTTATTTTTCAGAAGAGAAAGGATTTGATCCAAATAGAATAGTAACAGTAGCAATAACACCTTGTACATCTAAAAAGATGGAGGCTAAAGAATATACGCTTAACATAGATTATGTAGTTACTGCTAGTGAACTTGCTTTACTTCTTAAAGAAGAGGACATTGATTTAAGTGAATTACCAGAAACACCATACGACACAATGATGGGAACTAGTAGTGGAGCAGGTGTTATATTTGGATCAACTGGCGGAGTAACAGAAGCATTAATAAGAGCATTCTATAGAATGAAAACTAAAAAGAATATAAAAGATAGTGAAATTAATTTCGAAAATATCAGAGGCTTTGATGGCATAAAAGAAACAAGTATTAATGTAAATGGTGAAACTATTAAAATAGCAATAGTTCAACAAATGGAAAATTTAGAAAAATTATTAGAAAATAATGAATATAAAAAATATCATTTTATAGAAGTAATGAATTGCAAAGGTGGATGTATCGGTGGTGGAGGCCAACCATTATGTGCAATACCTAAATTAGAAGAGATAAAAAAGAAAAGAAGTGAAGGATTATATAAAATAGATAAGAAAAGAAAAAATAAATGTTCTTATGATAATCCAGAAATAAAAATGCTTTATAAAAATTATCTAAAAAGACCTTTAAGTGAACCAAGTAAGACTTTATTACATACTTCATATTCAGATAAAAGTAATTTGTTAAATAATAAATAAAAAAGATTAAAAAAATATTGACAACTTATTATTATCTTGATACAATAATAATGTCCTAAAGAATAGTTATGAAATATTTTGATTGTTAAGTCCACTAAACTGGATAACGATTGATATTTCTGATTGTTTAGTGAAAAAGTTCTATATAATATATTATTATATAGTTGTAATAATTATTATAGTTTCATGTATAATATTAAATTATTGTATATAGAGATTATATTTAATATTACATTATGTATATATTTATTTTAATATTTATGTTGTTGTTAATATTAGTTTATTAATTTATGATATTTATGTTTAATAATATATATTTTATAATAATATAACTCTTATTAATTTAAGAAATAGAATTCTTATCTACTATGGACAAATGATGTATCATTGAGAAAGTAAACTCAAAAATGATAAGTGGTTATGCTAAATACTGATAATATTTAGAACATGTTTAAGTCATTAAATGTGATTTAAACGATTATAATCGATTTTCGTTCAAACTCGGAGCAATCATGTTTTATCAGAACTGATTGCTTTTTGTTTTATAAAATAATTAACTAAATATACATATTTCACACTAAATATGTATATTTTTATTTAAAAAAATGATAAAATTATACTGAGGTGATAATATGGAACCATACAAAGCTAGAAAAATGCCATTTGATTATACACCATCAAATGAAATATCAGCTTTATTATTTGAAGCAAGAGAAATATATGGAGAATATAAAGGATATCTAAGAAACATGCAATTTGACTATAAATGTTTTCTTGAAGCAGAATATAGTTTAGAACTTTATAATTCATTTAAAATAGATGGAGCTAAAATAGATAAAGATAACACATATTTTATGCCATATATGGTAAAAAATAATATTTCTATAGAATTTGAAAATCTTAAGAAATCATTATCATTCGCATTATCAGAATTACAAAATGGAAAAATAGATATTCCATTCTACAATAATATTAATAAAATGTTATTTATGGACTGCAAAAAAGATAATAAAACTAAAGGCAGTGGTCACTTAAGAAAGAAACAAAATTTTCTTCTAAAACCAGGATTAGCTGGATCAGTCGTATCTTTCATTCCACCTGTTTATACAGAAGTAAATGAACTAATGAAAAATATGTGTGAATATATTAATTCTAAAGAAGATGAAGTATTTTTAAGTACAGCATTAACACATTATCAATATGAAAAAATACATCCATACTTATCAGGAAATGGAAAAATGGGAAGATTTATGATACCAGTTCAAGTATCATTTTATAAAAAAGAACCACCTATTTTATTTATATCAGAAAGTATTGATGCTTTAAAAAATACTTACTTTACTTTATTAAGTGGTGAAATAGAAGAAGATGTAGAAAAGTTTGTTAAATTCTTTCTTCAATGTATAATAAATCAATGTAATATAAACATTAAAAGAATTAAAAAAATCAATAAAGTATATAAAAATGATTTAGAAGAATTTAAAAAAGAAATTGGTGGAACAACTATATATAAAATATATCCAGAAATGATGAAGAAAATAGTATTCACAACAAGTGATATTGTCAATGATTGTGGAATACATATAAATTCAGTCAATAAAGTTATAAATAAACTAGTAGATAAAGGATTCTTAATCAAACAAAAAAAGAAAGATACTAATAGAGTAACTTTCTGTTATAAAAACGCATATGATGTATTTATGAAGTAATATCTTCTAAATCTTCAATAATAGATATATGAAAGAGTAAATTCTTTTGATTAATATCATCAAAATAAGAATATGCTCTTTTTTTATGCTTATTAATATTATCTATTAATTCTAAAAAAGCTCTATGTTTAATATTAATGTGTTTTCTTAATATATTATAATTGATCTCATATTTATACAAAAATAATTTGATAAATTCACTTTGATACCAATCTAAATTATCATAATAATATGATTTATCAAAAAACAAACTATTCAACTTGCTATCAACAGTAAGCTCAAGTATATATTTTAATTCTAAAGGATTTATAAACAAATAGTTCTTTATAAAACTAACATAATTATCTATATTAAAAATAACATTATCATAATAATTAATGTAATTATCTTTATGGATTAAATGACTTTTAACTTCAATCATTTCATTTTTATCTATAGAGATAATTTTATTTTTTAATGCATCACTTTTTAATAAAGAATATACTTCAGATAGATTATTTAAATTATTCATCATTATCATCCTCAAAAAATTTACTTATTGGTACCCTAAGTACAATAGATATCTTATATAAATTATTAATACTAATACCTTTAATAACACTACTGCTTTCTAAATTACTTATTAATGAAACTGAAACATTAATTATCTCAGCAAGATCTTCTTGAGTCATCTTACCATACATTTTATTATATAGTTTTCTATATTTTTTAACATTCTTTCCAATAATTATATCTAGTTCATCTTGATTCATTTTCATATATCAATTATAAACCTTTTAATCGAAAATGTATAGTATTACATTACATAAAATTCATGTTAAAAAATGTACAATTAAATTGGTGATTGTATGACAAAATTTAAAAGAGAATTCAATTTTGATAACAATATTATAGAAACTATAGCATATAACGTTATTAAATATAGAAAATTAAATAAAATAACTCAAGAACAACTAGCAGTAGATATTGGTGTATCACCAGAATTTATAAGAAAGTTTGAAAGTACTAAAGGAAGTGAAGGACTATCATTAATGTCTTTATATAAAATTTCAATAGTATTAAACACTTCCATAGATAAATTCTTTGAATCAATTACTAATGATCAATAAAAAAATTATCAATAGACACATCTAATATTTTACTTATTTTATACAAATTATAAATACTTATCCCTTGATAAGTTTTTTTACTTTCTAAGTTACCTATAAGAGATGTAGAAACATTTATTATTTCTGCTAATTTTTCCTGAGTCATCTCATCATTATTAATTGAATAAAGTTTTCTATAATATCTTATATTCTTGCCAATTATTGAATATAAATCTTTTTCATCTTTAAATAAATATTCGTCTTTCATCTTTCCCTCATATAAATATTTTGCCATTATTTGGATATTTTCGCCATTTACTGTGAATGATAATTTATCACTACAAGTGATATTTTGCTAAAAAAGTAAAGTTTTTCTTGAAATAATAGATAAAATGGTGTAATATTAATAGTCGTATTAAAAAAGGGGATGACTTTATGCAAAAAATAATTAATTTCGCTGTAGTAGCTCACGTAGATGCTGGTAAAAGTACACTAGTAGATGCTCTTTTAAAACAAAATGGAGTATTTAGAGATAACCAACAAGTAGTTGATTGCGTTATGGATAGTGGAGACTTAGAACGTGAAAGAGGAATTACTATCACAGCAAAAAATTGCGCTATAAATTATAAAGGTATCAAAATGAATATAGTTGATACTCCAGGACATGCTGATTTTTCTAGTGAAATTGAAAGAATTATTAAAACTGTAGATACAGTTGTATTATTAGTAGATTCAGCAGAAGGACCAATGCCTCAAACCAGATTCGTTTTAAAAGAAGCATTAAAATATGGCTTAAAACCAATTCTATTTATTAATAAGATAGATAAAAAAGATGCTAGAGTCGAAGAAGTTGTTAATATGACATTTGATTTATTCTGTGAATTAGGAGCTAACAATGAACAATTAGACTTTAAGATTTTATATGGTATAGCTCGTGATGGAATAGCTAAATATGAAGAAAATGATGATAATAATGATATAACACCATTATTAGATACAATAATTGAAACAACAGCTCCATTTGAAGGAAATGAAAATGATCCATTACAATTCCAAATTTCATCTTTAGATTATGATGACTATATTGGAAGACTTGGAATTGGTAGAATTAATAAAGGAAAAATCAAAACAGGTCAAATGGTTACAATTGTTAAGAATGATGGTTCAATAGTAAAAGAAAAAATTACTAAAATGTTTGTTAATGAAGGAATTAAGAAAAAAGAAGTTACAGAAGCATACTATGGAGATATTGTTACAGTAGCTGGATGTCCAGAAATATCAATTGGTGATACAATATGTGATCCAAATCATATAGATCCACTACCAAGTATTGAAATAGAAAAACCAACTCTATCAATGAACTTTATGGTAAATACAAGTCCATTTGCTGGTAAAACTGGTAAATTTGTAACATCTAGACATTTAAGAGATAGATTAATGGCTGAATTAGAAAGAAATGTAGGTTTAGAAGTAGAAGAACTACCTGGTTCAGACGGATTTAAAGTATCAGGTCGTGGTGAATTACACTTATCTATCTTAATTGAAAATATGAGAAGAGAAGGATATGAATTAGGAGTATCTAAACCAGAAGTTATCACTAAAGAAATAGATGGTGTTTTATGTGAACCATATGAAAAAGTAATAGTAAACGTTCCAAATGATTATTCAGGAACAGTAATTAGTGATATAAGTGAAAGAAAAGGTACAATGGAATTAATGCAACCAGCAGAAGACAATTACATTAGATTAGAATTCAATGTACCAACAAGAGGTTTAATTGGTTATAGAAGTAACTTTATTACAAATACTAAAGGTGAAGGTATTATGGTTAGAAGCTTTGATAGTTATAAACCATATGCTGGAGAAATCTCTGGTAGAAAAAATGGTGTGTTAGTTTCTATGGAAACTGGAAAAACATTTGGTTATGCACTTTATAATTTATTAGATAGAGGAACTATGTTAGTAGAACCTGCAACTGATGTATATAAAGGAATGATTATTGGTATTCACAATAGAGAAAATGATTTAAATGTTAACCCATGTAAAAACAAAGAATTCTCAAATACACGTTCTTCTGGTAGCGATGAAGCAATAGTATTACCAAAAGCTAAAACATATACATTAGAAGAAGCATTAGAATTCATTGAAAATGATGAATTAGTAGAAGTAACTCCTGATGCTATTAGATTAAGAAAGAAAATACTAGACGAAAAAGAAAGATTTAGAAGTAATAGATAGTAAAGGAGACATGTATTATGTCTCTTTTATTGTAAAAAATGTAAAAAAATGTTATTCTTAATATGAAGAGGTGTATTATGGAAAAGATAGATATAGATTATATGTTTGAATTACACGGAAAAGACTATATAGTTTTAGCTAAAACAATATATAATAATACAACATATTTTTTCTGTAATGAAGTTGTAAATGATGAGCCAACTTCAAAATATAAAATTTATAAAGAAATTGGTGAAGAATTTATAGAAGAAACAAATAGAACGATATTAGAAGAAATAATTGAAGATTTTAATGAACAAATAGAAGTTAGAATCAGAGATTTTAGAGATTCCATTGGGATGGAATAAGGGGGAAATATGAATAGTTCAGAATATAATAATGCAAAAGATAATTTAAAACAATTACAAGAAGAAATGGACAGAATACAAAGTTCATATAATTCTTTAGTTAATGCAAATAAAGTTGATTTAGAACACATAAATGTTTTAAATGAACAATTAAAAGCTATTGTAACTAAAGCAAGAGATGAATTAAAAGATGTTGATTTTTTAAGAGTAAGTGAATCTGAAGAAGATAATGTAATGTATGACAACTTACAAGCAGAAAAAACAAAAATAACTAATCATTTAATAAGACAAATTATATCTCAAGAAAAAAATAGATTAGATAGAATGGTTGGTGTTAAAGAAGAAAATGGTAAATATTCTTTAACTGATGCTAAAAGAAAAGAACTAAAAGAAAAATTAGATAAAAAACATAAATATGAAGCCGAAATAAAAAGAAACAAAGAAGAGATTAAAGAATTACAAGAAAGACTTAGTAAAGAAACAGACGAACTTATCATAAAAAATATAAAGAATGATATTAGAACAAAAAATCAATATATTCAAACTTATGTTACAGAAATGAAAAAAATAAGACAAGAACTTGTATCAGAAATGAGTAAAGCTAAAAGTCTTTATGAAGAAGATGTTAAAGTAGAAAATGGAGTATATACTAAAACACACTTTAATTCATTTATAGAAGAAATATCACAAGACGGAAAAGTTATAAATCCATTAAGAAACATTTCTGATATTGAAGAAGAAGACAGAAAGATAATTGAAGAAAGACGTTCTAAGTATGAAAAGTTTAAACCAATAGCTCCACCACAACCAGAAAAGAGTATGGAGTCACAAGAAGAAAACAAAGATAAGGCTGAAACTAAAGCAGAAGCTAAAACGGATGAAAAAGCAAAAGCTCAAGAACAAAAACAAGAAGAAAGACCAATGACAGAAGAAGAAATTGAACAAGCAATAAACGAAGAAATGGATGAAAATGAAGCTAAAGAAAAAGCTGAAAAAGAGAAAAAGGAAAAAGAAGAAAAAGAAAAACAAGAGAAAGAAAAGAAAAATGGTAATGTTCCTATAAATAAAGGAAAGAAATCATCCACAGCACTAAAGAAATTAGGAAACTTTGCTCTTAAAGCACCAGGTGCTATATTAAAATTTGCATTTGATATGGTTGGAGAAATCATAGAATGTGGAAAAGTTATATATGGAAAAGTTAAGTAAGATTTATTTCTTACTTTTCTTTTTATATCTAAGTAATGCTATTATAGTTGAAATAATTTCAAAAATATTTCCTAGCGTTGAAATAAAAGCACCAACTTTAAAGTTATAATAAAACCATAATACAGCACAAATACCAAAAACAATCTTATATGTTTTAGCACTTTTAATTGAAGCTCCAACAATATATGAAATAGATGTAACAATTGGTATTAAAGATAAATATCCATCATAACTAAAAACACCAATTATTAAAACAATAACAATCAAAAGCAAAGATAATCTTTTAGGTACTTTCTTTCTAGTTTTATCATATTTATTAAATAAAATACATCTTAAAACAGTCACTAAACTAGTAGCAACAGCTGTATATGCATGCAATACTAAGTACTGAATAGCATAAAAAACATTAGCAACCATTTGCAAAAACATCATCTTAGTTTTCTTCTTAAACTGAAGAGATATAACTACACAAGCAATCGCCAAAATTCCAAATATTTGTGCTATATATACATTCATAATAACAATTATAATAAAAAATGAATCAAAATTATCAATTATTTAATCAAAAAACATTTAAATGTAAAGTAAAATGAAGAATTTTTTAAAAATAATATTGTTTAAAAAACATGTTTATGCTATAATACACTCGAACTAAAAAAGTTCCTTGCTTCATTTAATGAAGCCGTAAGACCAAAAGGAGGTGTAATGATGAATAAATATGAGATAATGTTTATCGTTAAAACAGATATTGATGAAAAGACTCAAAAAGATGTTGTAAAGACATTTGAAAAAGTGCTTACAGATATGAAAGCTAAAATCAATAATACTAAAGATATGGGACAAAAAAAATTAGCTTATCCTATTAACAAACAACTTAGAGGTAATTACTATGTATTTAACGTTGAAGCTTCTACTGATGCAGTAAAAGAATTCGATCGTAAAGCTAGAATCGATGAGAATATTTTAAGACATATTATCATTAGAGAAGAAGAGGAGTAATTAATGAATAAGATTGTTTTAGTCGGAAGACTAACAAGGGATCCTGAATTAAGAAGTACAACTGCTGGATTTTCAACTGCTAGTTTTACAGTTGCAGTAAATAGAAACTTCAAAAATAAAGATGGTGGCTATGATGCTGACTTCTTACCTTGTGTTGCTTTTAGAAATACTGCTGATTTCGTATCAAAGTTTTTCAAAAAAGGTAGTATGATTGGTGTAGAAGGAAGAGTACAAACTAGAAGTTATGATGCTCAAGATGGAAGCAAAAGATATGTTACTGAAATAGTAGTAGAAAATGCAGAATTTGTTGGTGGAAGAAACGAAAATAGTGGAAGTCAACCTACAAATAATGCTTATGTAGATGCACCATCAGTAGCACCTATTGATCCAATGCCAGAATATGATATTTCTGCTTCAGATCCATATGAAAATTATGACAAAGAGGTATCATTAAGTGATAATGATTTACCATTCTAAGGAGGATTAAAAATGGCAGAATTTTATAGAAGAAAAAAAATATGTCAAATGTGTGCTGGAAAAAGCGTTGATTATAAAGATGTTCCAATCTTATTAAAATATATTAATGAAAAAGGTAAAATTTTACCTAGAAGAATGACTGGAGCTTGCGCTAAACATCAAAGACATATTGCTACTCAAATTAAGAGAGCTAGATATATGGCCTTATTACCATATACAAAATAATTTAAACTAATCATTTGATTAGTTTTTTATTTTAAACATAAAATTAGCTTATATAAAAAGAAAAACAAAATAAAAAGTATATTTATATCAAAATGTAAATATACCTTTTTAAATGTCTTTAAATTAATCTCTATTTCTACTAATTAATACTAATCTTAATATTTGTAAAGCTTCAGCAATAAATCCAGCAACATAAGTAAATGCTGCAGCACTTAATACTTGCTTAACTCCACTTTTTTCCTTGCTTTTAACAATACCACATATCTCTAATTGATCTTTAGCTCTAGTACTAGCATTAAATTCAACAGGTAATGTAACTAATTGGAATAATAAACCAACTAATAAACATATAATACCTACATCTAATAAATCTAATGCTTCAAATATAAACCCAAATATAATAAATATAGAAGCAATTCTAGAAGTAAAGTTAACAATAGGTACTAAAGCACTTCTAAATCTCAAAAATTTATAATTTTCTTTATCTTGTATAGCATGACCACATTCATGAGCAGCAACAGCTACAGAAGAAACAGATTTTGAATTATATATATCACTAGATAAAACAACCATTTTCTTTTTAGGATCATAATAGTCAGTCAAAGTTCCACTAGTTTCATATACATTCACATTAGATAATCCATTCTTTTTAAGTATCATTTTAGCAGCTTCTGCTCCAGTTAATTCACTTTCATTTTTAACTTTCATATATTTATTATAAGTAGCGTTTATTTTTAATTGAGCAATAATTGGTAAAAATATAATAATTAATAACATTAAATCCACTTTCATCACCAACTTAATAATAACATACTAATGTGAAATCTAAAAGAAAAGAATGGATATTTCCATTCTTAACCTTTTAATTATAATATTATCATTGCAGCTATTAATACAACTACTACTATAGCAAATAGTGTAAGTACTAATTTCCAAGTTTTCTTAATCCATTCTTTATATGGAATGTTTAAGTAACTTAAGCCTAAGATAACAGCAATACTAGTTGGAGCAACAAACATTGTAACACCATAGATACTTTGAACAAGTATAGCAATTAATGTTGTATTAACATCTTGAGTTGCTAATTGAGGTACTACATAATTTGCTACATATAATATATCAACATGTAATGCTGAACCAATAATAGCTACTATTGTACTAAAGAAAATATTAAATTTACTTGTAATGCTTAATAATAAATTAGCAATTGTTGTATAGAACATTGTATTACCAGCAAAATAGATAACTGTATAACTTAATACAACTAATAATGCTGGAGCTAACATCTTTTTAGCACCTTCAGCCATATATGATAGTCTTTCAGACCATTTCATTCTGAAGAAAGCACCAATAATTAATGCAGCAAGTAAACACATAACAGCCATTTCAGAATAATACCATTCTCCAAATGCAGATACAGTTCCGAATAATTTACCAAAAATTGCAACTTTTTCAACTTTAGCATCTACTCCATCCGTAGTAACATGGAAGTGTGGCAATTTAACTTCAGCTTTAGTAATAGTAGAATTTAAATCACTGAAGAAGTTAATATTGAATTCTTTTGACCAATTAGTACAACCAATAACCATTAATACAAATAATACTGATAATACTACTATAATAGGTACAATAGAATATTTATTTGATGATTTTTCACCAATAAACATATCTTCATCTGCATTCTTATTTAATATTTTTGTTCTTTTAGCTTTAACTAAAAAGAAGAACAATGCAGCTAATGATAAAACAAATAAAGCTATTTTGAAATAAATTCCAGTACTACTTTCAGCACTTAAAATACTACTTATTGTTCCTGCTGTATTATAACTAATTGTGTTACCAATAGTTCCAACTAACATAGCACCAAATGTAGTTAAAGCAGCTGTAACTTTATCATAACCCATAGCTAATATAATACTAATTAGTAATGGGAAGAAGATAAACATGCTTAGTCCATAATCAAATACTGATGTTAATGCAGCAATAACAAAAGCTGTTGCTAATAGAAAGATAACTTCAGAACCTTTCATTTTATTAGCTACTTTTTCAATCCAAGCTCTATATTTTCCAGTTTTACCAAGTACCCCATAAAGAGCACCAATAGAAACTAATAAGATAAAGATTTGGATGAAGTACTCGAATTCAAAAGAACCAAATAATAATTGGAAAAAATCAAAGAATCCAACATTATACATTCCAAGTTCAACTAATTCACCATTATTGATATAACTAGCTGAGAAAATCCAAGTAGTTACCACTATTCCAAGTAGTATAAACATGATTATTTTGAATAATCCAGTCTTTCTCATTTCCTATTCCTCCTTAATTTTCATTATATAACAAAAAATACCAGTAATACAAGGATTTACTGGCACTTTTAGTAATTTTTACTTATTTATCACATTAATATGATTATAGATTTTATTAACACAATTATAGAATTCATCTTCAGTTTTACAAAGAGCAATTTCAGTCTTTAATTGTTTAGATTGTGGTATATATTTCAAGTATGCTAAAGCATGTGTTTTAATATCTAAAATAGCTTTTTTATCACCTTCATTTTTCTTAATTAATTCATAGTGATATACCATCATATCTATTCTTTCTTTATTAGTAGGTTCATCTATTATATTATTGTTTTCAACATATTCTACACATTCACGTATAAACCATGGATTTCCAATAGTTGCTCTACCTATCATTATTGCATCACAACCAGTTTCTTCAAGTATTCTTTTAGCATCATATATAGTTGTAATGTCACCATTTCCAATTACGGGGATATTAACTCTTTCTTTAACAGCTTTAATTAAGTTCCAATCAGCTTTTCCACTATATCCTTGTTCACGTGTTCTTGGATGAATAGCTATTGCAGAAGCACCAGCTTTTTCTATAAGTTTAGCAACTTCTACACAATTAATAGTATTATTATTCCATCCAGCTCTAATTTTAACCGTAACAGGAACATTAACACTATTAACTACAGCATTAACTATTTCATATATTTTTTGTGGATCTTTTAAAAGACCACTACCAGCTTGAGATCTAAGAGCAACCTTAGGTACTGGACATCCCATATTTATATCAATAATATCAGGTTTAGCATTTTCACAAACATATTTACTAGCTTTAACAAAACTATCAACATCACTACCAAATATTTGAATACTAATAGGTCTTTCTTCATCATTAATTTTCAACATATTTATTGTATTCTTACTATTATAAATAATACCCATATTACTTACCATTTCAGAATAAATAAGACCTGCTCCCATACTCTTTATTATTGATCTAAAACTTTCATTAGAAATACCAGCCATAGGTGCAAAAACTATTCTATTTTTAATTTCAACATTTCCAATTTTCCACATACTTTTTTTCCTCATTGATACTTTATCATTTTATAAACAAATTATCAACAAAAAAAGTTTTCAATTAAGAAAACTTATTTTCCATTAGTAACTTTACAAGTCATATCACTAGAAATATCTAAATATTCATAAAAGTAAGTATATTCATCATTTTGTTTTTTAGTACTTGGTTGTCTTCCACCACAATCAATAATTGGTTCTTTTCCATTTTCAGCTCTTAAAGTAAAGTTTTCACCACTACCAGCAGAAATCTTAACTCCATTTATTAAATCTCCTCCAGTAGTAACAGTAATTCCTTCTTCTAATATTAATTTGAAAGTATACACTTTAACAGGAGTTTTTTTAAATTTAACACTACATTTAGTATCACTAGTTAATTTTTCAATTGATAAAATATATTTTTCAACATCATAAGTTGCTACTTGACCATTTGAGCATGTAATTTGAGGTTCTTTTCCTTCATAACCACTTTTAGGTTTAACAACAGCAGTTACAGAATCACCATAATTATAAGTAGCTTCATCACTACCAGTTCCACTTTCAGTATCAACCATAACATTAAATTTTAATTTAGTAACAGAAAATATCAACTTACAAGCAACATCTTTAGTAACTGAATCAATTGTCAATGTATTAGTTGAAGCATCCCATTTGACTTCTTTATTATCACTACAAGTAGCACTATCAAAAATATATCCTTCATTAGGAGTAATGCTATATGTAACACTTTCTTCTCTATTAACAGTTTTAGTATTATTTTCATCATTAACAATTCCATTACTTACTGTAACTGTTGTTTCATAAACTTTTTTAACAAAATATAATTGACAAGTTGCTTTTTTATTAACTTCTGGTACAAATTTCCATTTTTCTTCATCAAATTCAGCTTTAATATTATCAGTACAATTAAACTTAGAAAAAAGATAATCATCTTTACTAGGTAATTTATCAGTAAGAGCATCTTCTATATAATATTCATAAACTATTTCGTCTTTAGGAGGTTCAGGAACTACAACATCTTCTTCCTTATAATTAATAAAACCTACAACTGCACAAGCACTAGAAATAACAAATAAAATAGATAATATTATTATAGGTACTTTGTTCTTCATATACACCTCCATATCATATAATATATTTTATAATGATATTAATAATATGTCAAGAAAGCTAAAATGAAAAAAATGTCGAAAAATGATAGTAAAAATCAAGTAAAAAGCTCAAAAACATTTGACATTTACTATTTCTTTTTATATAATATTCCCGGTACATTTTGATGGAGGCATAGTTTCTGTGGGATAGAAATGATTATAGTTGCAAATGTAATCGGTGTTAAAGTCAAAGAAGGGAAAAAATTATGAAAACATTTATGTTAAGAAAAGAAGACGTTGAACATAAGTGGTATGTAATCGATGCTGAAGGAAAAACTTTAGGTAAAGTTGCTGCTTTAGCTGCTAGTGTATTAAGAGGAAAAAATAAACCTACATATACACCACATGTAGCTTGTGGAGATAACGTTATTATTATTAATGCTGAAAAAGTAAAATTAACTGGAAATAAACTAGAAGATAAAATATATTATAATCATAGTGGATATCCAGGTGGTCTTAGAGAAAGAACTGCTAAAACAATGGTAGAAAAATACCCAGTAGAAATGGTTGAAAGAGCTGTTAAAGGTATGCTTCCAAAAAATAGATTAGGAAGACAAATCTACAGACAATTATTTGTTTATGCTGGAAGTGAACATAAACATGAAGCACAAAAACCAGAAAGGTTAGAGGTAAAGTAACATGGCTAAAGAAAATAAATATACTGCTATAGGTAGAAGAAAAAGAAGTGTTGCTAAAGTAACATTAACTCCTGGAAAAGGAAATATTACTGTTAATGGAAAAGATGTTAAAGATTACATGCCATATGAAACATTAGTAATCGATTTAACACAACCATTAGCTTTAATTGATTCTAAAGACAAATATGATATTAACATTGTAGTTAAAGGTGGAGGCTTTTCAGGACAAACTGGAGCTATCAGATTAGGTATTACAAGAGCTTTAATGCTTGCTAATCAAGAAAATAGACCAGTTCTAAAAGCTAACGGAATGGTAACTCGTGATGCTAGAATTAAGGAAAGAAAGAAATATGGACTTAAGAAAGCACGTAGAGCACCACAATTCTCTAAGAGATAATTTTATCTATGTACTAAACTCTATAAATTGTTTTATAGAGTTTTTTCTTTGCGTAAAAAACATAAAAATTAGTTTTAAAAACTAAACTTAAGTGATATAATCTATATCATAGGGAGAGTGAAGTATGTCAGCTAAAGTATTTAAAACAATAGAAGAACAAATAGATATTCTAAAAAGTAAAGGTTTAATTGTAGAAGACTATGATAAAGCTAAAGAAATACTTTTAAGAGAAAATTATTTCTTTCTAAACGGATATCGTTCTCCATTTCTAGTAACCGGATCAAAAAGATTTGTTGATGGAGCTACATTTGAAGAATTATATGCTTTATTCACATTTGATAGATACTTTAGAAACATAATATTCAAAAACATACTTATCGTAGAAAATAACTACAAATCAATATATAGCTATGTTATGAGTAGAAAATATGGTTATAAAGAAAAAGACTATTTAAATCCAAATAACTTTGTAAAAGGAAAAGAAAAAAATAGACAAATAAATGATTTAATAAGAAAAGTAAAAAGACAAATTAGAATAAATGGTTATCAACATGAAGCAACGAGTCACTATATAAATAATTATGGATATATTCCTTTATGGGTAGGGGTTAAAGTATTAAGTTTTGGTCTAATGAGTGAAATGTATACTGTACTTAAAGATGAAGATAAAGATGAAATAGCTAGTTATTATAACTTAAGTGGTGATGAATTATCAGACTATTTATCAATACTATCTAACTATAGAAATCTTTGTGCACATGAAGATATAGTTTTTAATCATGAAACTCAAAAAGGAATAGATGAAACAAGATTCCATAATTTACTTAACATTCCTAAAGTAGATGATGAATATATTTATGGAGTACATGATATATTTGCTTTAATTATTATTTTAAAACAAGTATTAACATTTACTGACTTCAAAATGATGATGAATGAAATAGATTATGAAATAGATTGGCTTTCTTCAAAATTAAGAAGTATAAGTGTACAAAAAGTACTTTATAGAATGGGATTCCCTGATAACTATAAACAAATATCTTATTTAGAATAGGAGAGATATGAAAAAGAATATTACATATAATATTTGCATTATTATTTTGTTTTTATTTATAGGCGCAGGATGTATGTATTTAATAATACAACATTATCCACTTGCCGCATCTAATGTTGGAGGAACAACAAATACTATTGAAAAAAATATAACTGTTAATGAAAATAATGGTATATCAAAAGGAATAGAAAATATCTATGATGCAGTTGTAGTTGTTGAAAACTATAATAATTCTAAATTAAGTGGAATAGGTTCTGGATTTGTTTATGATAAAGAAGGCTATATCATGACAAATCATCATGTAATAGAAAATGCTACTGAAATAAAAGTAACAACTATGAGTGGAGAATCATTAAATGCTACCGTAATTGGTAGTGATGAATATGCGGATATAGCAGTAATAAAAATAGATAAAAAATATGTTACAAAAGTAGCATCAATTGGAAACAATGAAACAACTAAATTAGGAGATACTGTATTTACTATTGGTTCTCCAATGAGTAGTACATATGCTGGTACAGTAACAAGAGGCATATTAAGTGGAAAAAATAGAATGGTAGAAGTATCAGTTAGTTCAAGTACAAATGACTGGATTATGAACGTTATGCAAACAGATGCTGCAATAAATCCTGGAAATAGTGGAGGACCTCTTTGTAATATAAATGGCGATGTAATTGGCATTAATTCGATGAAAGTAGTTCAATCAGAAATAGAAGGAATTGGTTTTGCAATACCTATAGAAGATGCTATGGAATATGCTAATAAAATCGTAAAAGGTGAAGAAATAAAAAGAGCATACTTAGGAATAAGCATGGCTGAAATAAGTACTTCAAAATATTATTTAAAAAGACAAGGAATTAGTATAGATGACTCTATAACATCAGGAGTAATCGTAGTAAGCGTTGAAGACAAAGGTCCAAGCGATAAAGCTGGAATTGAAAAAGGTGACGTTATTGTTAAAATTGGAAAATACAATGTTAAAAATGTAGCAGAATTAAGATACTATTTATATAAACATGAACCTAACGATAAAGTAGATTTAGAAGTTATAAGAGGCGCAACTAAAACCACATTAAAAATAACTTTAGGAGCAAGTTAACTTGCTCTTTTTTTATTGAAAAAAGCCTACTTATTTATTATAATATTATATAAGATAGGATGTGTATATATGAAAGATTCATATGAATTTTTAACTAAAGATGAAGCAATGAAGAAGTTAAAAACTACTATAGGTGGTCTTAGTTCATCAGAAGCTAAAAGAAGAATCAAAAAATACGGTTTAAATGAGTTACCAAAAGAAAAACAAAAAAATATCTTTCAAATATTTTTAGAATCTATAAATGATCCTATAATATATGTTTTAATAGTTGCAACTATATTATCATTTATAGTAGGAGAAGTAGTTGATGCTTTAGCAATAATATTTATTATTATAGTAGATGCAGTAGTTTCAACTATTCAAGAAATAAAAGCAGAAAAAAATTCAGAAGCTTTAAAGAATTTGATAAAGGTTAAAGTAAAAGTTATTAGAGATAATAGACATTTAGAAATAGACTCTAGTGATGTAGTTCCTGGAGATATAATAGTTGTTGAATCTGGTACGAAAATAGCTGCTGACGCTAGAGTAATAAGTTCAAATAATTTAACTATGGATGAATCAATTCTAACTGGAGAAAGTATTGGAGTTGTAAAAAATAATGAAAAAACTAAATTAGATGAAGAAAGTAAAAATTCTATATTATATGCTGGAACTTCTACACTAACTGGTAGAGCATTAGCTGTTGTATTTGCTACTGGTCTTAATACTGAAATAGGTAAAATAGCAGAAAAAGTAGCAACTACAGAAGAAAGTAAATCTCCACTTACTATAAGAATGGAAAAATTCTCAAAACAAATAACTATGATTATTGTAGTAATAGCAATAATCATCGCAGTAGTTCTATATTATAAAAATTATGATGCAATGGAGATATTCTTATCAGTTGTAGCATTAGCAGTTTCTGCTATGCCAGAGGGGTTACCACTTGCTTTAACAATGGCATTAACTATTGGTTCAAATAAAATGAGTAAAAGAAAAGTAATTGTTAAAAAACTAAACTCTGTTGAAAGTTTAGGAAGCTGTACAGTAATTGCAAGTGATAAAACAGGAACACTTACAGTAAATGAACAAACAGCAAAAGTAATATTATTACCAAATGGAGAAAGATTTGAAATCGAAGGTAATGGTTATAACGATGAAGGAAAAGTAATAAAAATAGATGAATCTAATATAGAAAATGCAAAATTTATATCTTCTCTTGGTAGAATAAATAATGAAGCATTATTAGAAAAAAGTAATGGCAAATGGGAAAAGTTTGGAGACTCAATAGATATTGCATTCCTATCACTATCAAGAAAGTTAGAAACATATGATATAGAGTACAAAAAAATATATGACATTCCATATGAATCAGAAAAAAAATATAGCGCTGTATTCTATAAAAAAGACGATAAAGTTTATTGTACTGCAAAAGGATCAATAGAAGTAATATTAGACTTCTGCTCACATTCTTATTCAAATAATAGAAGAAATCAATTAGATAAAGAAAAAATATTAAAACAAAATGAAGAATTAGCAAGTGCTGGATATAGAGTAATAGCTCTATGTAATGGTGAAGTAAAAGCTCAAGAATCATACAAAGAAGGAGATATTACAAATTTAAATTTTGTTGGTTTAGTTGGATTTATAGATCCAGTTAGAAAAGAAGCAGCTGCTTCTATAAAAGAATGTAAAACAGCTGGAATTAAAGTTATTATGATTACAGGAGATCATGCTCTTACAGCATGTGCAATAGCAAAAGATTTAAAGTTAATTGAATCAAAAGAAGAAGTAACAACAGGTAGTGATTTAGATTTTTATATAGATGATAATGAAAAATTTGATGAATTTATTAAAGATAAAAAAGTATTTGCAAGAGTAACACCTATTCAAAAATTAAAAATTGTAGAATCTCTACAAAGACAAGGCGAGTTTGTAGCAGTAACAGGCGATGGTGTAAATGATGCTCCAGCTATTAAAGCAGCAAATATTGGAGTTGCTATGGGTAGTGGAACAGATGTAGCAAAAGAAACAGCAAAAATGATTATAATAGATGATAATTTCTCATCAATAGTGGCTGGTATAGAAGAAGGTAGAAATGCTTACTCAAATATAAGAAAAATTTCAATAATGTTATTATCTTGTGGATTAGCTGAAGTATTATTCTTTGTACTTGCAATAGTATTTGATATGCCTATACCATTAATTGCAATTCAATTATTATGGTTAAATTTAGTAACAGATGGTTTACAAGATATGGCTTTATCATTTGAAAGAGAAACTGATACTATAATGAAAGAAAAGCCTCGTAAAACTACAGAAAGTTTATTTGAAAAAGAGATGGCAAAACAAATATTATTATCAGGTTTATGGATAGGAATTATAGTATTTGGAGTATGGTATATACTAATAAATGTATTTGATATGGAAGTAAATCATGCTAGAGGTTATGTTTTAGCATTAATGGTATTTATTCAAAATGTTCATGTTATTAACTGTAGAAGTGAAAGCAAAAGCGTATTTAAAAATAGCTTTAAAAAGAATCCATTCATATTAATAACAATAGTTGGAACAATAATATTACAATTTATAGTTATGGAAGTACCAGTACTTTCAAATATATTACAAACATATAGTATTCCTATTGGTAAATTAATACTATTATTTACTGCATCTCTTCCAGTACTATTAGTTATGGAGCTATATAAAAAAATAAAAAGAAATAAAAAATAAAAGGAGTAAAATATGAAAAAAAATATATTATTGCTTATAAATGGTTTTGGAATAGAACAAGCCGATTCATATAATGTCTATTCAAAAGAAGTTATGCCTAATTTAGATAAATTAACTACAGATGGTGTATTTAAAACTATTCAAAACAATTATTTAGATTATAAAAGTGGATATAGAAACTTTAGTATTGGAATATCAGAACCGCTAACATATAGTTTAATTGAAAATGAAGTATCATCTAAAGCATACAAAGATAATCAAGTATTAAAATACATAGCAAACGAATCAAACAAATTTAACTCTAAAATACATGTATTTTGTTACTTCGATTCAGTAAGAATAATAGAGCAACTAAAAGCATATTTAACAGAATTACAATCTTTATCAAATAATACTATTTATCTACATCTTATGTTATGTCAACAATCTTTTAATGAATACAAAGATGTAGAAAGAGGTTTCTCATCATTTAGTTATGAATTAGGAAATAAAGTAAAACTAGGTATTGTTTCAGGAAACAATAAAATTAAAGAAGGAATGCCTCTAAAAGAATTTGTAAAGTTATTTGTAACAGAAACTGGTGAAAAATGGAAAGATCTAGAAAAGAAAGTAAAAGTTTTAATACAAACTAAAACAAAACCAGAAGATGCTAGACCATTCGCAGTTAATACTGGGTATATGCTATCAAATAATGATCAAATTCTATTATTTAATTATTCAAGTGTAGATTTAACATCATTTAAAAGAGAATTATCTTTACAAAGATATAGAGAAATTGATTTAAATACTATCAAGTATTATTCACTTTTCCCTATTACTACAACAGAGCAAGTACCATATATGTACACATATGCAGTATCATCAACATACTTCTTAAATTCATTAAAAACTGCAAATGTAAATTGTTTAGTTTTAGATAAGAAAGAAAGATGTCCATATATAAATTATTATTTCACTGGCTTAAGAAATGATATAGATGAAAGTCTAAAGTTTCTAGCTACTGATGATGGAATCAACTATGATGAAACTAAATTAATCGAGGTATTAAATAAATATGATAGAAATTTAGTTATTATTAATTATGAAATAGAGTCATCAAAAACAATTGAGGAATTAAAAGATAATTTAGCTAAAATAGATAAAATGATAGGTATACTTTTCAAATATGCCACTGATAATAGTATAGGTTTCTTTATTTCTTCACTTTATGGTTTTGAAAGAGAAATGTATAACGCAAAAGGAGAATTATTAAAAATAAACTTCTATTCAAAAGTACCTTTAATTTTCTATGATGAAGATATAGATTTAAATAATTATAGTATTTCTGAAGGATCATTATTTGATTTATCTAATACATTAATTTGGAATTGTAATAGATTATATAAAAATAGTGGTATAATAAAAAAGAAATCCTCATTATTATCTATATTTCGTAAAAAACTAAAGGAGGTAAAGAAAGATGAAAAATAAACCAACATTCAAAAGAGTATGTGCATATATTATAGATTTAGTTTTAGTATCATTTATATCTAGTTTATTTGCAAGTATAGAATTTATTAATCCAAAGTTAGATGAATACAATAAGAATTATGAAGAATATAGAAATTATGTACAAAGCATTACAAGTGGTAGTGAAACAGTTGACACTAATGAACTACTAAATGGAGAAAAAGTTAATGATTTTACATACAATATTGCTTCTTCAGGTGTAATTACATCAGAAATAACTTTAATTATTAGTATTTTGTACTTTATAGTATTCCAATATTATAATAATGGTAAAACAGTAGGTAAGGCTTTATTGAAAATACAAGTTAAATCAAAAGATAATAAAAAATTAAAACTAACACAAATGATTTTAAGAAGCGTAGTTATTAACAGTTTATTAACATCATTAATATCTATTATATGTATATTAACATTATCTAAATCAACTTATTTAACTGCTAGCAATTATATTCAAATGATTGATATGGCAGTAATGCTTGTAACATTTGGTATGATTATGTTTAGAGAAGATGGAAGAGGATTACATGATCTTTTAGCTAACACAATAGTTGTACCAACAGAAGATGTAAAAGAAGCTGTAATAGTTAAAAAAACGAAAGGAAAATAATATGAAAATAGCAATAGCAAATGATCATCACGGAGTAGCATTAAAATCAAGAATAATAGATTATTTAAAAAATAAAAATATTGAATATATTAATTTAGGCTGTGATGAAGTAAATAATGTGGATTATGTAGATTATGCAGAAATGTTATGTAAGAAAATAAATGATAAAGAAGCAGACTTAGGAATATTAGTTTGCGGAACTGGAATTGGTATGAGTATTGCTGCTAATAAAATACATGGAATTATGGCAGGAAAAGTAAATACACCAAGAGAAGCTCATTTAATTAGAGAACATAATAAAGCAAATGTTATGACATTAGCAGAATATACTGAAAATCTAGAAGATATCTTAGATGAATTTATTAACACTAAACCATCTGAAGAAGAAAGATATCAAAGAAGAGTAGATAAAATAATGAATCTAAAGTAATAATTTTATTTATTAGTCATATAATTATACTATGAAAAGAAAAGTCATAGTATTTTTTATTTGTTTAATACTTTTATTAACTAGTTATCCACAAAAAGAAAATAATATTGTAGAAGAACATGATAATATAGTTGAAGAAATAAAAGAAGAACCAAAACCGTCAAAAACAGTTAGTCTAATATATAATGATAATAAAATAGACATGGACTTAGAGGATTATGTTGTTGGAGTAGTTTCATGTGAAGTTCCTGTTTCATTTGAAGAAGAAGCTCTAAAAGCAATGTCAGTTGCTGCTAGAACATTTGCTCTTTATAAAATAGAAACAAATAAAAACTATGTTCTTAAAACTAATACAAGTGATCAGTGTTATAACTCAATAGATGATATGAAGAAAAAATGGAAAACTAACTATGATAAAAACTATAAAAAAATCAAAAATGCAGTAGAATCTACAAAAGGTGAATATATGACATATAAAGATAAAGTTATAATTGCATTCTATTTTTCTATTTCAAATGGTTATACTGAAAATTGTGAAAATGTATTTAGTCAAAAATTAGATTATCTAGTTAGTGTAGACTCATCATGGGATAAAGAATATAAATATAAAGAATCAACTAAAACAATAGATATTAAAACATTCTTAAGTAAATTAAATATTTCTGAACAAACTATCAACAATATAAAAATAGATAGAAGTACAACAGGAAGAATAAATTATATAACAATTAACTCTAAAAAATTTAAAGGAACTAAATTTAGACAATTATTAGGTTTAAAGTCAACAGACATAGAAATAACTAACGATTCAAAAAACGTTTATATTAAAACAAAAGGTTATGGTCATGGAGTTGGAATGAGTCAATTAGGAAGTAATGTTATGGCTAAAAAAGGATATAAGTATGAAGATATTTTAAAATATTATTACACTGGAGTAAAAATAGTGAATAATTAATTTAAAACTGTTCACTCTATTATTAGGAGAGTGAATTATGGGAAAATATACAAAATACTTAATGCCAACATTATATTTAGGAGTTATCGCAGTAATGATATTTAGTGTAGTATTAATTATATCTGGTATTAAAACTTATATAACAGATAGTAATAACAAATTTACACTAGATAAAGTATTTGAAGGAGAAGTATTACCAGTTACTAAAATAGAGAGCAATATTATAGTTAAACCATTCATATCAGAAAAAGTTAAAGTTGGTAAATACTTTTATGATTATGAAGATGAATCAAAAAAACAAGCAGAATCTTTAATTTATTATGAAAACACTTATATGCAAAATAATGGAGTAGATTATATTAGTGATGAAGATTTTGAAATAGTATCTGTTTTAGATGGTGAGGTAATTTCAGTAGAAGAAAATGATGTTTATGGTAAAGTAATAACTATAAAGCATAATAATAATTTAAATACTGTTTATAGTAATGTAAAAGATGTTCTTGTTAATGTTGGATATAAAACTTCTCAAGGAGAAATAATTGCTACTAGTGATACTTCAAGATTAGAAGAATCAAAAAAGCCAACACTTCATTTTGAAGTTTATTATAAAGGTAACACTATTGATCCAGAAGAAATGTATACATTAAAAGTAAGTGATTTAAAGTAGACAACGAAAGTTGTCTTTTTAATTAAATTTGTATTTAGCCCTGTTTTGTGTTATCATTAAGGAGTAGGTAATATTATTAAGGAGCTTTTTGAAATGATAAATTTTATATTAGTTGATGATAATGACAATCATAGGAAAAAAGTGAATAATATCATAGTTAGTAAAATGATGAATAATAAAATAGACTTTAAGGTGTATCAATTCTCAGATTATTCAAACGAATTATTAAAATTTATTAGACTAAATAAGGAAGATTGCATTTATATTTTAGATTTAGAACTTCCAAATGGTGATGGAATAGATATAGCTAGAATGATAAGAAATGATACTAACAATTGGATTAATCCTATAATTATTCTTACTGCCCATAGTTCACTTTATTATGAGGTTTACAAACAAAGACTTCAGATATTAGATTTTATTGGTAAATGTGAAGATGTCAAAACTAACTTGTCAGAAAACATCGATATTTGTTTAAGAATGCTAAATAAGGATAAAGTATATCGGTATACTTATAAGAGTATAGATTATACAATTCCTTTAAATCATATAAATTATATTCAAAGAGATGATAGAAGAACTAGAATAGTTACTAAAGATAATGAATACTTTCAAAATATTTCAATAAACATTATCAAAGAAGAATTACCAACATATTTTATTCCTTCTTCTAAAGGAACTTTGATTAACTTAAAAAATGTTAGAAAAATAGATTGGAACAGTTACATGGTATATTTTAAAGATGGTACTAGTGGTTATCTAGTATCAAAGAGTCACAAGAAGGAGATAGATTCATATGAATGTGATTAAATACGTTGTAATTGGTCTATTAGCTATGTTTAGTTCTTACATACAATTATTATCCTATAATAGATTAAGTGGAAATAACAAAATAGTAGTAAATGGAAAGATAGTGTCAGCTTCTATCTTATCTGGAATAATAATTTCAATAGTTTTTTATAACAATGAAAGTTCATCAAGGATTATTTTAAACATGTTAATTCTTATGATAAGTGCATTAGTTGTCTTCAATGATAAACTTCCAAAAGTCACTATAAATACTATTATGTGTTTTATAATCATGTTATTATTTGAGTTAGTTAGTTCATTTATATTAGTGGTTTTACATATAACAAGTTTAAGCATTTTTGATGATAATATGTTAGTAAAAATCATATATTCATTAATAAATGTATTATTTTTGTTTATTATGACCGGAAATAAAAAGATACAGAAATTATCAAATACAGTTAATGTATTTATGGGAAGAAATAATATAACATTATTTTTATCAATAGTAATATTAATAGTATTCACTTTATTAGATTACAAAATGGTTATAATGGGAAATAAGAAAATATATTTTACTAATATCGTAATCGTTTTATGTTTCGTTCTTATAGTTATATATGGAATTTATAATAATATTAAATCTGTAAAAGAAGTTGAGAAAACAGAAACACTCTTGAATTTTATATCTACATATGAAAAGAAAATTGATGAAGATAGAATTAATAGACATGAAATGTTAAATAATCTATTAATATTAAGAAGCTTTGAAGATAAAAATTCAAAAGATTTTAATGATACATTAGAAGATTTAATAAAAATATATGATAAAAAAGGTATAGGAGTTAAAAATATTAACAAACTACCTGCTGGTTTAAAAGGATTGGTTTATTATAAACTTGAAGATGTACAAAAGAAAAACCTAAATGTAAATATGAACATTTCTAAACAAGTATCATTAAGTTTAGAAAAGTTAAATCATAAAGAATATGTATTACTTTGCAAAACTGTAGGAATAACATTAGATAATGCTATTGAAGCTGCAAGTAATAGCAAGGATAAAGTGTTAAACATAGATGTTTATAAAGAAAAAGAAGACGTAGTAATAATGATTGACAATTCTTTTAATAAACCAATTGATATTAAAAAAATAGGTACAAAGAATTATTCTACAAAAGGTGAAGGAAGAGGATTAGGCTTATATATTATTAAAAATCTTTTAAAGAATAGTGATAATTTAATATTAGAACAAAATGTTCATAATCAAATATTTAGTTCTAAAATCATAGTAAAACAAAACTAATTGAATTAATCAATTAGTTTTATTTTTTGTTTTAGTTAGTAATTAAAATTATAATAATGAAGAAGGCATTTCTGGTTCATCTAAAAGTAATAAAATGCATCCCATTGAAGCAGTAGCTGCGATAAAAGCACCAATAGTAGCTGCTAATCCTGCAAAGAATTTCATAAGTTTCCTCCTTTCTTTTTATAGTTATTATATTGAACTCCGAATAATTTATATGTTATAGGTAATATAAGAATTACTTGATTTAATAAAGAATAAAACAAGATATTTTTCATATAAATATTCTTAGAGAATATAATGAATAAAACATAAATTGTAGAAATTATTATTGTTAACAACTTATAAATATTTCTTTTTTTCTTGTTATATATTGGTCTTTTTTCAGTATCAGCTGGAGCATAAATAGCAAGTATAACTAAAAATATCATTGAAAGAATATTCATTAACAAGTTATTAACAACAGCAAATTTAATAAGTAATGGCAGTACTGTAAATGTAAATATAGAAGAAATCCAACAATGCCATGACTTTTTAGCATGAACTCCAAATGCTGTTAACCTAAGGAGTCCATAGAATACAAATAAAAGTATCAGCTCTTTTGTAAAATGAAATATAAATGATATTATAAATATAACAAGTGTTTTAAATATTGATAAATATAATGATTCAATACCATATTTAATCTCTGCTAACTTAACATCATCATAATTGTAATATCTTTTAATATTACTAATAATACTATTTACTACTACTTCCTTCATAATCATGATTCAATCATACAGCATATCCCTAAAAAATATGTAAATTTGTCATTAAATCCACTTTATTCGTTTTAAAAGGTAAAAATCACGCTAAAAATGAGTAAAAAAGTTAGTTTTCGACAAAAATAGTTACATTAATGACAATTATTCAAATAAATCACTTTTATAATGTAGACTAGAATAGTACGCAAGAATAGTGTGCAAAATATATAGAAGGGAAGGTGTATTTATGAGTAGAGGTAGAGTAAAGTGGTTTAACAATGAGAAAGGGTATGGATTTATCGAATTTGAAGGAGATATGAATGAAGACATATTTGTTCACTATTCAGCCATTGACCAAGAAGGTTACAAAACTCTTAAAGAAGGTGAGCTTGTAGAATTT
Organism: uncultured Mycoplasmatota bacterium; assembly: GCA_900556025.1. The sequence continues at coordinate 30,924 of USNG01000004.1, forward strand.
ACACTGATTAATACAGTTAAAGGAAGCCAAGCAATAAACGTTAGAGAAGTAAAACTAAACGCTGCAGTATAATTAAATACACGAAGTTTGTGTATTTTTTAATTGTAAAACTTTTGTGTAATTTTCACGAGTTTGTAGAATCAATATTGAATTTATGTTATGATTTAGATAAGGAGGAATAATATATGAGATATAATATCCGTGGTAATAAAATTGATGTTACCGAAGCAATTAATGATTACATTAAGAGCAAATTATCTAAATTAGAGAAATACTTAGATGACAATGATGAGGTAGAAGCAAAAGCAATTGTTTCTGCTAAAGGAAAGGATCAAAAAGTAGAAGTAACTATATGGAGTGGTAAATATAATATTAGAGCTGAGGTAGTAAATCCTGATTTATATTCCGCTATTGATTTAGTTATTGATAAATTAGAAAGGCAATTTAAAAAATATAGAGGTAAACTAACTAGTAAAAGAAATTCTTCTAAAGAATCAGTTATGCCTGAAATAGAAGAATACTTTGAAGAAGAATATGATAATTCTGTAGTAGTAAGAAGAAAAGAAATTTTCTTAAAACCAATTGATGAAGAAGAAGCAATAACTCAAATGGAACTTTTAGGACACTCATTCTTTATCTTTAAAAATGTAGATACAGATAAAATCAATGTAGTTTATAAAAGAGCTGATGATGGTTATGGCATCATTGAAGCAAATTAATTTAAAAACTATAGTGTTTAAGTGATAGAAAAGTGAAAAACATTCACTTTTCTTTTTAGTTTTGCTATAATAATTGCTGTGGAGGATGATTACATGGGAATCTTTAAAAATATTTTTGATTACGAAACAAAAGAATTAAAAAAGATAAATAAATTAACAGATCAAGTTGAAGCTTTAGATGAAGAAATGACTAAATTAAAAGATGTAGAAATAAAAGCTAAGACTGAAGAATTTAAAAAAAGATTAAGCGAAGGAGAAACTCTTGATGATATATTAGTTGAAGCAATAGCTTTAGCTAGAGAAGCTTGTTTTAGAGCAATTGGTGAAAAACCATATAGAGTTCAAATAATTGGTGGTATAGCTATTCATAGAGGAAATATAGCAGAAATGAAAACTGGTGAAGGAAAAACATTAACAACAGTTTTACCAGCTTATTTAAATGCTTTAAGTGGTTTAGGTGTTCATGTAATTACTACAAATGAATACTTATCAACACGTAATGCGGAATGGATGAAGCCTATTTATGACTTATTAGGTGTATCAGTAGGAATTAACTTAAGAGATAAAACTCCAGAAGAAAAAAGAGAAGCTTACGCAGCAGATATAACATATACAACTAATAATGAATTAGGATTTGATTACTTAAGAGATAATATGGTTGTAAGACGTGAAAAAAGAACACAAAGAGGCTTAAACTTTGCTATTATCGATGAAGTAGATTCAATTCTAATTGATGAAGCTAGAACACCTTTAATTATCTCTGGTGGTTCTGCTAAAAGTGCAAATGTTTATAAAGATGCAGATAGAGTAGCAAAAAGTCTTTCAGTAGATGATTATGTATTAGATGAAAAAACAAAAAGGGTTACTCTTACAGAAGATGGAGTAAAACATGTAGAAAAACTATTACATTTAGACAATCTATATGATATAGATAATAGTGTTATGGTTCATAATTTAGATAAAGCAATGGTAGCAAATTATGGATTTAAAAAAGATGTTGATTATGTAGTAGAAAATGGAAAAGTAATTATTGTTGATACATTCACAGGTCGTTTAATGCATGGACGTCAATTTAGTGAAGGATTACATCAAGCAATTGAAGCTAAAGAAGGTGTAGAAATCAATGAAGAAACTAAAACTTTAGCAACAATAACTTTCCAAAATTTATTTAGAATGTATAATAAACTAGCTGGTATGACTGGTACTGCTAAAACAGAAGAAGAAGAATTTAGAAATATTTATAACACATACGTTGTTTGTATTCCTACTAATAAACCAGTTATAAGAGATGATCAAGTAGATTTAATCTATTCATCTTTAAATGGAAAATATAAAGCATTAGTAAGAACAGTAAAAGAAATTCATTCAACAGGAAGACCAATCTTAATTGGAGCAGCAACAGTAGAAACTAGTGAAGTTATAAGTCAATTATTAACAAAAGCTGGAATTAAACATGAATTATTAAATGCTAAAAATCACGAAAGAGAAGCTCATATAATTGAAAATGCTGGTAAAAAGAATGCTGTTACTATCGCAACAAATATGGCAGGACGTGGAACTGATATTAAATTAGGTGAGGGCGTAAGAGAATTAGGCGGCTTATATGTAATTGGTACAGAAAGACATGATTCAAGACGTATAGATAACCAACTTCGTGGACGTTCAGGTAGACAAGGAGATCCAGGTACTACAAGATTCTTCGTTTCTATGGAAGATGATTTAATGTTAAAATTCGGTTCTGAAAAAATGAAAAATATTATGCAATCATTAGGTATAGAAGAAGATCAAGCTATATCAAATAAAATGATTTCCAAGAACTTAGAAGCAGCTCAAAAGAAAGTAGAAGGATTCAACTTTGATAGACGTAAAGGATTATTAGATTTTGATAATGTTATTAGTAAACAAAGAGAAATAATTTATGAAAGAAGAAATGAAATCTTAGATAAAGATAGTATTCGTGATAGAGTTTTAGATACTTTTAAAACATATGTACAAGATCAAATAAACGTTCATATTCCACCAGAAGGATATTTAACTGATAATGATATTAATAATATTATTGAACACTTTAATGCTCATTTATTAAAGAGTAAAAAATTAACAAAAGAAGATTTTAAAGATAAATCTAATGAAGAAATTGTAGACACTATTTATAATATAGTTGTTGAAGACTACAATAAAAAACTTGAGGATGTTCCAAAAGAAATTCAAGATGATTTTGAAAAATCTATTTCACTAAGAATTATTGATAAAAACTGGATGGATCAATTAGATGCTATGGAAGCATTAAAAGAAGGTGTTGGACTTAGAGGCTATGCTCAAAGTAACCCTCTTCAAGTGTATGCTTTAGAAGGTTTTGAATTATTTGATAAAATGATGGCTACAATAAGTGCAGAAATATCAACATACTTACTTAATGCAGAAGTTAGACAAAATATTGAAAGAAAAGAAGTAGCTAAAAATATTAGAACAAATGATGGAAAAGAATCAGTAAAAAGTACTCCTAAAAAAGCACAAGCAAAAATAGGAAGAAATGATCCATGTCCATGTGGAAGTGGAAAGAAATACAAGAACTGTTGTGGCAAATAGTGCATAAAATTAATTAGAAGATATTATGGAATATTGAAAGAAAATAATAACTACAGTATGAATGTTAACAACTTTTGTTAGCATTCTTTTTGTTTAGAAAAAATAAAATAATGATAAATATAAAAAAGTTATTAAAGTTTTTAAAAATGTAATGAAAAAATTTTAATTTGGTCGAATTCAATCAAATTATTGTTTAATAATACAAAAAACAGTATAATATCAAATATAAATGATGAAAGATTACTTGAAAGAATTAAATTAATTCATACAAGCAAAAGAATAATTTTATCTAAAATTAAGTATTAATACGAGTTATGGGGGATTAATATGTCAAAGGTTTCAAAAAATATAAAAATGCTTGATATTTTATCATCTGGTAGAAGATATTCTTGTAAAGAGTTGGCTGATAAATTAGAAATAAGTCCAAGAATGGTGCGTTTATATAAAGATGAACTAGAAAAAGATGGGATTTATATTGATTCTATCTATGGTAAGGATGGTGGATATCAATTACGTTCTAAATTAAATCTTCCTTTAATTTTATTTAATGAAAGTGACATTGAAACAATTGATAATGCAATTTCTTGCTGTAACGATAATAAAAAAGTAGAAAAATTACTTGATTTGAGAGAAAAAATAGTATGTTATTGTAATTTAATAAATTATAAAGAAGATTTTTTTGATGAAAAACAAAAAGGCCTTTTAAAAATTATTAGCGAATCAATACAAAAACGAGAAAAAATTAAAATTGAATACAAAAGCAAAGGAGTGAAAAAACAAAGAATAGTATACCCCCAAAAAATTTATAAATATGATAATTTCGTCATGGTTGTTGTGCAGTATTCTGAAGATATAAATGATATAAGACATTTGAATCTGAATAGAATTGAAAAAATTATAAATTAGCATAATTGTTTCCTATTTTACTATTTATAATGATAGCAATAGGAGGTGTTAATTTGATAAGTTTTGATCATGTTGCAATTACAGTGAAGAATTTGGAAGCATCAATACATTTTTATGAAAATTTAGGCTATACGTTACAATCCAAGTTTTGTGATAAGGATTATAAATGGGCTACATTAAAATTGAAAGAAGCTGGTTTAGAACTTTTTCAACCATTACAAGGAAATGATTTGAATATTTTTCATATTGCATATAATTTTGTAGATGATGAAGAAGCTTTTGAATTTGCAAAAAACATTGGATATAGAATTGCTGATTTAAACGTCTTTTATGGTGATTTAAATCGAAAAAGTTTTTTTGTTCAAGATGATAACGGTGTGTCTATACAGTTAATAAAAAAGAAAAAATGAACTTGTGAAAGTGATAAATAACTTTACAAATAAAAAATACTAGCAAATTACTAGTATTTTTTTGTAGTTATTATAAACTTTAAAATCTAGATTGTTTATTATTATTCCAAGTTGTAGGTTTAACAAGTACTCTATAATGTAATGGATTAACTTGTTTCGAATATTCTCTTTCATATTTTTCTTTTATAGCATCAATTAATAAATTGATTAATTTACACATCTCAGCAACATCAGTTGTAGTTTTTGCTAAATAGTATAAGTTTAGATAATATTCATCGATTATTTTAAAAGAATTGTTAATCTTCAAGGAAAATCTATTTATCATTTCTAAAACAATAAAATAAAAGTATTCAAAATCTTCAGTGTTATTAATGTATTTCTCATTAATTTTTAGTATTCTATTTTCTAAAATAACAATTAATTCTAATATTTCATCTTCATCAAGTAATGTATCATCTATATCTTCTATAGATGGTAAATAATCATCAATATTTGAGCTTGTAATGTTTAAGTTATTCTTACATAAATCTGCTAATGCTTTTAAGCTATCAATTCCAGTTAATGCATCTTCATTACTTACGATACATCTAGTAAATTTTAATATAAATTCATCATCAGGAATTTTTGATTTACAAAACCTTTCAGCATAGTCTTTATTATGATAAATTTTCCATATCTTTGCTGGAGGCAAATAACAGCATCCTGTAGATCTAGAGTAGAATTTTCTTATTTTTTCTAAAATTAAATAATAATTCATTAAAAATTCTTTAGGATTATTCTTATAAATTTCCAATAAAGTATTAATATCATCATATATAGAAAACATTTCATATGTTATATCTTTACTATTTAATGATGGAAAAGGAATAGAATATAAATTTATAATAAAATTTTGTAAGGCTCTAATCTTTTTTAAACTTTCATCATTTGTATAAAAAAATACTTGACCATGTCCAATAATTGTTAACAAAGCATTCTTTTGTTGTTTATGTGCTTCTTTTGCTTCATAGTAATATCCTTGAATGTTTCTAGCAAAATATTCAAATCGATATTTATCTATTAATTCAACACCTCTAACAATATTGCCACCATTTTTATTGTGATTTGTTTCATCACTAAAAGTTTCATCCATAATTATTTGTATATCAATATCTGAAAATTCATTATTATCATCATTTTTAAAACTTCCACAAAGAACCATTCCTAAAACATGATCATCACCATATTTATCTAAATATTTTTTAACAAATAAATCTAAAATCTTTTTCTTATTATCGTCAATTTTACTATTAGTAAGCATAATATCACCTTAACGTGATAACTATTATAGCATAAAATGGAATTATTTATAAAAGTTACTACAAAATAGCTGCAATAATTAACTATAAATTATATGAAGATTCTTATAAATAATTAAAAGTTCTTGAAAGTAGTGTTTTTTAAAATATATAAAATTAATTGTAATTAAATTATGATATAATGTAATAAAGAGGTAAAAAATGAACTTTGAGTTTGTGGAAGCAATGACTAAACAAAATATTAAATTGTTTGGATGTTTATCAAAAAATGATAATAAAAAATGTATACTGTATATACCTGGATTAACTGGAAATTTTTTTGAATCTAGTTTTCCAAGAGAAATAGCAAAAGAAAGCACTAAAAATGGGTATGACTTTTTATTCAGTCATAATCAAGGATCCTTTCAAGTTATTGAATTTCCTTTTTTAAGAGAAGATGGGAAAATGAAGTCTAAAATAAAAGGAGCTGCTTATGAAAAATTTGAAGATTCTTTTTATGACATTGATGCATGGCTTGATTTTTTAGAAGAAATGAAATACGAAGAAATTATTGTATTGTGCCATAGTATGGGTTGCAATAAAATAGTGTATTATTTAAATCAAAAGATAGATAATAAAATATCAAAAATAATTATGCTAGCTCCTCAAGATAATGTTAATTTTTCTAGGTTAGAAATGCACAAGGGATTATTAGAAGAAGCGATTTATAATATTAATAATGAAAATCCAGATAAAATTTTGAGTAAAAAATTTTTAGGATTTTGTTTAATGTCTAGTGAAACTTATTTTCAAGAAATAACAAATAAAAATATTAATAATATTCCATACAAAACAATAAATGGAGATTATTCATCATTAAAATCAATTGATAAACAAATATATATTATAATTGGTTCAGATGATATTGGAGAAAATGGAAAAGAATATATGGAAAGAATTATTAGCAATTGTCAAAATGCTAAATACGATATTATAGATGATGCTAATCATAATTTCAAAAATAAAGAGAAAGAATTAACAGATCATGTTTTAAATTATTTAAATCAGAGTTAAATATAAAAAAATAAGTATATAAAGAGTGATATTATGAGTTTTATAGTTAGAGAAGCAACACTTGATGATTTGGATAGAGGATTATTGAAAGTCTTTATTGAGGGCTATAGATATCATCAAAATGGTAGACCTGATGTTTTTGCTGATATTTCTGATGAGATATTAAAAGAGGATTTAATAAAGAATTTCGAAACTTTATCAACATTAGTAATATTAGACAAAGATGCAGTAGTAGGATATCTATCTTATAGAATGAAAGGAAAACATTCAAAAAAATTGGATGTTGATCAATTAATAATTGATGAAAACTACAGGCATCAAGGTTTAGGCAAAAAAATGATGGAAGAAGTTAAAAGAATAGCCACAGAAAATAAATGCGATAGAATAGAACTAAATTGTTGGTTATTTAACGAAAATGCATTAGCAATGTATGAACACATTGGTTTTAAAAGACAAAGAATAATTTATGAAATGCCATTAAAATAGTAAATATTAAAAAAGGAAAATAAATTTATGAAAGAAAGAAATTTAGATAGCATAATTAATTCATTTTATAAAGATAATTATGAAGAAGATGAAAGATTAACTAGAGATAAAATGCATTATATTGAATTTGTTACCACTACTAAATATGTTGAAAAAGGGAGATAGAATATTAGAAATAGGTGCTGGTACTGGAGCATATTCTCTATATTATGCTAAACAAGGTTATAAAGTAGATGCTATAGAATTAGCAGAAGCAAATGTTAATAAATTTAAATCAAAAATCACAAATGATTTAGATGTTAATGTCATTCAAGGAAATGCAATTGATTTATCAATGTATAGTGATAACACTTTTGATGTAACTTTATGTTTAGGACCACTTTATCATTTATTTAAAGAAGAAGAAATTAAAAAAGCAATAGAAGAAGCGGTAAGAGTAACGAAACCCGGAGGAGAAATATACCTAGCATTTATTCTATTTGATTTAAATATGTTAGTATGGGGATTCCAACAAAAAAATATATATGATAATTATGGTAAAGACAAAGAAGTATCAGAAGAATTTAAACCTAATAATGATGAAAAATTTATTTTTAACATGAGACACTTTAAGGATATTAAAAAACTTATAGATTCATTTAATGTTAAAAAGTTACATTATGTCGCTACAGATGGATTAGGTAGAGTTATGACAAAATATATAAATGATATGACTGATGAAGAGTATGAATTGTTTTTAAAATATCATTTATCTATATGCGAAAGAGAAGATTTAATAGGTTATAGTGGGCACATATTATCAATTTTAGAAAAATAGTTTAGAAGTTAGCAATAACTTCTTTTTAATTAATTAAAACTTTAAAAATTTTATTAACATGTTATAATATACGTGAGGTGTTAACTATGTTTGGTCCAAAAGAACTAGATGCTAAAAATACATATATACCAAATTTACAAGATATTAAAGAATCAGCTGAACGAACATATGGTGAAGCAAATGCTTTTTTTAGAAAAGAAGACTTATATTTGCAAGATGTTGAAAGAAGAATTGAATCAGGTGGGTTATCTTCACCAAAAGACATTTATGATGAATGTCATTCAATAGCTTCAGATTTAGCAAAATGTTGTGAAATGTATTTAAAAGCATTATATATATTTGAAAATAATGTTTCTGGAAATCAAATAGATGACCTATGGGAAAAGTTAAAAAAAGGTGAATATAAAACAGATGAAAAAGGTAATTTAGTTTATCTAAACTCTTCAGGTTTTATTACATTTATGCAATATGACCAAAATGGTAATCCAATAGTAGACACAAATGGAAAACCAATTTACTATGACCAAATGGGTAATACTTATAATGAAAATAATAGAGGAGCAAAAATAAAACAAACAGGACATCAACTTGATAGATTAATTGAACTTTTATCACAAGACTCAAGAATGTTATTAGAAACTAGAATGTTGCGTATCCCAATGGAATCAACAGAAAAAAATAGTGCTATATCTATAATGGATGTTTTGGCTAATAAAGGAATTATTGATTCATCAGAAAAAATAACATCAGAACAATATTTAGGCTGGATAGACCAACATAAGAAAACATTTGAGGAAGCTAGATATTCTGGACAACAATCAAGTGATGTGAATGTAGAATTTCTATATCATTTAGCGACACAAATCAAAGCTGTAGCTCAATATAAAATGGAACCAAAACTAAGTCAAAGTTTTACTATAACGGATGAAGAATTATCTAAGCTACCACCAGAGATTAAAAATCTAGCAGTGTCTTATCCAAATTTAATGTCTGAAGAATTAGTTAAGCTAATTGCTAATGATGAAGAAATTAGAAAAAAGATTTCATCACTTTTCTCAAATTATTATAAAGAAATCACTTTTTTGAAACCTGAAGATCTTTATCGAATGATAAGAATAATGAGTGAAAAAGAAATAATATATACAATATATTTATGTCAAATGTTGATGAACTATAATAATTTTCCAATTGATATAAAAAATGAGACCAATAAGAAAAAGATACAAAGGACATATGAATTAATAGGCAACTTAAGAAATATGCATATGAAACCTAGACATTTGATTAAATATCTAATTGAAGCTAAAGAAGCACTAGGTGATAGTTTAATAATAAATATAGATAATGTAGATACATTATTTAGAATTTTAAGAAATAGGATGGCTCATTATAGCTATAATATATATAATATTCAAAAATCAGCATTAAAAGATATTTCTGAGAGTACAATGGGAATGCATTAATATAAATAATAGGGAGGTTTTATGGAAAAAATTAATACAGAGGATATAATAACAGCTTTACTTTTAGCAGGATTTGATAAAGTAGATTCGACACTAATAACATTTACTTTAGGATATATTTCATTAAATAATGGTTCACTAGGAGATTTTGAATTTAAAGCTGAAAAGTTAAGCTGGACATTTAATGATTTTGTTGTGTCAGAACAGGGCGCATATAGATTAAAAGATGGTTTTGATTTAGATACAAATGTTTCACCAGTAAAAGAAAGAGAAATACCTTTAAGACGAATTTTACACACAAATAGAAAACTTTTAAGTTATATTGAATCATTAGATTTTACACCAATACTAACCAGAAAAATAGAAGCAATTGGTTATGATAGAATTTCTAGTTTTGAGAGTTTATTTTGTGATAAAGAAAAGCAAATTATATCTGAAAATATAGATAAAAACTTATTTTCAAAAAGAAAAAGAACAATGAAAAAATAACCAAAATATTAAGAAATGAATGTAATGACAAAACCAACTCAAATGCAATGAAAATATGCTTAAATGATAATATACAAAAATCATATGGAATACTATAAGTAATTAGAATCATAAGAAATTTCGCAACAAACTTGCCAATGCTTTAAAATGTATATGGAGGAATGAATATGTTAGGAGCAAAAGAACTAGATACAAAAAATACGTATGTGCCCGATTTAACTGATATTAAAGAATCAGCAGAACGAACATATGGAGAAGCAAATGCCTTTTTTAGAAAGGAAGAGTTGTATTTGAAAGATGTAGAAAGAAGATTAAAATCGGGAATACTATATCTGCCGGAAGATATATATGATGAACGTCATTCAATCGCGTCAGATTTGGCAAAATGTTGTGAAATGTATTTAAAAGCCTTGTTTATATTTGAAAATAATACACCAGGAAATAAAATAAATGATTTGTGGGATAAATTAAAAAAGACTGAATATGAAACAAATTCAAAAGGCATAAAAACAAGAAAAACAAGTCACCAAATTGATAGGTTAATTTCTTACTTATCTGCAGATTCTAGGATATTACTAGAAACTAGGATGTTACATGTTCCGATGGATTTAACAGATAAATATAATGAAATTGGTATAAGCGATTTTTTAGCAAAAAAGGGTGTTATTGAATCTACAGAAAAAATTACATTTGAGCAATATTTTGGCTGGGTAGAACAACATAAAAAAGCATATGAAAAGGCAAGATATTCTGGAGAACAATCAAGTGATGTTAATATTGACTTTCTGTTCCATTTAGCTACTCAATTAAAAGCAGTGGCCCAATATAAAATAAAACCATGGGCGCACCAAAAATTCAATATATCAGAAGAAGAATTGTCAAAATTGCCACCTGAAGTTAAAAATCTAGCAGCATCTTATCCAAATATAATGTCAGAAGGAATTGTTAAGTTAATTGCTAACAATGAAGAAGTTAATAAAACAATTTCAGCAATGTTTGAATCATTAACTACATTACATCAACGTCAACAATATAATGAACTTCAAGCTGAATACACTCCCGATTTAACCAATATTAAAGAATCAGCAGAACGAACTTATGGAGAAGCAAATGCTTTTTTTAGAAAAGAAGAATTATATCTACAAGATGTAGAAAGAAGATTAAAATCAGAGATACTATATCAACCAGAAGATATATATGATGAACGACATTCAATCGCTTCAGATTTGGCAAAATGTTGTGAAATGTATTTAAAAGCATTGTATATATTTGAAAATAATGTTCTTGGAAATAAAATAAATGATTTATGGGATAAATTAAAAAAGACAGATTACGAGACAGACGAAAAAGGAAATTTGATCTATCAAGCATCAGACGGTTCAATTACATTTATGAAATATGATCAAAATGGAAATCAAATAGTAGATACAAAAGGAAGACCAATTTATTACGATCAAAACGGAAAAGTTTACAATGAAAATAATAGGGGAGCAAAAATAAAACGAACAAGACATCAACTTGATAGATTAATTTCTTATTTATCTGAAGATTCTAAGATGTTATTAGAAACTAGAATGATACATATTCCAAAGAGTTTAACGCAAAAATATAATGAAGTAGGTATGATTGATTTTCTAGTAAAAAAAGGAATAATTGACTTTAAAGAGGAAATAACGTCAGAACAATATTTAAGTTTGATAAAACAACACAAAAAAGTTTTTGAAGAATCAAGATATTCTGGAGAGCAATCAAGTGATGCAAGTGTTGAATTTTTGTATCATTTGGCTACTCAATTAAGAGCAGTGGCTCAATATAAAATAAAACCATGGTCACGTCAAATAATTGACATACCTGATAAAATATTATGTAAGTTACCACCAGAGATTAAAAAATTGGTCGTTGAGAATCCATATATAATGACAGAAGCATTTATTATATCAATTGCCAATAACGAAGATATAAATGAGACAATATCATCAATGTATAGACATTAATGATTTTAAATCGTATGTAAATAGTTCAATGAAAAAAAGTCAAGCAAAAACAATTGTTTGATTTTTTTATTAAAATATGGTATAATCTATAGCAACCAACGGAGCATATACATCATTTGTAAAATCTTTATAAAAAAGGGGGGTTGTTTTATGAAGAATAAAGAAATGAAATTATATGAAAAACTTGGAGTAAGAGAATTTAGATGGCTTGCTTTCTCATTACGTAAAGTTTTTTTGTATCCTTTTACTATAGGTATGTCAGAAAAAGAAAGAAGAAACTTTATGAATAGACCTGATAATTATAATATGGGATATACAAGAAATATAAAAGAAATAGGTGAATATAAAAATAATTTATTTCTAAATGCAGGTATTCATGTATTTAGTTTATTGTATTGTATTAAAGGATTTATTGATTATCCATATTTAATTACAGTTCCTATATTAGCTTTACCAATAGTCATAAATATTTACTGTTTAATGCTTCAAAGATATAATTATATAAGAATAAAACAGTTTACTGAAAGAATTAAATCAAGAAATGAAAAAGTTAATCAACCAGAAGAAACAGAACCACAAAAAGAATTATCTATGAGTAAAAACATATCTAATAAAAGATTAGATACTATTAAAGAACTTAAACAACATAGAAATTATTTAGAAAGTTTAAGAAGGGCTAATCAAGCCCAAACAGTAACAAAAGAATCTCAAATGAAATTATGTTATAGACAAAAAAATTTTTAATTGAAATTAACACCAGACAATATTAAAATTCTTATTTCACTTTTGAAATAAGAATTTTTTAATGAAAAAAATTAGTATATTTTTACTTTACAATTTTACACTTAAAATATCATAAATTAAATAAAAAAAATTATACATGATATAATAAAAGAGAGTGTGATATTTATGGGATTAGTAAAAAGATATGAACCTGATTTTAAAAAAGGTTTAACTGAAGCACAAGTTAATGAAAGAATAGAAAATGGACTTGTCAATTATGATAATCAACCTAAAACAAAAACAATAGGTCAAATAATTCGTGGTAACTTATTTACATACTTTAATTTTTTAAATATCGTATTAGCCACAGCTATATTAATAGTTGGTATTATTAATGGAGAACTATTATATTCACTTAAAAATTGTTTGTTTTTAGGAGTAATTATAAGTAATACAACTATTAGTACTATTCAAGAAATAGTTTCTAAGAAAATAATTGATAAATTATCTTTTATAGCTTCAAGCAAAGTTGATGTTGTTAGAAATTCAAACACAAAAGAAATAGGTATTAATGAAATAGTTTTAGATGACATTATTTCTTTAAATATTGGTAATCAAGTTGTAACTGATTCAATTATATTGGATGGCGAAGTGGAAGTTAATGAAGCTTTTCTTACTGGAGAAGTAGAACCTATTCATAAAAAGAAAGGTGATACATTGTTATCAGGTAGTTTTATTGTTAGTGGATCTTGCTTTGCAAGAGTAGAACATGTAGGAGATACTAACTATATTTCAACAATATCACAAGAAGCTGCATATAATAAAAAAGTAAATTCAGTTATAATGGATTCATTTAATAAACTATTAAAAGTTTTATCAATTATTATTGTCCCTATTGGAATATTATTCTATTTTAATCAATATTCAATAACTGGTAATGTTTATGATTCTGTTTTTGTTACAGTTGCAGCATTAATTGGTATGATACCAGGAGGACTTATATTATTAACAAGTTCAGTAATGGCAGTAAGTGTTATTAGATTATATGATTATAAAGTTTTAGTTCAACAATTATATTGTATAGAAACTTTAGCTAGAGTAGATGTAATTTGTTTAGATAAAACAGGTACTTTAACTGAAGGAAAAATGAAAGTAATTGATACTAAATTACAAGGAAAACATGAGTTAAATGAAGTAGAAGAAATACTATCAGAAATTTGTTCAGTAAGTAAAGATACTAGTTCAACTTTTCAAGCCATCTTAGATAAATTTGGTAAAAATAATAAGTGGGAAATGGAAGATAATATACCATTTTCATCAAGTAGAAAATTTTCAGCTGTTTCATTCAAAGAAAAAGGTTCTTATTATTTAGGAGCCCCTGAATTTATATTAGGCGACGATTATAAAAAAGTTGAAAAAGATGTTCAAAAATACCAAGAAGATTATAGAGTATTACTACTTGCTCATAATGATGAAAAATTAACAGAAAAACCTAAAAAATTAGATAATGTGGCATTTATTCTAATACAAGATATAATTAGAGAAAATGCTAAAGATACACTTAAATATTTTGAAAAACAAGGTGTAGAAATTAAAATTATATCAGGGGATCACTATAAAACAGTATCTAATATTGCAGCTTCTGCTGGTGTTAAAAATCCAACTGGTATAGATGCTTCCCTATTAAAAGATGAAGACATACCAGAAGCGGTTCAAAAATATAATGTATTTGGAAGAGTAACTCCAATTCAAAAAAAGAAAATTATTGAAGCTTTAAAAGCACAAGGACACACAGTTGCTATGACAGGTGATGGTGTAAATGATGTATTAGCTTTAAAAGAAGCAGATTGTAGTATAGCAATGGCAAGTGGTAGTGATGCAAGTCGTAATGTAAGTCAATTAGTGTTGTTAGATTCTGATTTTGCAAGTATTCCACATATTGTTGCTGAAGGAAGAAGAACAATAAATAATATTGAAAGAAGTGCTTCACTTTTGTTAGTTAAAACTATGTTTACATTATTATTAGTGTTATTATGTGTGGTATTATCAAGCCAATACTTCTTCATTCCAATTCAATTAACATTAATTACATTATTTACAATTGGTATACCATCATTTGTATTAGCACTAGAGCCAAATACAGAAATTGTAAAAGGAAACTTCTTATTAAAAGTAATAGGTAAAAGTGTACCAGCAGCTTTAACAGTAGTATTTAACGTATTATTAGTAATATTATTTAAGTCAGCATTTGGTTTATCACAAGAAGTAGTTTCAAGTTTAGTAGTATTCCTAACAGGAACAACTGGATTTATATTCTTATATAAATTAAGTCAACCATTCAATTATTTTAGATTAATATTATGGTTTGCTCTACTAGATGGTTTTGCATATTGTTCAATATATCAATATTCATTCTTTAATGTACAAGCAATAAATCTTCAAATTGGATTAGTATTTGGTGTTCTATTAATATGTTCACTATATGTATTTGATAAATTAAATAGATTGACACACTATTTATTAAATAAATATGAAAAGAGAAAAAAAGATGAAAGAAATTGATATTGAAAATTGGAATAGAAAAAACACATACAATTGGTTTAAAACTTTTAGTAATTCTACATATGGAGTTAATGTTAAACTGAATGTAACATCATTAGTAAAGTTATCTAAGTTAAGAAAAGAATCATTCTTTACAAATATGTTATTTATTGTTATGAAATCATTAAATAGTATTGATGCTATGAGAATGAGATATGAAAACGGAGTTCCTGTTATATATGATGAGATTAATCCATCTTTTACAGTTATGACTGAATCAGGAACATTTGATAATGCAAGATTTAAGAATATATCTGATTATAAAGAATTTTATAATAAAACAAGAAGTGTCATTAATGAAATATCAAAGCAAACAACTTTAAAAGAAAGTGACTATAATCCATCTATGACACATGATGAATATTATATAACATGTGTACCATGGCTAAACTTTGAATCAAGTACTCATCCAATACCAGATGATAAAGATTCTCAATGTGTACCAAGAATCGGATGGGGCAAATATGTCATAAATAATGATAAATATGAAATGACTATGAATATAACAGTTAGTCATATATTTGTAGATGGTAAACATATTTCTGATGCTTTTAATAAAATTCAAGAATTACTTGACACATGTGAAGAAATTTTAAAATAAAATAGAAAAAGTATAACTAAAAAATGTTATACTTTTTATGTAGGTGATTATATGAATTCATTACTTTCAATATATAATGATGGATCAAAAAACAGTGTTATAAATGATGATAATTTTTTAAATGCTGTTTTAAACTATTATAAAACAAGTGATAGATCACATGCTAATTTAAGAAATGGTAGTAATGGTAAAAGTCTTTCAAGAATAAATCCATTATATGATTTTCTAACAGGCACTCCTACTATACGTGATACTACAAAAGTAAATAAAGAAGATTATGAAAAATACTATATAAAAATGACTGATATATGGTTAAAGAATATTAAATCACTTACAAAAAGTAAATTAGAAGAACTTAAAAGACAAGGTTTACCTGGATATGAAATATTACAAAAAGCATTAAAAAACATAGATTCAGTAGAGTCTATGCGTGATATAGACAAAATTTATACAATTATGGTAAGAAATCTTGATATTGATTTTGAAAAATATAATTATTTTTGGAGATCAAAACAAGAGACATCTGGTTTCTTTCCACAAAGTGATTATATTGGTGACTTTATTCATGTAGATTCTAGATATATTCATGCTAGAAAAATAAGAAGAGATAAAACTGAATTTAGAATATACATAGATTGTGCTAATGAAGATTTATTTAAAATAATATCAGAATACACTCGTCTTTGTGAAACAAATAGAATACCATACTATTTTAAATTTCAAACTGATCCTAAAAGAAATGATAAGTTCCTAGTATATTGTTCTTTAAAAGAACTAAAAGCTAATATAGATATTTTAAATTTTATTGGTGCTAAATATCCAAACATGGTAAGTAGATGTGGAAATCCGCCAATATTAACAAATAAAATAAATAAATGGATGGGTTTAGGTGAAGAACCTGATAACGAACATCTTGAATTTAGGCATTCATTTAATACATTAAGAGCCGATGTGCTAGATGATTCATGTGAGATCTTAATGATAAATTATATCAAGAATCATTTAAATAAAACAGTAAATCATAATGGAAAGAAAGTATTCTTTGCAAGTCTTCTTTTAGAAAATGCAGCTTCTGTTATAATGGATGACTTAAACACAAAAGATCCTGAATTTAAAAAACGTATTTTAGAAACACTTAAAGCTAAAAGTAAATCAGGTATACCAAATATATTTACAGGTTTTAAAAGATTAGAAGAAGTATTACCTGAAAAGGGAATTCTTTATTCAACTAATTATAGCCCAATATTTAAGATAAAACTTCCTGATGAAAGAGAATACGATTTTTCAATAAAAACAGCTGATAAAGTACTAAAATCAATGATAGATGTAATGAAAGAAAACGATATAAATTATATTAGTACATTACGAGAATATATTAAAAAAACATCTAGTATTTATGGAGTAGATCCAAATAATATAGCGTTAAATTCAGATACACATGAAAAATTTAAAACAATAGAATCAAAAACTATCAAAATAGATGAACAATTCATAAATAAATTAAAGTCAATAAGAAGTAAATACTTATCTAATGATACTATGTTAAGAAGTTATTATCAAGAAAGAAAACAAAATAATGCTACAAATAGAGAATTAAATGAAATAGCTAAAATAATACTTAATAATAAAACATGCTATGAAAATATTGATACAGATATTAAATTGATAATAAGAACTAAACCTTTAAGTCAAATTGAATCACATATGATTAATAAATATGAAAATTATGTAAGTTACACATTTAATTTGCCACCTCAAGAATTTAAATATTCTCTATAATAAATAAATTAATACACACAAAAACCTCATTAAATGTATAAAATGAGGTTTTATTTTTATTTACCCAATAATTTTGAAATTTCTTTAATATCTTTTTTGAATAATAAAGTGTCAACAATATTAGAAATTGCAAATAACATAATAATTATTCCAAGAGAAGTAGTTAATGCAATAGTACCTAAATTTGGATTAATTATAATAATTAAACCACAAACAATAGATATTAATGAACAAATAAATATTGATAACCAACTACTATAATTATTATTATGAAGTAATATAGATAATCTTAAATCTAAAGAAGATTTAGCTATCATTATAATACCAACAACAATAGGGAATATTGTTTTAACAATATCAGGATTTACTAGCATAATAATTCCAAGTAATATTTCTACAACACCAAGTGTTAAAAAGTTAGAAAAGAATATACTTGATTCTTTTTCAATAACAAAATATAATCCATTAATAATTAATACTATTGATAAGATATATGTTATTGTTTTAAAAGAAATATCAGGATATATCATAAATATTAATCCAATAATAAACATTATTACAGATATTATAATAGATGAATATAAAAACTTATTCAATTTCTTTAACATGTTTAATTCTCCTTTCTATAATCATTGTAATATATTTTTAATAATAAGTAAATATTAAAATGACCATTGGACATTTTAAAAGTGTGTTATAATATATATGGAGGCAACTATGAAAGCAATAACTATAAAAGAACCATATGCTTCATTAATAAGTAATGGAGTTAAAAAGATTGAAACAAGAAGTTGGAAAACTAACTATAGAGGATATCTATATATTCATGCTGGTAAGACAACTCAGAAGGTAAGTGATGATGTATTATCTTTGTTAAAAGGTAGTAAAACTAACAATGGAAAAATATTATGTAGATGTAAATTAAAAGATTGTGTTTACATGACAGAAGAATTTATTGCTAATTTAAAAAATGCTAATCCTATAGAATATAAATGCGGAAAATATGAAGTAGGTAGATATGCATGGATATTAGATGATATTGAACCAGTAGACATGGTAGATGTTAAAGGAAACTTAAATTTATGGGATTTTTATGATGAAAATGAAATAATGAATCTTATGGAAAATATTGAATATGGATGGCTAGATATATATGGAAATAGACATTTAAAACTAGATCCAAGTATAAAAAAAGATTGTTATTTACAATCTCCTAAAGAATTAATTAAATCAAAATTAGGTTTATGTATAGATCAAGTAGAATTACAAAGATATTATTTCAAGTATCCAACGAAATCATACATAATTGTTTACAAGGATAATGATTATGAAAGAATGCACACTTTCTTAACATTTAAAAAGAATGATAAACTCTATTGGTTTGAACATGCATGGACAGACTTAAAAGGAATCTATGAATATAATTCTCTCGATGAACTATTTGAAGATGTTAAAGACAAATATGAAGAATTTGAATTAAAGTTTAAATGCAAGAGAGATAAATTAAATATATATGAATATTCTAAACCAAAATATAATCTTTCACCAACAGAATTTAGAAAACAATGTAATATTTAATCTTCTTTAACTAATGCTTTAAAATTATTTATCGCATCAACTAATTTAGGATGTCTAATCACAAAATGAATAATTGGTGTTTGTTTTTTAGAGATAACAACGTATTTTTTACCAACAATACTAACAGAAATATTATCAAATGTTCTTTCTTTTAATTCATTAACAATATAATTTTCATTAAATTTTAAAGTGTTTTTTAAATGTTCACAATATTCATTATAATTATAATAAATAGCTTTATCATAAAATATATTTTCCAGTGATAAAGTTATTTTTTTATCTTTAAAATCCTTTTCATCATAAATAAACAAATTATCAACAATAGTATTTGTCTTTAACAAATTATTAACATTTAAAAGTTCTTCTTTTCTATATTCTAAGATTTTTTTAACATCTTCACTAGAAACTTTATTTCTTTTTAATATCTTTTTAAGTAGTTCTTCACTAATTGTAAACAATGGTAAAGAATAAATATATCTTTTTCTATTTTCATGTATATTATAGTCACTATTTTTAAATTGAATAAATTCACTATTATAAGAAGTGTATATGTCCATTAAAGAATTTGCTTTATTTAATAATAATTTGGATTTAGTTTTATAGTATTCTAAATCTTTTTTATCTGTTATTAGAGTATATTTTCCTTTATTATGTTCTCCAGTTATACATTCTCCATTTAGCGCAGCAATTCCAGAAACATAATTTAAATGATTATAAACAGTATTTTTTAAATTTTTAAAATAATATGGTCTTATTTGACCTGTCATATATATAGGTATCCAACTTTCAAGACCAAGCATCATTTCATTAAAAGGTCTATCTAAATTATGAATAATATTTAAATGTAACCCCTTCTTTAAACATAATGCTATCCCAAACATCCACTTCTTACCAAAATCTATATCTTCAGCCATATCTTCCATAGGCATATCACTACACATAAATATATCATCATTATTTTTAGATAAAACAGTTGCTTTAAAGAAATCAAGTTCACCTTTTTTCATTTCTTCAATTCCATAATAAGTTTTACTTTTAGCTCTATAAAAAGGGATACTTGGTACTTTTAATTCATCAAACTTAATAGATTTAATATAATTATTTAAATCAAAACTATCTAGTTTATTTAAGAAATTAGAAATATTCTCTTCACCATAATCTTGATTACTAGTTAACCAATAAAATAATTTATTATACATATTATCAACATTTAATTCATCTTTTATTAAACTATTTAAAATATCTAAATTATTACTATACTTACTCATCACATAATTAGTTATTTTATTAGCTAATTCACTTGGATTAGATGGTTTACTTTTGTTATATCTTATTCTTGAAATATAAGAAGAATCAAACATAATATATTTAGACATATCATTTATATTAATATTTAATGCTTTAATTAATAAATTTAAGTTTTTACTAAATGTTTCATAATTAAAATCTTCTTCATTTAAACTATCATTTATATTTTTTTCTATTTCTTCTTTTTTTATTGACATGTTTTTTGACACTGAAATTTCATATAAACCATTTATTAAATCATTTAATTGCTTACCATTAACTTTAGGTTTTCTTTTACCCCTTCTGTATCTACTTATAACAGATTCTGAAATATTTGATTTTATAGCTACTTCTTTAGATGAAGAGTTTAAAATAGATATATAATTATTTAATACTTCATTGAATTTCATATGCATCACCTAATAACTATTATACACTAACTTGCCATTAAAAGCATTGATTATTGTGGCAACTTAATTGCTATAAAAAGTAATATAAAATATACTATAAATAGTAGAGGTGAAATATGAAAAAAATAGACTTTAAGTGGCTAAAAAAGATTGACAAAAAATGGCTAATATTAGGAGGAATAGTAGTAGTGGCATTAATATCAATATTATTATCGGGAAATGGAACTTTTAAATCTCCAGAAGATAATTTAAAAATAATTGCTTCTGCTGCTAGTAAAGTAGAATTAGAAACTTATACGAGTAATGAATTTACTATCAAAAAGCCAAAAGGTTGGAAAGTAGATACTATAGGTGATTATATTCACTATACGATTAAAGTATATGATCCACAAAATCCAACTTATCAATTCTTCTTTAATTTAAAAACAGAAGGATATAACAAATCTGAGGATGCTAAGAAGTGGCAACAAAAGTATTATCCAGATAACATATTTGCAAAAACAAGCGTAATAGCAACAAAAGATACTTTAGGATTTTATAAAATATTTAATGATTTAGGAACAATGAATAACACAGCAGCATTCACATTTCCAACATTAACAGATTTTAATGTAAGTGAAAACTTAGGCAAAAGTAGTCTAGGTGGAGATATGTTAAGAGCAACATTTAAAGATGCAAATGGCAAAGAGGGAGAGGGCATATTTACTGCTTATGTTTATGACGCAGGACCATATTATGTTTATGAAAATATAGTTTCAGGTAAACAAATAGATATACAATATTTAAATGTATATGACACGATATTTATTACAACTCCAAAAGATGAATTCATAGATTGGCAAGATATACTAAATACCATTTGTTCCTCACTTAACTTTACTGATTCATTTATTAATGGATTCAATAATCAACAAGATGCTGTTATGAAAAATTTTCAACAAATTAGAGCAATTGGAAATCAAATATCAGATGGAATAATGGATTCTTGGAATAAGAGAAATACTTCTTTTGATATTATGAGTCAAAAACAAAGTGATGCAACACTTGGATATGAAAGAGTTTATAACACTGAAACAGGTGAAATTTACAAAGCATATAATGGCTTCACAAATGATTATGATGGTAAAAAATATCAATCAATCTCAGACGATATGTATACTAAAAAAACATCTGGATACATTGAAAAAATAGGTGAATAATGAAAGACAAAAAAACATGGATAATAGTCGGAAGTATTATTTTAATATTAATAATTGTCACAAGCATAATATTATTAAGAAGGAAAGATAATTTAAATAATAAAGATGATAATAAAAAAAGTTCTCTAATTGAAAAAGCTGCCAAAAACAGTGGAAAAGAAATAAGTGAATATAAAAAATTTCAAGGCGGAGAAATATTAAATGAAAATACATATTTTAATGAGTATACTTTTATAAGTAATAATAAGGCTTATATATTTGATCCAGCTAAACTTAAAAATAATGAATTAAGCTATGTTAAAGTTTATGATATTCCAG
This sequence comes from uncultured Mycoplasmatota bacterium, assembly GCA_900556025.1. Next base: position 53,644 of record USNG01000004.1, read on the forward strand.
AAGATTTAAAAGTTGTTAATATTGGAATTCCATATGGACCAGACATTCGTTTTATAACAAGTGATGACTCATTCTATACAATTCGAGATAATAATATTGACAACAAAGTACAAGCAGGTTTCAATATGTTCGCAAATGCTAAGTATGAACTAAAGAAAATGTATGATTCATATAGTAAAGAAACATATGGAGAAAAACTTGATTATGATTTAATATTTAATCTACACATGGTAAAAGATAATATTTTATATACTTTAACTATTCCATTTGATAGTTGGTATGATAAGAAATATTATCCATTTACTAAAACTAAAGTTAGTGGAAACTATGAAGGTGAAAAAATATTAAATGTTTATAATGATAGAATTATCAAAACAGATAAAGCTTTCTATGAAGTAGTTGATTATTATAAAGATGGTGCAAAAACAACTTCAACATTAAAAATGCAAATGTTATCTAAATACTATGATGATGTTTTAACATTCACATATGAATATGTAATACTTAAAGATTATACTTTAATTCCTATAAAAGATACATTTGTAAATAGAAGAAAAAAATATGTAGAATACAATTATAAGGATTGTTTCGAAGAAGAAATAACTGATTTTACAGAATAAAAGACATTATTAAAAGTAAAGAATAATGTCTTTTACTTTAATTTTATAAAAATATGATATAATCAAAATGGTGATAAAATGAATACAATGGAAGTTAATTTTAAATTAGATGGTAATTATGAAAAATATTATCAATTACTATCAGCTCATAAAATACCAAATACTTTAACAATAGAAAAGCATGATATTTATTGGACAAAATCAGATTTAGGAGATAAAACAGAAGAACAAATAGAACCTCTATGTACAATATTAAGATGTCATAAAATAGTCGGAGGTACACAACACAAAGATAAAAAATTTTTTGGTTTAATTAACAATATTGAAAAGTGTAAAATGTGGTATGAAAATTTAGATACATCTGGTTTTAACAAACAAGATTCTAAATTATTTAACGGCACATTCACTAGTGAAAGTACTATGACAAAAACAATTGATTTGATAAATTCAAGAGGATTTAAAAAGGTATTTGATTTAAATTACACTGAGTATCAATTTACAGTTCCAACATCATCTGCAGTAATAAAATTAAGAAGAATAGGTAATCTAGGACTAATTTGTACATTTAGTAATAAGAATTTATCAACATTACCATTAGATATGCAAAGAAATAGATTAATTGAAGATTTAAGTAATTATGGATTTGATGTAACTTATAATTCTAAACAAATAGATGTATTAAGATCTCTTTATTTTAATAGAGAAATGTATAAAAATTAATAGTATGATTTATTCATACTATTTTTATGCTATACTCTTTCTAGGAGGCAAAAATGAATAGTAATTTGTTTATTAGAAAAATAGTTTTAGATAGAGATAAAATAGATAATTTTAATAAATATCCATTTAATATAGAAATTGTTAAGAACTTCAAAGAATTAGAATTTAATAAACCAGTTACATTCTTTGTCGGAGAAAATGGTATTGGAAAATCTACTTTTATAGAAGCGATAGCTGTAAGTCTAGGATTAAATCCAGAAGGTGGAACTAATAATTTTATATTCAAATCTTCTGACACTCATTCTGAACTACATAATTATTTACATGTTTTAACCTATAACACACCAAAAATAAAATTCTTTTTACGAGCAGAAAGTTTTTATAATTTTGGAACAGAAGTAAACAGATTAATCGAAGAAAATTCATTTCTAACACTAAAAAGATTATATGGAGATTTACAAGCTTGTTCTCATGGAGAATCATTCATACAATTAGTAAAAAATAGATTTATACCTCATGGATTATATATATTAGATGAACCAGAATCCGCTTTATCACCTGAAAGACAAATGACTTTATTATATCTTATTGATGATTTAGTAAAACAAGGTTCACAATTTATAATTGCAACTCATTCACCAATATTAATATCATATATTAATGGAGAAATATTAGATTTAAACAATGATTTTAAAGTTACGAAATACGAAGATAGTGAAATATATAGAACATATAAAATGTATTTAGATGATCCTTATGGAATGCAAAGAAGATTATTTGAAGAAGAAAATGATTAATGATATAATATTCAATAATGGAGTAAATTATGGATCAAGAAAAAATCGGAAAATTTATAAAAGAAATTAGAAAAAAGAATAATTTAACTCAAGCAGAACTTGCTGAAAAGTATAATGTTACATACCAAGCAGTCTCAAAATGGGAAAATGGTAAAAATATGCCAGACATTTCTCTAATAAAGCAAATGTCAAAAGACTTCAATATTAGTTTAGAAGAATTTTATGATGGAGAGTACAAAAATATCAAAAAGAATAAAAAAATATACATCATAATAGCAATCTGTGTATTAATATTATTTTTAATTGTTATATATTGTCTAAAACTTAACAGTTCATTTAACTTTAAACCAATATCAACTTCATGTGAGGATTTTAAAATATCTGGAAGTATTTCATATAACAAAATAAAGTCTGCTATATATATTACTAATATTGAATATTGTGGTGAAGAAGATGATAACGTCTATAAAAGTGTAGATTGTACATTGTATGAATCACATAATAATGTTATTAAAAGAGTAAGTAATGAATCATTTTATGGAAAAGATGTAAAATTAGAAACATTTTTAGACACAGTAACATTTGTAATAGATAACTATACAAGTTCATGTAAAGAGTACAAAGATAATGAATTATATCTAGAAATAAAAGCTGTAAATAATGATAATAAAACTATAACATATAAGGTTCCTTTATCACTTGGAAATAGTTGTGAAAAGTAACTCAACCAATTGTTGAGTGAATTCAACTTAAAGATTATATATAATTTTAATTAAGTAAGTTATATTTATAAACGAAAGGAGTAATTATATGAAAAAAATTATAGTGAGTGTTTTATTAATTATTTGTATGTGTGGTTGTACAAATGAAACACTATCAAAATTACCACAACCTGAATTATCAGAAGGGCAAAGAGGTCAACTTGGAATTGATAAAAATATCAATGAAAGTACTATTGACTTTTATCTAGATCGCGAAGATAGCGTTTATAGAGATATGAGAATGCTTAAAGATGATGGAGCATATGAAAATATTGGAGGAGACTCTTACATATCAGGATTTGTTAAAGGATTTGAAGTTGTTCCATATCCATATCTTGCACCATTATCTGGATTACCAGAAGAAATCGGAGAAGGATACACTGGCAAAACATTATTTAGAATAGAAGATGGTAAATATGTAGCCAATTACAAAGAATCACTTGATATTTTAGAATATCTATTTCCAAAAGATAAAACTATTTTCCTAATGTGTGGTGGTGGTGGATATGCAGGATTCACTAAAAATCTATTAGTTTCACTAGGATGGGATGAAAATAAAATATATAATGTTGGTGGATACTGGTATTATGAAGGACAAAACTATATTGAAGTAAAAACTGATAAATATGGCGATACTTCATATCAATTCTATAAAATACCATATCACAATATAGACTTTGATACTTTACACGAGGTTTAAAATGAAAAAAATAATTTTATTGTTAATAAGTTGTTTATTAATTGGTTGTACAAAAGAAGAAAAAATAGAAAAATTCTATTTAAATGATAACTATTATTCAAACATAGAAATAAAAGAAATATCTGACACAGAATATAATAATCTAATAGAAAATAAAGATTCATTTGCATTATTAATTTATATGCCAGGATGTACAACATCAGCAAAATTTAGTAAAATAGTAGAAGATTTTAGTAATAAAAATAATATATCATTTTACAAAATGAAATGGGCAGATGCAAAAAAAACTAAAATTTATGATTTTTTAAAATACTATCCATCTGTTATAGTGTATAATAAAGGAGAATATAAAGCTTATCTAAAAGCTGATAGTGATGATGATCTAGTTTATTATGAATCAGTAAATGATTTTAAAACTTGGATGGAAAAATATGTTTATTTAGACAAGGAGTAAATTATGAAAAAAAGTAACAAATTAATAATTATAGGTGTATCTTTAATATTTGTAAGTTTATTATTAATATTAATGATTTTTAATAGAGCAACAAATACTATAGAAAAAAATGCTACACTTGATATGATTGACTGTAATAGTTCAAAAGTAAATGTATTTGTATTTTGGGGAGATGGATGTCCTCACTGTAAAAAAGAATTTGAATATTTAGAAAAAATATCTAAAAGATACAGTAGTTACTTTGATGTTTATGGATTTGAAACTTGGTTTAATGAAGATAATTCAAAAATGATGAATAAATTTAGAGAATTAATTAAAGATGATGCTTCAGGTATTCCTTATACAATAGTTGGAGATAAAGTATTTCATGGATTTGCAAATGAAATGCAAGATGAATTATTAAATACTATTATAGAAAAATATAAATCAAAAGATAAAACAAATTATTGTGAAGAAATAAAAAAAGAATTCACAACTAACAATAAAACAGAATAGGTTATCCTATTCTTTTTTTGACATTAATGATATAATTTTAGTATGGAAACAAAAGAAATAGAAAAAAGAATTAATGAATTTTTAAGTTCACTAGAAGATTTAAAAAATAAACTAGAAATAGATGATAAAAAGAAAAGAATGGAAGAATTAAATAAAATATCATCAAGTCTAGATTTTTGGAATGATATAGAAAGTACAAAACCAGTATTAGAAGAACAAAAAAGATTAGGAACTATCATTAATAAGTATGATAATATTTTTGATAGTGTAACTACATTAAATGAAATGTTAGAACTTGAATTAGAAGAAGGAGATTTAGAATCATTAACATCTGAAATAGAAGAATTAGATTCAAAAATAAATGATTTAAAACTAGCCACATTTCTGAATGGAGAATACGATTCATCTAATGCATATGTAGAAATACATTCAGGAGCAGGAGGAACAGAAAGCAATGATTGGGCTAATATGTTACTTAGAATGTATACAAGATACTTTGATAAGAATGATTATAAATATGAAATAATAAGTAAAAATGATGGAGAAGAAGTTGGTATTAAAGGAGCTGTATTACTAGTTAAAGGAAATTATCCTTTTGGTTATTTAAAAGGAGAAACAGGAGTTCATAGATTAGTAAGAATTAGTCCATTTGATAGTAATAGTAGACGTCATACATCATTTGCATCAGTATTAGTTACACCAGAAATAAATAAAAACTTAAATGTAGAAATAAAAGAAAGTGATTTAAGAATAGATGTATATAGATCTAGTGGTTGTGGTGGCCAAGGAGTAAATACAACAGATTCAGCAGTAAGAATAACCCACTTACCTACAGGATTAGTAACATCTTGTCAAATAGAAAGAAGTCAAATTAAAAATAAAGAAAGAGCCATGGAAATGTTAAAAAGTAAACTATTCATGCTTAATTTAAATGAATTTAATGATAAAGTCAAAGAATTAAAAGGTGACGTAATGGATGTAAACTTTGGAAGTGCGATAAGAAGTTACGTAATGTGTCCATATACACTAGTAAAAGATAATAGAACAAACTATGAAACATCTAGTGTAGACAAAGTATTAGATGGAGAAATACAAGAATTTCTTGATGAATATTTAAAAAAATAAGAGAAGAA
>USNG01000005.1 GCA_900556025.1 uncultured Mycoplasmatota bacterium
CAAAAAACAAACGATTTTGCTTATGGTTGTACTGCAGGTGATACACTTTTAACTGTAATGGAAAATGGTGATCTGGTTCCTTGCAGAAGAATGCCAATAGTAGTTGGTAATTTACTAAAAGATAATATGTATGAATTATATAAAAATAGTAAAGTTTTAAAAGAACTTAGATTAAATAAAATACCTGATGATTGCAGTGAATGTGAACATTCTGAAATGTGTCATGGAGGTTTAAAGTGTCTTACCTATGCATTATATAAAGAATTGAATCACAAAGATATAGGGTGTAAGTTGTAGGAGGAAATATGTTTTTATTTAAAAGAGATAAAAGAATTAAGGAAAAGGTAATTGGAAAAATTATTAGATATGATATAGAAAATAATAAACATTATCCAGTATTTGAATTTGAAACATTAAATGGACAAAAAATGATATTGAGAAATAAACCAAAAGAAGCAGATATTGAAGAAGCAAGCTTAGAAGATATTTATATTGAATCTGGTGTAAATGAAAAATTAAATGAACAATTACCGATTGAAAATATTGAAATTAAATATGTTGTAGAGGATCCAACTGATTTTATTCCAAGATGGATCTAAAAAAATAAAAGTGATCAAAATGATCACTTTTTATAATGTATATAAGTGCTTTCAATTATTTATTAATTATGTCCCGTGTATAAAGGTATGTTGCACACGGAGGTAGTGATCCTGGAGCTGTTGGAAACGGAATGAAAGAGAAAGACTATACTTTATTGATAAGTAAATATATGTATGATAGATTTAAAGAATTAGGTGTACCTGTAAAATTAACAAGAGATAGTGATGTGACATTGTCTCCAAAAGAGAGAACTAGGAAGGCTAGAAATTTTTATGGAGATAGTAAGGATGTTGTTATGATTTCTAACCACTTGAATGCAGGAGGTGGAGATGGTGCTGAAGTAATATATTCTTTACGTAATAATTCAACATTATCTAAAAAAATATTAAATGAGATTGAAAAGACTGGTCAAAATGTTAGAAAGTATTATCAACAAAGATTACCTAGTAATCCTAATAAAGATTATTATTTTATGTTGAGAGATACTCCAAATAATGAAAGTATAATTGTTGAATATGGTTTTATTGATAGTACAAAAGATGATGCTAAACAAATAAGAGATAATTATAAGAAATATGCTGAAGCAGTTGTAAAAGCTGTAAGTGAATATAAAGGTATTAAATATGTTGCTCCTATTAGTGAAGGTCAAACATATCATGTTGTTAAAAAGGGTGATACTTTGTGGGATCTTGCTAATAAATATAAAGTAAGTGTTAATGATATTAAAAATGCTAATGGGTTAAAGAGTAATATTTTAACGATCAATCAAAAGTTAATAATACCATCTAATACTCAAAATAGTTCTACAAATAATAATATAACTTATATTGTCAAAAAAGGAGATAATTTAAATAGTATTGCTAATAAATATGGAGTAACTGTAAGTGATATTAAAAAAGCTAATAATTTGTCGTCTAATACAATTAAAATTGATCAAAAATTAATTATTCCTAATTTAAAAGAATATACTGTTAAAAGTGGTGATTCTTTGTGGAAAATATCAAATAAATATAACACAACTGTTAATAAAATTAAAAATATTAACAATCTATCAAGTGACAAATTAAGTGTAGGACAGAAATTATTAATTCCTTAACTTATTAAAATATGATATTATATATATATGAAAAGTAGTAAAAGTAAGTTAGTAGAAATTATATTAGTTGTAATAATTATTGGAGCTTATTACTTATATGATAGTAATAAGTCTTTTGCTTTTGATAATAACAAAATAAACAGTGTTTCTAATATAAATGAGATACCTGAATATGATGGTTCTGCTTATGTGATTATTAATAATAATGAACCTAATTTCGAAGATATATCTAAAAGTGGTGAATCATTTGAAGTTTATAGTGAACTTGATTCTCTTGGTAGATGTGGAGAAGCTTATGCTAGTATAGGGAAGGATTTAATGCCAACTGAACCTAGAGGAAGTATTGGAAGTGTTAAACCTACAGGATGGCACACTGTTAAATATGATAATATTGACGGAAAGTATTTATATAATAGATGTCATTTGATTGGATATCAACTTACTGGAGAAAATGCTAATAAAAACAATTTAATTACATGTACAAGATATATGAATACAGTTGGCATGTTAGATTTTGAAAATAAGGTTGCTAATTATATTAAATCTACAGGTAATCATGTGTTATATAGAGTTACACCAATATTTAAAGATGAAAATTTATTAGCTAGTGGTGTTCTTATGGAAGCATATTCTCTAGAAGATAATGGTGAAGGCATAAAATTTAACGTTTTTGTTTATAATGCACAGCCGGGTATAACTATTGATTATAAAACTGGTGAAAGTAAACTTCAAAGTTAACTCTATGTGTATAGAAGACACGATAGTTGAAAATAATAATATAAACGAGTATAATATATTCGAATGGTGATTTATATGGAAGTAAAAAAGAAAATTAAAAAAGCCATGTTTTTTCAAAGAATGAAAAGGAATTTAGAAAAAGTTAAGAAATTTTATATTAAATATAAATATATAATAATGATGTGTTTACCATTTGTATTAATGGATGTATTCACTTTTTTATTCGGAAAAGATATTGACTTTGTAACTATAGCATTTTATGCGCCGGTGTTATTTAGTACAATATGGATAGCATTATTTGTAGGATTATCAACAAGTTTTAAAGGTGTATTTAATAAAATATTGTATTTGCTTTTTAATGCTTTGTTTTTAACTATGTTTCTAGTGAATAATGTTTATTATTCTATGACAAAGACTTTTTTTGATTTTAGTTTAGTTGAGTCTGCTAGTGAAGGTAAGTCTTATATGTTAGACACATTGAAGAATTGCAATCCCTGGGTATATGTTTCTATTATTATAGTTATTATTGCAATTGTATATGGGTATAAATATATTCCTAAAAATAAAAAGAATAATTATAAAAATGCAGGTATTATATTAGCTGGATTTATCGTTTTACATTTGATTGTTCCTTTTTCATTGGGAAAAGCTAATAGTACATTAACATGGTCTAGTTGGAAAAATCCTAGAAATATATATATTTCATTTAATGATAATAATAAAAGTATGAAAATAAGTGGTTTATATGAATATACTATTAGAAATTTTTATATAACATTTTTAAAAACAAAAGAAAAAGAAAATGCTGAGGATGTTGCTTTTTTAGATGAAGCATTTAAAGAGAGTGAAGAACATAAAAACAAATATACTGGTAAATTTGAAGGAAAAAATGTAATTTTCTTACAAATGGAAGGAATGGATACTTGGCTTGTATCTAAAGAAAATACTCCGACAATATATAAATTAATGAATAGTTCATACAATTTTACTAATCATTATTCTTATTATAATGGGGGAGGTTCAACATTTAATTCAGAGTTTGCTGTTAACACTGGATTTATTACACCTCTTTCATATACTAAGAATGCTTATACATTTAATAAAAATAATTTTCCTTATTCTATGGCTCATTTATTTAAAAAATTAGATTATTCTGTTAATGCATTTCATATGAATAGTGGAGAATTCTATTCGAGAACTGTTAACTATAAGAATTGGGGTTATGATAATTATTATGGTTTAGCAGATATGTTTGATTATAAGAATAATGAATATCAATTAGATAGAGAATTAATTTTAAATGAAGAATTTAGTGATCTGATGTTTCCTGAAGAAGGAAAATTTGTAGATTATATTATTACTTATAGTCCTCATTTACCATTTACTAATACTAAAGGTGTATGTAAGAAATTATATGAAGAAGATATCCAAAAAGAAAAAGAAGAGATAGCTAATAGTACTGGTCAATCTATAGATGAAATAAAGATTGAATTTAGTCAAATGAGTGATGAAGAGTGTGCTAAAAGACAAGCTAAAGAAACTGATTATATGATTGAATTATTACTTCAAAAGATGGAAGAAAAAGGTGTTTTAGATAATACTGTTATAATTGCATTTACTGATCATTATTTATATACAATTGAAGATCAAAGTGTTTTAGATAAGTATAAAAATACATCTAATAATTTAATAAATAATACTCCATTCTTTATATGGTCAAGTGATACTAAAAAAACTAATATTAAAAAAGTTACCTCTCAATTAAATATATTACCAACTGTATTAAATTTATTTGGTATTAAACATAATGTTAACAATTATATTGGAGAAGATGCATTAAATCCTAATTATGAAGGAATAGTATTCTTTAGTGATTATTCTTGGTATGATGGAAATGTTTATGTTAGTGGAGCAGAGGTTACTAACAATAAAAAGATTGATCCTGAAGAATTAGAAGATAAAAACTATTTAATAAGTTATTTAACTAAAAAGAATGATTTAGCTCTTAAATTTAATTATTTTAAAAAAGTTAAATTAGAAAAAAATAATTCAAAGAATGATAATGAAAAAGAAACTCAAAATTAATGAGTTTCTTTTATTTTTGTTTTTGTTCATTTGCAATATCATCTATGGTAATTTTACTTGTATGTGGAATAGGTTTCCAGCCAACGTCTTTAAATAATGCTATGTATGTTGTATATCTTCCTACTATATCAAATATTGGCCATGTTAAGCTCCATTTAATAATGTTCTTAATTGGCATTTTCTTGATTCTTTTTCTTTCCATAAATAGAACGTAATAGTAAATACCAATTTTTTCAATGTATGCTCCAATTCTATAAAATAGTCGAGCCCAAATAAATATTAATAATCCTACAAAAAATGCTTTAGGTCCAGCAGGTATTTCTACCATTGGATTAAACCAATGTCTTAATATTTTTGCAAGATATGTACCACCAGCTAGAAGGTTAGTTGATGATAATCCATGTGAATAACAATAACATGCATGGAAGAATAAAGAAACAGTTAACCATCTAAAAATATTTATAACATTAGTTGGAAGTAGATGCATAAATGTATCATACATCATAAATCTTTGCTTAATTGATAGTAATATTTTTTTCCACCATGGATATTTCTTTTTTTGTTGTTTTGTCCATTTTACTTTTACGAATTTTTCTCCAAAGAATATGTTTGCAAATAACTTAAGTCCTGATTCTTTAAAATTTATTAATAAACCTTTTGACCATCGTAATTTTTGATTGTATGCAACTTTATAATTTGGAGTTTGTTCATCATAAAATTCTGCATCATTTTGATAAGATATTCTGTATCCTTGTGACACTGCATCGGCTGTAAAGCCTCTATCTTCAGTTAATGAAGTGTAATGCCATCCGTTTTCAACAACTTCACTAGCAAATAAATATCCTGTTCCTTGAAGATTGGTTGCAAGTCTTAAAACGCTTCTTGCTCTATGGTTTTCACGAATTGATCTTAACCAGTGTACTCCAAAACATATTGTAATCCAGTTTTCATCAATGTTTTTTATATTTCTATATGATGTAATAATTTTTTCTCCAGAATCGAAAGCATCATTCATTTTAGATATAAAGTCTTTTTTTAATAAGTTGTCTGCATCAAATACAAAAAATCCTTCGAATGAATTTCTTTTGTAATCTTCCTCAATTCTGTCAAATAGGAATTCTAGTGCATATCCTTTAGTTTTATGTTCACTATCAAATCTTTCATAACATATGCATCCTTTATCTCTAACTATTTTCGCAGTCGAATCAGTACAGTTATCAGCTACTACAAAGATTGTTAATAAATCTTTAGGATAATCTTGTTTGTGAATACTATCTATTAAATTACCAATTACTTTTTCTTCGTTTCTTGCTGCAATAACTATTGCATATTTATGTTTCTTTTTCGCAGACTTGAACTTTCTTGTAAAGAACATTCCTATTAAAAAATATATTTTCCTATAAAATACTGCATAAACTAATACAGCACCTAATATTGCATTAAATTTTCTTAACCATGGATATAAACTACCTAAAAAAGTAATAATATCTCCTAAAATTTTTGCCATAAAATCTCAACCTCTAAAAATCTCTTAAATTATATCATATTAAACTTTTATTGTAAAATTTGATTATTTTACGTTATCTATTGTTACTTTACTATTATGTGGGATAGGTTTCCATGTAACTTTTTTAAACAAAGCTATATAAGTAGTATATCTTCCAATAATATCAAATGTTGGCCATGTTAATATGAAAAGTATTTTATTTTTTAAACTTATTTTTTTGATTCTTTTTCTTTCTATAAATAGAACGTATATACCTATTAGCATATTACTTATATTTATTGATAATCTATAAATAATTCTATAAAAAACACATAATATGAATGCTAAATACATTGCGTGAAATCCTGGTCCAGCTGACAAATTAAAATTAAAAATATTACCAAGTAATTTTGATAAATAATTACTTCCATCAAATATATAAGTTGTTTCTAAGCCATTAACGTAAATGTATGAACAATAAATTATTACTGTGAATACTAACCATCTTACTAAATTTATAAATGAAATAGGTGTTAGTTGTGATAAAGTATCAAATGATGCCAATCTATGTCTTATTGATTCAATAAATGATAATAAGTAGTCTTTTATGGTTTTATTTTTCTTTTTTTCTATTTTTCTCCATTTTGTTTTGATAAAATGTTTTCCTAAAAAAATGTTTGCAAATAAATATGGACCTGTTTGTGCGAATGCTTGTAAGTGTCCTTTTGACCATCTAAGTCTTTGTCTCCAAGCTATTTTTAAACTAGTTGGTTGTTCATCATAAAATTCTGCTTCATCTTGATATGTTATTTGATATCCTTGAGCTACTGCATCAGCTGTTAAAGCTCTATCTTCAGTTAGAGAAGTGTAGTGCCATCCATTTTTAATAACTTCATTTGAAAATAAAAAACCTGTTCCTTGAATATTTGTTGCTAATCTTAAAACACTTCTAGCTCTATGATTTAATCTTATTGATCTTATCCAATGTATTGCATATGTAGATGCAACCCAGTTTTCATCAAAGTTCTTTGTGTTTCTATACGATGTGATTATTTTTTCTCCTGAATCAAAAGCATTATTCATTTTAGAAATAAAATCTTTTTTTAATAAGTTGTCTGCATCAAATATGAAGTATCCTTCAAAAGATTCAATTCCATAATCTTTTTTAATATTGTTAACTAAGAATTCTAGTGCATATCCTTTTGTTTTATGTTCACTATCAAATCTTTCATAACAAATACATCCTTTATCTCTAACTATTTTTGCAGTTGAATCAGTACAGTTGTCTGCAACTACAAATATAGTTAATAAATCTTTAGGATAATCTTGTTTGTGAATACTATCTATTAAATTACCAATTACTTTTTCTTCATTTCTTGCTGCTATCATAATAGCGTATTTATGTTTTTTCTTTGCTGGCTTAAATTTACGCGTAAAAAATAAACCAATTAAAAAATATATTGGTTTATGAAAAACTAATATTGCTAAAATAGTTGCTATTATTCCATTTATAGTGTTTCCAGTATTATAAAAACTAGCTATTTTATTTATTATAAAATTAAGTACTTCCATGGTTACCTCGTGAGTACATTATATCATAATATTATAGTAAAATCATTAATATAATTCTTTACATACACCTGGGTCTGGAGCATAAAAACAATGTCCTTTATATCTTCCGACATTTCTTTGATTGAACCATGTACCCTTACATTCAGTATTTTTTGATGGAGAATAAAACCACAATGCATTTGTAGCTGGGTAATAGTATTCTCCTTTTAAAACTCTTTTTGCTAATTCTTTTTCTTTTGATGTTGCACTTCCACTATTATAAAGAGGACTATTATATCCTACAAAACCACCTTTACTTGATGATACAACATCTCTAATACTTCTTATATTTTTAAAATCTAGACAATTTGCTATTGCTCTATTTACAATAACATTTCCCACCATTAGCATTCCAAGATCTCCTTCAGCTAAAGCTTCTGCCCTCATTAATCTAGCACACATATCTAATTCTTTAGTTGTATAATTAATTAACATATAATCACCTAGAGTATTATATGTAATTGTGTAAATCTTTACATTATAATTTTACTTTAGTGTTTCTCTATAATATAATAATTACAAGGAGTATATGCTTATGAAGACATTAAAATATGGAAATGAAACTATAGTAATTGAAGATGAAAGTTCAGAAGGAAAAACTGGTATAGCAATTCATAATATTGAAGATTTAGATGATACTGTAGTTATTAATACTGATGAGATTAAAAATGCTTTAGAAGATACAGTTACTGATTTAAAACTTGATTTGGAGGAAGATAAAGATGAATAGTTTACCTAATACAGGTATTTCTTTAGATTCTCCAAGAATTAATGAAATGAATGATTTCTTAAACATGATGCTTTCTATTGCTAAACAAAATAATACTAAATTATCAACTGATGATGTGTATTATTTGTTATCAAGAGTTAATATTAAAAAAAATGATCATAATAAAAGAAAATCAATAGAAAATATATTTCATACATGGATTGAAAGATTTAGAAATATTCGTGGTGTAAGTGTTTTTCAATCTGAAGATTGGAAATATTTTTGTCAATTTACTAATAGAGCTGAATTATTAGATATAAGAGATATTAAAATGTATATTCCTATTGATTATGATCATTTAGCTAAAGGAGTTAATGAATTATTTGGCTTTATGGCTTCACTAAATATGGCACATGCTTCAAAAGTAGGAATGGACTTAAGAAATGATAATGTTGTAATTAGATTGCCTATTGAGGATGTTGAAAATGCATATAGAATTATAGATTTTTGTAATAATAATAAATATATAAAAGCTGGATTGAATAAAACTAATCCATTTGTTCCTAATTATAATGGATTAGGTGTTATGTATGAAGAAGGTTTTTCATATAATCATGAAATGGCTAGTGGAATAGCAACTTTTATTAATAGAAATTTGTATAGAGATAGAGTTAGTATTGATGACTTTAATAAAGAATTTGATTCTTTGTTTAGAAATAATCAATATTATAATAGTATTAGAACTGCATATTCAGAAGCTGTTGGATTTAGTAGAGGTCAATTCCAAAAAGCAGGTAAGAATTATAATATAAGTTTTCAATTAACACCAGCTCAAAAAGAAAATATTTTTATGAAAGCTGTAACGGCTACATATTCTAAATATGGTATTGAACAAGTTAAATATGCTATATTGAAAGCAATAAATAGTGGTGATTATAGTTCTTTTACATCTAATCATGAAAATTTGAAAAGTAGATTAAAGAATAATGTATCAAGTAGAGATATGTTTAATATGATTTATGATATTGTAGAAAAGAGAATTGGTAGAGTAGATGGCATTGATTTAGAAACATTAGTTAATAGATTTACTTCTTTGTCTTTTGGGAACTCTTTAGCGACTAGTTTAAATGCAGTATGTAATGTAACTCTTCAAAAATATGGTCCTGAACAATTAAGAAGAGCTTTAAATGATTTTTATCGTTATGGTGTAATTGAAAGATTTACACGAAGGTCTTTAAATCCTAATGATCCTACTAATTATCGTAAAATAATAAGTAACTTTGATAGATCATCTCTTATTAGTACTATTAAAAGTAATTTGCAAATTACGGGTGCTAATATTGAGTATATGAATGAAGAAGGACTTATAAATTTCTATGTTGATTATTTGTCTAATAGTAGGGAGTTACAAAATGGTGACAGAGGTCCAAGAAAATAATTTCTTGGATTTTTTCATTTTTTGTTGATAATCTAAAAAACATATAGTATAATTGTTTTTGTGCTAGGGGTATGGTGTCAGTGGTAGCATGCCGGTCTCCAAAACCGTTGGGGAGGGTTCGAGTCCTTCTACCCCTGCCATAGAGATATAGTCGAACATGATGTTCGTTAATGTAGACTTGATATAGATGTATCAAGTCTTTATTTTATCTTTGGGGATTTATTTATGAATTTTTTGGTATATTTATTTTTTGGTTTTTTAGAGCTAATGTAATAATGAGTAATCTAATAATTAGCGATAGTGGGAGCAGTATTAAACTATTCGTTTATTTTTGCTTTTTGCTTTTTATATTAGGTATGATATTAACTGGAGTTTATTAGTTTAATAATAAATTTAAAGAAAATAGAAAGATATTAATTGCTGTTTTATGTTGTTATATCTTGTCTATTTATATTTTACAATTCTTACCTTCAATTTTTTCTTTTAATTTTTAATGTTTTGTGGTATAATATGTCTGAATTTTGAGGGGGTGTGATTATGAATAATCCTTTTACTGTGAGTTTTCCTTATCCAGTTGGGACTTTTCTAGTTAAACGTGAAAATAATCAAAAACATGTTGATCAAATATTTAAATATGTTGTGCGTAGAAATGGAGTTAGTGCTATACTTGTTTTAGATGTAACTACTAAACCAACTATTAGTCGTGAAATTAGTCTTGAAGAATTAGAATCTAATTGGGTTCTTGATGATGGAAGATATAACGAAGAAGATGTTTCTGAAAGAAGATTTAGATAATTAATTATTAAAGAATTCTTTAATAATTTTTTTATAGTTTGACAGCTGTTATACACTGTTATATAATGTTATATGTAATGAGGAGTATGTTATGAATTTAATTATAAGTAATAATAGTTATACACCAATTTTTGAACAGATTAAAAATTCTATTATTGAACAAATAATGTCTAATGAATTAGAAGAAGATGAAAGTCTTCCATCTATTAGAAGCTTAGCTCAAGATTTAAGAATAAGTGTTATGACAGTTAAAAAGGCATATGATGAGTTAGAAAATGAAGGCTATATAATTACTAAACAAGGAAAGGGTAGCTTTGTTGCTCCTAGAAATTTAGAATTGTCACTTGAAAAAAAGCAAAAAGAGATAGAAGATTATATTAATAAAATAATAGATATATCTAAAAAATATAATATTGATAAAAAAGATATTATTGATACATTTGAGTATATTTGGGGTGAAGAAAAATGAAAAATGTTATAGAAGTTAAAAAACTAAGGAAAAAATATAAGAATGGTTTTGAACTTGATTTAGATGAACTTAAAATACCATCTGGCTTAATTGTTGGTCTAATTGGAGAGAATGGAGTAGGAAAAACTACTTTTATAAAGAGTATTTTAAATATTATTAAAATTGATGAAGGCAATATTAAAATATTTAATAAAAATTATACTGATGAAAGTATTAAAAATGATATTGGTGTTGTTTTAGATGAATCATTTTTCCCTGAAGTGTTGAGTGCTAAAGATATTGATAAAATAATGTGTGGTATTTATAGTAGTTGGGATAGTGAGATGTTCTATAAATATATTAACGAATTTAAATTACAATTAGATAAGCCAATTAAAGAACTATCTAAAGGTATGAAAAAGAAATTAGAGATTATTACTGCATTATCTCATAAACCTAAACTATTAATTTTAGATGAACCTACTAGTGGACTTGATCCAGTTGTGAGAAGTGAAATATTAGATCTATTCCTAAAATTTGTTGAAGATGAAGAACATACTATTTTATTATCTACTCATATAACAAGTGATTTAGAACAAATAGCTGATAAAATTATATTTATTAATAGAGGGAATATTATTTTAAATGAAAATAAAGATGATATTATTGATGATTATGGTATTTTAAAATGTGATGAAAAATTATTTAATAAATTAGATAAAAAAGATATTTTAAGATATAGAAAAAATAAATATAGTTATGAAATATTAGTTAAAGATAAGAATGTTATTAAAAAGAAATATAAAAATTCTATTGTTGATAATATTACTTTAGATGAATTAATGTTACTTGTAATAAAGGGGGTAGAAAAATGAAAGGTTTAATTAAAAAAGATTTATTAGTTGTAAGATCAAATGCTAAAATTTTATTTGTTATTTTAGTTGCATTGAGTTTATTAGCTATTAAAGATAATAGTTCTGATATTTTAGTTATTATGCCTATATTTAGTATTATGATGTTTGTTTCTACTTTTAGTTATGACGAGTTTAATAAATTTAATACTTATGTTTCTGCTTTGCCTAATGGTAGAAAAGAGGCAGTTAAAGCTAAATATATTTCTACATTTATTGTTATATTATTTCTACTTGTTATATCATTTTTATTAGCTTTAGGTGTTGGTTATAGTAATAAATCTTTAGATATGAGTAATATAATTTCTACTTTAGTTGGTTCTGTATTTGCATGTGTAGTTGTTGTATCTTTATTATATCCTTTGATGTATAAATATGGAGCTATGAACGGAAGACTAATAATATTTGGTTTGGTTATAGGAATAAGTATGATTGGTAGTGTATTATCAAGAATGATAAGTTTTGATAAAATTATTAATTATTTTGATTCTCTTGGTAATTTATTTTTTGTTATTACAATAATTATTTCTTTATTGATAATTATTATTTCATATTTTATATCTGTTAAAATTTATAAAAACAAAGAGTTTTAAAAAAGAAGTTAGGACACCTAACTTCTTTACATTTTATCAACAAAATAATCTAATATTTTAATACTATCTTTATCCATTATTACTTCTGGATGCCATTGTAATCCCACTATAAATTTTTTATTTGGATATTCTACACTTTCTATTACACCATCTTCACTATAAGAGGAAATAACTAAATCTTTTAATTCGTTATTTATGTATGAATGATGTACACTATTAACATTGATTTCTTTTTCTTTTAGAATTGATTTTAATAGTGTATTTTCTTTTATTTTAATTTTATGTGCATTTTTGATATTTGGTTTATAATGATCATTATTTGGTAGTGCAATAGTCATATCATATCTTTCTCTTTCTTTTGAGAACATACTGCACATTATTTGAAAACCTAAGCAAATTCCTAACAATGGTTTGTCATTTTTGATAGCATGGTTTATAACATATTCGTCTAAATTTTGATGATATGTACCTCCAGGAACTATAAAACCATCACATTTATCTAAAACACAGTTTAATTTAACATTATCAAGTTTATCATCACCTCTAGTTATTTCTGTGTAAGTTCTTTCGTCTGTTGGCATAATTCCAATCAATGCGACATTATCATATCTACTAAAGGCAGTTCTTACTTTTTCATAAAATTGTAATATACTTTGATTATCTTTATTCCAATATGATCTAGCTACTATTCCAATTATTTTCATATCTTTTTCTCTTAAATATTCTTTTAATTGACTAGCAGCTCTAAATCTATGTGATACGCTATTTTTTTCTTCACTAGTTGCGCTTCCGAATGTTTTATTTAAATCTTCAGATAAAAATATACAATCGTAGCCAAAAGATGTATCACCAACTTCATGATCAATAATTTTACCATAAGTTTTACCATCTACATGTTCATATGTACCATCTATGTGATAAAGAACCATAGTACAATTAAAATAAGCTGTTTTATCTTTACCTTCTAAATCTTTTATTAATTTATCTCTATTTGCTTTATCATTATGATTTTCACTATATCTAGCACTGTAAATACCAGGTTTACCATCTAATGCTTCACAACAAAGACCACTATCATCTGATAAAACATCATAATCTAATCCTTTATCTTTTATAAATTCACTTATCGTTTTAGCTTTAATTAGTGCATTTTCTAAAAAAGTAGTTCCATCTTCAATTATTTCTTTATCAAATCCAATTTGTTCCATTGTGATTATTTCTTGATTATTTAGTATTTGACTTATTTCTGTTATTTTATGTTTATTGTTTGAAGCTAATACTATTTTTTTCATATACATCACCAAAATTATTATACATTAATTTTAGTGAAATAAAAAGCATTCAACATATTCTATACATTCTTAGTTTATGATAAAATATTTATTGTGATATTTATGAAAATGATTAAATGGGAATATAGTAAAAAACTTAATGATAAAGATGCAATAGATAAATTTGAAAAGAAATATTCTATAGAGTTTCCATCATATTTAAAGAAAATAATGAGTGAGAATAATGGTGGATTTCCAACTCCATACGTATGTACTTTATATGATGAAGAAGAAAATGACTTTAATAAATTATTGTCTTTTAATGAGGATGATGATGATAGTATTTTTGATGTAGCTGATTATTTTATACCTAAAGGTTATATACCATTTGGATGTGATTCTTACAATGGTTACTATTGTATACATGAAAATTATGTAGTTTATATTAATTTTTTAAATGATAATATTGACTTAAATGATGAATATATTCTTGCAGAAAGTGTAGAAGAGTTTTTTGATAGTCTACATTAGTGTGGACTTTTTTAGTGTTTTGTGGTATAATATGTTCACTTTTTAAAGGGGTAAAAATAATAAAATGGGGGAGCAATGGAAAATATATTTGAAGTAAAAAGTAGTAATAAAAATTTAGATAATATTTTATCAAACCAAATTTATTATTATTTAAGTTCTAATTCTATGATACCAGAAGGTTTAATAACTCATATTTTTGAACTAGCTAAAAGTGGATTCAAAGATAATTTATTTACTAACTTTTATGGTTTAATAAAAGAATATAAAAATATGCTTGAAGTTGCTTTACAAAATGGCAAAAATGATGAATGGACTAGAAATTATATTAGTTCTTTAATAAAGATAATAGACTTTTATATTAAAGATATTGATTATGAAAATAAATTAAAAAATGAATTATCTAAGTTTGATAATAGAGTATTAAGTATTAGAGATGTTGAAGATTTAGGTTTTATTATTAATTATAGTTTAACAACTATTCCACAAGAATATATACTTTTATATTTAAGAAATGTTATTTATTATCATAAAGATATGTCAACTAATTTAGCAAGAAAAATAGTAATTGATTTTGTTAGTAATTATGCAATTCAAAATAATACTAAATGTAATGTTGCGTTTAGAAGTAGAAATGATGTATGTGGTTATTATCGTGAACATGTTGTTTCTATATCTACATCTTTAATTGATGATTTTAGTGATTATCCATATAGTGGTTCATGCTTGTTATTTAATACTATATTTCATGAATTTGAACATTTATTTCAATCTGAAAGATTACATACTAAAGTATATCCTAGTTATGATGAGATAGTGTTTTTTAAAGATTTTTTACTTTCATATACTAATATGAATTATTATAATGGTAATTATCCATATATACTTTTTGAATTATATGCAAGAATTAAAGCTGATAGAATTAATAGAGAATTTATTGATTATTTAGGTGCATATTATATGGTTGATAAGTATAATGCTGAGAATGATATTAATAGACATAATTCTAGAGGTAGAGTAGCAAATGGTAGATTAGTTGATATTGATGTTTTGTTTGATGAGAATATAAGTGAAATAATAAAGTATGTTAGGAATAGTAGAAAGAGATTTCCATTTTTAAGTTTAATATATGATAGTCATGGAAAGAGAAGAACATCTTATAAATTATTTAGAGATAGAAATGCATTAAAGAAAGCTTTAGATTCTGGTGATGATAGAGAAGAAATATCTAAGCTTATTGAAGAAATAAATGTTATATTAGATAATCAAGTATTATCTAGCGAGAATGCTCTTAGAGATAGTGAAGAAATATTAGAACATTGTGGTGATAATGCTGAAATGATTGAGTATGCTTTGAGACTTAAAAGATTGGCTACTTCTAAACCAAGTATTATTGAAACAATATCTAGAGTAACAAATTATAATTCATGTTTGTCTAATGAACCATCTAAAAAACATGAAAGAAAATTAACAGATTCTACAAAACTTAATTTATAGATTGACAAAATAAAAAAATAGTGTATAATTTTAGGCAAGTGAGGAGATATAAGAATAGTCGAGCTATCTCGGGATAAACCTACACGTCATTTAAGCACGGAGTCACTAATTAGTTGACTTTGTGCTTTTTTCGTCTTTTTAATAGAGTCAACAAATATGAAAGGAGAATGTTTATGTTAAAAGATTTATATGTTGAATGCGTAAGCGTTCTTGTCATGTTATTAACAGCTATGAAATCTTAAAATATGAATGAATATTTGTTACTTTTACGTATACTTATATTCAGATTTTAAGTATACGTTTTTTTATTAGAAAGGAGGAATTTATATGTCAATAATAGAAGTTAAAAAGTTATCAAAAGATTTTAAAGTAAAAACTAAAGAAAAAGGTTTTAAGGGTAGTATTAAATCTATGTTTAAACCTAAATATAAAATTGTTCATGCTGTTAAAAATATTAATTTGAATATTGAAAAAGGCGAGATTATAGCATTCATTGGACCTAATGGAGCAGGAAAGAGTACAACTATTAAAATGCTTACTGGTATTTTATATCCTGATTGTGGAAGTATTAAAGTAATGGGAATTGATCCTGTTAAAGAAAGAAAAAAACTTGCTTATGAAATAGGTACTGTATTTGGACAAAAGGAACAATTATGGACTCATTTAACACCATATGATAATTTTAAATTCTTTGCAGCAATTTATGATATACCAAATAGTGTAGCTGAAAAGAAAATCAATGAATTAATTATGCTATTTGAATTAAATGATTTTATAAATACTCCAGTTAGAAATTTAAGCTTAGGACAAAGAATAAGATGCGAAATAGTTGCATCTTTAATACATGAACCAAAAGTATTATTTTTAGATGAACCAACTATTGGATTAGATCCAGTTGTTAAAGAAAATATTCGTTCTCTTATAAAACGAATGAATAAAGAATATAAAACTACTATATTTTTAACTAGTCATGATGTTTCTGATATAGAGAAATTATGTAAAAGAGTTATCATTATTAATAATGGACAAGTAGTACTTGATGATTCAATGGAGAATTTAAAATATCATTATTTAAATAAAAAAATAGTTGAAGTTAAGATGAAAGAAAAAGTATCTATTAATGATGAAGAAGGAATAAATGTACTTAAGGATAAAGGATATAATTTAAAAGTAGAAGTAGATATTACTAAAAGAAGTGTTACTGATGTTATTAAATTATTAAATCCAGATAATATTATAGATATAAATATTTCTAATGTTCCTTTAGAAGAAATAATTAGTTCTATTTATAAAAAAGGTAAGTAATATGAAAAAATATTTTTATATATTTAAGTCAGAACTTCAAAGTAATTTACAATATATGACTAATATACTTGTTAGATGTTTAAGCTCATATATTATAGTTTATATCTTAATATCTTTATGGAAATATATTTATAGTGATCCTTCTGAGATTATTAATGGTTACTCTGTAGAACAAATGATTTGGTATGTTATAGTTACTGAAACTTTATGGAATATACTTAGTGGTAGAAAGTTATGTAAGAAAATATGTACTGATGTTAAGAATGGCAATATTGCTTATAATATAAATAAACCATATAGTTATATTGGATATGTTATATCTAATCATTTAGGTAATGTGACTATATCAGCACTTATATATGTTATTTCATCATTAATGATTGGTATTTTATTTGTAGGACATATTCCATCATTAAATTTTATTAATATTATACTTTTAATAATTAGTTGTATTTTTGCTATTTTGATTAACATTTTGTTTATATTGATGATAGGACTTTTTAGTTTTAAAGTTGAAGATGCTATGCCATTTTATTGGTTATATAGTAAAGTTATAATTGTGATTGGAACTATATTTCCTATTGAATATTTTCCAATTAAATTAAGAGGAATGTTGTCTTATAGTCCTATTTATGTAGTTTCTTATGGTCCAGCTAAATTATTTGTTGATTTTAGTTATAGTATGTTTTTGAAAATTTTTATTGCACAAATTATTTACATTGTTGTTTGCAGTTTAATATGTAAAATCATTTACAAGAAAGGGGTGAAGAAATTAAATGTTAATGGAGGTTAAAAATCAAATTAGAGTATGTTTACTTAGTATTAAATATGCTTTAGAAAGAGAAATGTTAAATAAAGTATCATTTTTATCTAATGTATTTTTTATGATACTTAATAATGCTAGTTTTTTGGTACAGTGGGTTGTTCTTTTATCTATTAAAGATAGTATTGGTGGTTTTACTATGAAAGAAATATTCTTATTATGGGGAATTGCATCTGGAACATATGGTGTATCTCATTTCTTTTTTGAAAAAGCTTATAGTTTAAGTGAAACTATTACTGAAGGATCTTTAGATACTTTTTTAGTCCAACCTAAGAATGTATTATTGTCAGTTATTACATCTGATATTAAAACTTCTGCGATAGGTGACTTAATATTTGCACTTGTTATGGTTATTTTATATGATATTAGAGTTTTACCATTATATACATTATTTTGTATTACTGGTGGATTAATATTAACAAGTATAGCTATCATATTTTCTTCACTTAGTTTTTGGATTGTAAGAGCTGATATGATTGCTGATAATATGAATAGTTCTATGATAATGTTTTCTACTTATCCTGGTGATATATTTAAAGGCGGAATAAATATTATTCTTTATAGTATTTTACCAGTTGGAATAGTTAATTATTTACCTGTTAGTGTATTAAGAGAGTTTAATTTGATGTACTTTATTATATTAGTTGTTGTTTGTATATTATTTATAAGCTCTTCTTATATAATATTTAATAGAGGACTTAGAAGATATTCTTCAAGTAATTTGATGAATGCTAGAATTTAGTATACGTTTTGTATACTTTTTTCTTGTCAATAAAGTGTACTTATGGTTCTAAGAGTTTCTTTTTATGATATACTTATATTGGGAGATTTTATTATGAGAAAAAATATTAAGGGAGTTAATATTAACTATGAATTTTATGATAATGAGTCTAAAACAAATTTAGTTTATTTACATGGATGGGGTCAAAATATACAAATGATGATGCCTATAGCTAAACCTTTTATTAAGAAATATAATGTGCTTATAATAGATTTACCTGGTTTTGGGGATAGTGCTGAGCCTAATGAAGTATGGTCTATTGAAGATTATTCTGATATGGTTTATGAATTAACTAAAGAATTGAAGATGAATAATCCTATATTGATTGGTCATTCTTTTGGTGGAAAGATTTCATTGAGTTTTGCTACTAAATATAAAACAAAAAAATTAGTATTATTAGCTTGTCCATATAGAGTAGAAAATAAAAAATTAACTACTAAACAAAAAATATTTAAAGTATTAAAAAAAGTTCCTGGTTTGAATAAACTAGAAAGTACTATTAAAAAATATGTTGGTTCTACTGATTATAGAAATGCTAGTGAAATGATGAGAAAAATATTAGTTAAACATGTTAATTATGATTTGACTGATAAACTTAAATATATAAAGTGTCCTACATTGTTAATATGGGGAACTAATGATGCAGCTGTTAGTTATAATGATGCATTAGATTTAGAAAAAATGATTGATAATTGTGGATTAGTTACATATGAAGGTTGTACTCATTATGCTTATTTAGAAAGACTTGAGCAAACTAAAAGTGTACTTAAAAATTTTATAGGTGGTGAAGATAAATGAAATGGTATTTCTTACTTGCGTTAATTCCATATTTTTATTATTTGATGTTTAAGTCAAGAAAAGCTATGCATATGCTACAACAAAACTGGTATAATGATGGAAATAGATATTTTAAATGGATAATGGATAATCTATTAAAAACATTTTTGATATTTGATGCTTTATTTATTGGTTTTGCAACTATAAAGAATAATGATACTATATTGTTAATTGTATTTTCATTATTTTATATAATAGCTTATATTATCAGAAGTAAAAAAGTTAAAATGGAACAATCTAAAAAACCTTTGGTTATTACTGCTAGAATTAAAAGATTATATGTAACTATGCTAATATTATATCTTATAGCTATAGTTCCTATGTTTATATGTTTTGATAAATATCCTTTATATTTATATTGTACTTATGCAGGACTTTTAATGTTTTTAAATGTATTTGTTGTGTTAATTGCTAATGTGATTAATAGACCTATTGAAAAAATAGTATTTAATCATTATAAAAGACTTGCTAAAAATAAACTTAATAGTATGACTAATTTAAAAAGAATTGGTATTACTGGTAGTTATGGTAAAACTAGTACTAAGAATGCTTTAAATGATATTTTAAATGTTAAATTTAATTCTTTTGCTACTGAAAAGAGTTTTAATACTATGAATGGTTTAATGATATCTATTAATAATAAGTTAGATAAGTTTAGTGATGTATTTATTGCTGAGATGGGAGCATTTAAAAGAGGAGAAATAAAACAAAAATGTGATTTTATTAGACCTCAATATGGTATTTTAACTACAATTGGAACTGCACATTTAGAAAGTTTTGGAAGTAGAGAAAATATTCAAAAAGCTAAATTTGAATTAATTGATTCTTTGCCTGAAACAGGAATTGCTGTTTTAAATATGGATGATGAATACCAAAGAAATTATAAAATTAAAAGTAAATGTAAAGTTGTTTGGGTGTCAATAGGTAATAAAAATGCTGATGTATGTGCTAGTGATATAAGTTTATCAAATAGAGGAACTAAGTTTACTTGTACTTTTAAAGATAAAAAGAAAAAGTGTGAATTTGAAACTAAGTTACTTGGAAGTGCTAATGTATATAATGTTTTACAAGCTATAGCTATGGCATATAATTTAGGAATGAATTTAGAACAAATTCAAATAGGCGTTAAAAGAATAGAAACTGTTGAACATAGATTGCAATTAAGAAAATATGGAAATATTGATATAATAGATGATGCTTATAATTCTAATCCAGTAGGTTCTAAAATGGCACTTGATGTTCTTGGAATGATGGATGGAAAGAAAATTATTGTTACTCCTGGTATGATTGAATTAGGAGAAGAACAACATAATTTGAATATGGAATTTGGACGTCAAATTGCTAAAGTTTGTGATGAAGTTATTTTAGTAGGTGAAATGCAAACTAGACCTATATTAGAAGGATTAAAAAAAGAAAAATATGATTTAAAGAAAATACATATATTAAATGATGTAAAGGAAGCTTTTCCTTTAATGAGAAAATTAAGTGATAATAAAACATATGTATTGTTAGAAAATGATTTACCAGATATATTTAATGAGTAGGAGATGGAGTAATTTATGAAAATAAAAGTTGGAGTTATATTTGGAGGAGAAACTGTAGAACATGAGGTTAGTATAATTTCTGCTTTACAAGCAATTAAAAATTTAGATGAAAGTAAATATGAAATAATACCAATTTATATTTCAAAAGATAGAACTTGGTATACTGGACATATTTTATTAGATATTGAAACTTTTAAAGATTTTAATAATGTTAAAAAATATGCTAAAAAGGTAACTTTATATAAGAAAGAAAATTCTTATTTATTACAATGCACTACTGGGTTATTTAGAAAAGATATTACTGATGTTGATGTAATTCTTCCTGTTGTGCATGGTAATAATGTTGAAGATGGAACTTTAGCTGGATACTTAGATACTGTTGGTGTTCCATATGTTGGTTCTCATGTTTTGGGTGCTGCTTTGGGTCAAGATAAAGTTGCTATGAAACAAATTATGGCTTCTAATGATATTCCAGTAGTTGATTATACTTGGTTTTTTGATAACGAATATACTGAAGATAAAGATAAAATATTAAAAAATATTAAAAAAGTTGGATATCCAGTAGTTGTTAAACCTGCAACTTTAGGAAGTAGTGTAGGTATAACTTATGTTAAAAGTGAAAAGGATATTGAAGAAGCTCTTGAAACAGCAATTAGTTATGATACTAAAGTAGTAGTTGAAAAAGCTGTTGAAAATTTAGTTGAAGTAAATGATAGTGTTCTTGGAAGTTATGAATATCAAAAAGTTAGTCCAATTGAAGAAGTAATGGGCGAAGATGAAATATTAAGTTATGCTGATAAATATTTAGGAAATGCTAAAAAAACTGGTTCTGTTAGTAAGGGTATGGCTTCAACAAGTAGAATTATTCCAGCTAGAATTAGTGATAAATTAACTAATGAAATACAAGATTGTTCTAAAAAAGTATTTAGAATTATGAATTTTAGTGGCGTTTGTAGAATTGATTATTTAATAGATTCTAAAACTCAAAAATTTTATGTTAATGAACCTAATACAATACCAGGAAGTTTATCATTCTATTTATGGAAAGAAGCTGGCATGAAATATAGTGATTTATTAGATGAAATGATTCAAATAGCTATTAAAGAATATAAACATAAAAGTAAAAAAGTAAGATCATTTGATTCAAATATATTAGAAGGATTTAATGGTTCTAAAGGATGTAAAGGTTTAAAAGGACTTAAAAACTAAAAGAGTTAATATTTAACTCTTTTTAATTTGTTTGCAAATCATTCGATTCATGTTATAATATGTAACTAATTAGAGGAGAAATTAATAATGAATAATGAAGTAAATAATGCTTTAATTGCAAGCTATCCTGATGCAATTAATTTTAAAGAAACGGAATCATATAAATCATTTTATGATGCTTTAAAAAGATTTTTATGTGTTGATAGTTTTGAGCAAAGAGATATATTCTTACATGATAAACAAGCAGAGGAATCTTACTTGTTTGACTTTAAACAGGATGATAAACAAAGTCCTATATGCTTTCAACGTAGTTATGCTAGGACAAATGATGTAAGTGTTGTAACTTCAAATAGATATACAAATGTTTATGTTGTAGATTCTTCTTATTATATTCATGTAACAGAAGAGGTAAATGGTAGTATTTTAGATGTGTATTTTAAACAAGAACCAGGCGGTTATTTGTATGCAACAGTTTATTTGATACCTGAATCTGCTTTGAAACGTGAAAGAGAAAATAGTCCTCATTGTGTTCATCCAGGATTTTATGTAAGTGGTAGAACAAATATTTATACAGAATGTATTTCTTTTGAATGTTTATGGAAAGCATTATCTGAAGAAGAGATGACACAATTTGTGGGTAAACTTTCTAGTATGACAATAGGTGATATTTATAATTATGCAACTAACTATAAAATTGATGCTTATGATCAATATAAAAAATTATTACAAAAGTCTGATGAACCAAGAAGTAGTATCAAAATGTAATTCAATTAAATATAAAATTAAAGTGGAACATAAAAGATGATGTTCCACTTTTCAAATTATTCATTATTACTATTTATTATTTCTAGTGTACCTGTTTTTTTACTTTTATTTATTAATTTATTTTTTTCTAATAAATATTTTACTCTGTTTGCTACTCCAATGTTTCCATCTATTAATTTAACATTAGGAAGAATATTTAAAATTTTCTTTTTTATGTGTGGATAATGTGTACAACCAAGTACTACAGAGTCAACACTTTTGTCTTTGTACTCATCTAAATATTCATGTAATAATTTACTTACTCTTTTTAAATCATTTGTTTCTATTGCATTAGCTAGTCCTTCACATGGAAGAAGATATATATTTTGATTTTCTCTTTGATTTTTTGATATTAAATCATGAATTCTTTCTGATGCTATTGTACCTGGTGTTGCCATAACAATAGTATTATTGTATCCATTATCACATGCTACTTTTATTGCTGGTTCTGTTCCGACAAATAGTACTTTAGGATAATCATTTCTTAATTTTTCAATACATCTAGTAGTTGCTGTATTGCATGCTATGACAATTATTTTTACTTTCTTTTCTAACAATTTATTAACAATGTCTTTTACTATTTTATATAATTCTTCATCACTTTTTTCACCATATGGGTTGTGTTTTGAATCTGCATAATATATATAACTTTCATTTGGTAAAAGTTTTCTTATTTCTTCTAAAGTAGTAAGACCACCTATACCTGAATCAAATATTCCAATTTTGTTTCTCATAATTCGCCTCTTTACATATTTTATCACAAATAGTTATTTTTGTTATTTATTATGGTATAATTATATGTGTATTTTATGTAAGGGATGAATATGGAAAGTTTAATTAATAGTATTATAGATTTATTTAGTGGTTTACTTGCAATGAAGTATGGAAAAGAAGTACTTGTTTTTATTATATCAATATTGCCTATATTGGAATTGAGAGGTGGATTGCTTGCTGCTTCGCTTTTGAATGTTTCTCCAGTTAGAGCATATATTATATCTATTCTTGGTAATGTTTTGCCAGTTCCATTTATATTATTATTTATTAATAAAATATTAGAATGGATGGAAAATAGTAAAATTAAATGGATGAATAAGTTTGCTAAATGGTTACATAAAAAGTCTGATAAAAATAAAGGTCAAATTGAGAAGTTTGGTTATTTTGGATTGCTATTGTTTATTGGTATTCCATTGCCTGGAACAGGAGCTTGGACTGGATGTTTAATTGCTTCATTGTTAAATATGGATAGAAAAAAATCTTTTTTTGCTGCGTTAGGTGGAATAATAATGGCTAGTATAATTATGATGATATTGTCATATGGTGTGCTAAAAGGAATAATTTCATAGATTATTCCTTTTTTATTTGTTATAATTTTAATAATGGGTGATAAATATGTCTATAGAATTTTATATAGCTTCATTACCAGTCTTTTTGATTGGATTATACATTTATAAGAAAGATACTGAAAAGGAACCACTTAAATTGTTAGCAAAGTTATTAGGATGTGGTGCAGCTGCTGCTGTATGTACTTTAATCTTTTCTCTTATATTAAGTGGCTTTATTCCATTTTTAAAAGTGACTGATATTAATACTTTAAGTGTATTTGAAAGAATAATATATATATTTGTAGGAATTGCATTTATTGAAGAAGGTTTTAAATATTTGTTCTTATATAAGTATGGTTATAATAATAAAGAATTTGATTCTTCGTTTGACATGATAGTTTATGCTACATTTGTGTCTTTAGGATTTGCGTTGTTTGAGAATCTTCTATATGTTTATGAAGGTGGAGTTGGTCTTGGAATATTTAGAGCGATAACATCTATACCTTTACATGCTACATGTGGAATATTTATGGGAGCATTTTTATCTGTTGCTAAACATTTTGAAATAAATAAATTACCTGGTGCATTTAAAAATAAATTTTTAGCATTATTAACCCCAGTATTAATTCATGGTATATATGATTATTTGGTAATGCAAGAAAGTACTAAAGCCGTTATAGCTTTTATAGTATTTATTATATGTGCTGATATAATTACAATAAAATTGGTAAATCAAAAATCAAGAGAAGATAAAAAATTTATATAAAATAAAAATATTTAGTGAAGTTCGCTAAATATTTTTTTCATGTTTTCATTTATTACTAAGTTTGCTTTATTATCAAAATCAGTTGTACTTTTATTTATAATAACTAAGTATTTTCCATTAAAATAATTTATTAATGTATTTGCTGGGAATACTGTTAGTGATGTTCCAGCCACTATTAACATATCTGCTTTTTTGATAGCGTCTATTGAACTATTAAATTCAAAGTTTGGTAGTGCTTCACCAAATAATACAACTGCTGGTTTAATTATGCCACCACATTCACATAGTGGAATTCCTTTTGATTTAAACACATATTCTGCATCATATGATTTACTACATTTGATACAATAATTTCTATAAATTGTTCCATGTAATTCATAAATTGTTTTGTTTCCGGCTTTTGTATGTAAACCATCTATATTTTGTGTAACTATTGCTTTTAATTTACCACGTTTTTCTAAATTACTTAAATAGTTGTGTACTATATTTGGTTTTTTATCTAAGCAATTTAGTTTATCTTTGTAAAACTTAAAAAATTCATCAGTTTTTTCATAAAAGAAAGCGCTGCTTAATATTAATTCTGGAGGATATTTATATTTCATATTGTAAAGTCCATCTTTACTTCTGAAATCTTTTATTCCACTTTCTGTAGATACTCCAGCTCCGCCAAAAAACACTATGTTATTTGACTCATCAATCATTTTTTGTAATAATTCTATATTTTTCATAATGTTATTATACTATTTTTTATAAAAAAATGATATAATCTATATGATTTTGAGGTGAATAAATATGTTACCATTTATTATTACTATATTGAGTGGTTTATCTTTTTTTATAGGGTACTTAATTACTAAATTTATTAAAGATGAAAAAAAGTTGACTATTTTTTCTGTTGGTTTTTCATTTGTAATTATTATTGGTTTAATATTATTTGATTTATTACCTGAATGTATTGAATCTATTCAAAATAAATGGTTAATATTATTATATATTTTAATTGGAATAATTGGACTTAAATCACTTGATTTATTTGTTCCTGATCATCATCATTCTAATAAAAAGAACCATATGGAACATATTGGTATTATTTCTTTTATAGCATTATTTTTGCATAATTTAGTAGAAGGTACTGGAATATATGCTACTTCTATAAATAATATTTCTATGGGAGTATTTATGGCATTAGGCGTTTCTTTTCATAATATTCCACTTGGAATTCAAATATCTTCATTGATTAAAAATACTCGTGAAAAGATTATATTGTTATGTGTTCTTGCTTTATCTAGTGTATTTGGTGTGATGTTTTTAAATATATTTAATATTACTATGAGTGATAATGTTCTTGGAGTACTTATATCTATTACTTTGGGAATGCTTATATATATTGCATTTTTTGAATTGTTATGTGAAATAAAAGAACATTTTAAAGATAATGAATTAAAACTTGGTTTATTGATTGGAATTATTATTTTGATCTTTAGTCAATTTTTACATTAATAGGAGTAGTATGAAAAAAGAAAAATTAAAGATATATTATGAGGATAAAAATTTAATTGTTGTTTATAAAAAGAGTGGAATACCTACCATTAAAAGTGATAATTATAGAGATAATTTATATTCTATGGTATTTGATTATTTACATAAAAAGAATCAAAAAATATTTGTTGTTCATAGATTAGATAAAGATACTAGTGGACTTGTAATATTTGCTAAAAGTGAAAAGGTGAGAGATAATTTACAATTAAATTGGGATAATGTTAAAAGAGAATATATTGCAATTGTACATGGTATTACTGGTGAAAACGGAGTTATTAAATCATATTTGAAAGAAACTAAAACATTATATAGTTATAGTTCTGATGATAAAGTAAATGGTAAATATGCTGAAACTCATTATGAAAGATTAGATTATAATAAACAATATTCTTTATTAAAGATTAATATTTTAACAGGTAGAAAAAATCAAATAAGAGTTCATATGCAAGATAATAATACTCCAATTCTTGGGGATAGAAAGTATGGTAAAAAAGATGGTTTTAGAAATATGATGCTTCTTGCTAATTCTTTGGATTTTATTAATCCTGTAACTCGTGAAAGAGTTCATATTGATATTGGAGTTCCTCAAACATATTTAAGTGTTATGGAGAATGCAAGATAGTATGGAGAGTATTTATATTGTATTAACTCAAACATATAGTGGTATTGCTAGAACTATCAAATTACTTACTCATGATAAATATTCTCATGTTTCAATTTCTTTTGATAAAGAATGTAAACATATGTATTCATTTGGAAGAAAGTATAAATATTTTCCTTTTTATGGAGTATTTAATCATGAAGAATTAGATAAGGGTTTGTTTACTAATAAAGGTTCTTTAATAGCTATTTATGAGGTTAAAATTTCAAGAAAAAAATATAATAGAATTAAAAAGAAAGTTAAAAATATAAAAGAAAATAATAGAGGATATAATATTTTAGGATTATTACTTGCATATTTTAAAATTAAATTACATAGAAATAAATATTATTGTTCAGAATTTGTTTATGAAGTTTTGTCTGATGATGAAGTTAAATTGATAGAAAGAAATGATGATATATTTAAACCTGAGGATTTGATAAAAGAATTAAATTATAATAAGTTATTTGAAGGTATGATTGTAGATTATATCAATTAAAAATATATAGTTTTGCGACTATATATTTTTTTATGGAGCTAGTTCATCTGGAATATTTTCTTCATCATCATTATTTTCTACTTTTGGTTTTTCATATGCGACTGTTTGTTTTGGTTCGGTTCCTTTTATAAATAAATGAGTTTTTATTTTTGAAGAAGGGGTACTTGAGTTTGGTAGTTTTGGAGGTTTTGTACCAACAACAACTTTAGACGCTACTAGACCTGATGGGCGAGTGAATGTTGAATCTTTTTCCATAACATTATTAACAATTTCTTTTTGAATTTTGACTCTTTCACTCCATGCATGATTTGCTGTGTTATATGTTTTTTTAGTTAATTCATCATAACCATACCATATTGCGACACTATAATCTGGACTAAATGTAACTGTCCATGCATCTCTAATAACATTTGTTGATAAGTGTAATCTTTTTAGTGCTTTTTCATCATAACTACTTGTACCTGTTTTAGTAGATATATCTGTACCACTAACTTTTACTTTTGATGATGTTACTTTTTTAAGCATATAAGAAATCATATAAGCTGTTGTTTCTTTCATGACTTTTGTTTTCTTAAAATTGTATTCTTCTACATGATTTTTCTTACTATCTTTATAAACGATTTTATTTATAGAATGTGGTTCAGTATAATATCCTCCGTTTCCAAATGCTGCATAAGCCGCAGCTAATTGTACTGGAGAAACACCTGTGAAACCACCAATTGAGTGTGCTTCATTTATATATTTTGTATTATTTAAATATTCTGGTTTTATACCAAGGGAAGTTACAAATTTGTCAATTTTAGAATTACTTAATGATTGGAATGCTTGTAGAGCACATGTATTTCTTGATCTAACTAAACATTGTTCTAATGTTAAGAATCCTTGATATCTTCCATCGACATTTCTCATAGTTCCACCATTTGTGTATCTAACTGGTTTGTCTGTGAATGGTGTATATGTTGACCAATTTAAATATTCTATACCTGGTCCATAATCGAATAAAGGTTTTGCTGTACTTCCTGGGTGTCTGCTTATTTGAGTAGCATAATTAAGTGATAAAGCAGACTTTTTATTTCTTCCAGCACCTACAGCTATTATTGAACCTGTTTCATTATCAATTATTCCTATTCCTACTTGAACTTTATTATCTTTGAACTTATGATTTTTATAAAAGTCATTTATTACATCTTGTTTACTTCTAACCATAGTTGTATAAATATCCATTGATGTTTCATATGGATTATCTCCAGTTCTATCAATTACTTCTTGAACTACTGTATCAATAAAACCTTGATATTCATTTACTTCTGTATTTTGT
This sequence comes from uncultured Mycoplasmatota bacterium, assembly GCA_900556025.1. Next base: position 29,194 of record USNG01000005.1, read on the forward strand.
TCTAATATTAAATCTTTTACTTCTTTTATTTTTGCTTCATGAGCTTGTTCTTTACTAATATATCCATGTCTTAACATTAAATCTATAACTATATTTTTTCTACTGTTTGCTTTTTCTGAATTTAAATAAGGATCATAGTCATTTGGAGCTTGAAATAAGCCAGATATAGTAGCTGCTTCAACTAAATTTAAGTTAGAAACACTTTTTCCAAAATATGTTTTTGATGCCATTTCTACACCATATGTTCCAGAACCTAAATATGGGGCATTAACATAAAATTCCATTATTTCTTTTTTAGAATAATTTTTTTCTATTTTGAACATTGATAAATAAATATCTTTGAATTTTCTTACTATTCCATCAAATCCTTTTGATTCTGTGCTTGTAAGAGAGTTTTTTGATACTTGCATTGTTAAAGTAGAAGCACCACCAGCATCTTTTCCACTTATGAAACCAGCTCCTGCTTTTGCAAATCTATATATATCAAATCCATGATGTTCATAGAATCTTGAATCCTCTGTTGCAATAATTGCATCTATTAGTACTTGAGGCAACTCTTCATAATTTACTAATTGTCTTCTTTCTGTACCAATAGTTGTAATTAAATCACCTTTAGAATCATAAATATTAGTAGATTCTTTTGTATATAAAAGTTCTGGATCAAATTCTGGAGAACATAAATAAATGTAATATAAAAATCCACATCCTATTAAAAATGTAGCTAATATTAAAAATATAATTATTATAAAAAATTTATTTATAAAACTTGTTTTTTTCTTTTTCATATTGACCCCAACTATATAAGTATATCATAATATTATTCTTTACAATAAAATAAATAATTATACTATTTTGAATTTTACTTATATATTTTTTAATGATATAATATATTTAATAAAAAGGAATGATTTTATGCTTAAATGTGTTGTTATTTATAATCCAAATAGTGGAAAACTGACAAATAGAAATGAAATAAAAAGACTTTATAAATTACTTGAGAATTATGGATATGATACTCAAATTATTTATACTGAGTATAAAGGTCATGCCAAAGAGTTAGTTAAGAAAATGGATGATGTTGATTTACTATTGTGTGCTGGTGGAGATGGAACTTTAAATGAAGTTATTTCTGGTAATATAGAAAGACATAAACCAATCTTATTAGGACATTTACCACTCGGTAGTGTTAATGACGTGGCACATATGTATGGTATGACTAATAATACTATTAAAAATACTTTAATGCTTTTAAATGGAACAAGAAAAAATATTGATGTGTGTCTAATAAATGACAACCCATTTGTATATGTTGCGTGTATAGGCGCGTGGGTGGATATTTCTTATGCAACTCCTAGAAAACTTAAGGAAAAATATGGGAAACTTGCATATGTTATATATGGGATTAAACAATTAAAACAACATTTACAATTTTATAAAGTAAAGTATACTGTAAATGGTGAAACACATGAAGATGAATTTTCATTTATGTTTATAACTAATAGTAATAGAGTTGGTGGAGTTAATAATATTTATAATGATGTCAAACTAGATGATAATAAGTTTGAAGTATTATTGTGTAATATTAAAAATAAATGGGATATTATAAGAGCTGTTCATTATTTAAATAGAAGAGAACTTAATAATATTCCTGTGTTTAAGTATTATAAAACAGATAACATTAAATTTGAATTTGATGAAGTTCCTCCATCATGGTGTATAGATGGTGATGAATTATTACATAATGATAAGAAATTTGAAATTAAAATAAATAAAGATAATTATATGTTATTGCCAACTAAAAATATTGATAAGTTATTTGAACAATATGATAAAGATGAAGACCTTTAGAATAATCTAAAGGTTTTAGTTTACACTAATAAGTGAAAATATTGTTTTAAAAGAATGATTTTTGTTTTATAATGTTTCTAGAATAGGTGAGTTTATGGAGTATGTTAAAACTATTGTTTTGCTATTAATTGGTTTTGTATTGTTAGTAAAATGTTCTGACTTATTTGTTGATGCGGTTAGTTCTCTTGCCAATAATTTTAAAGTGTCTAAAATGATGATAGCTCTTACAGTAGCAGCTTTTGGAACTTGTGCTCCTGAGTTAGCTATATCTTTTAATAGTATATCTAGTGGAAGTGGAAATATAGCACTTGCTAATGTACTTGGTAGTAATGTAGTTAATATATTATTAATTATTGGATTAGCCGCATTTGTTAATCCAATTAAAGTTAAAGATGAAGTTATTAAGAAAGAGTTGCCAATACTATTGTTGACTACTATTATGTTTGCGTTATCAATTGCGTTTCATTATATATTTGAAAATAATATGAATTTTATATTGAATAGAACAGATGGTTTAATTTTTATATTTTTATTTTCAGCATTTATATTTTATATTGTTTCTGTTATTAAATCTAAACAGGGCATATTTGAGTACACTAAACCTAAATATAATATATGGGTATCTATATTGATTACTATTGTATGTTGTGTTGTTATAGTTTATTCGAGTGATTTAGTTGTGGATAATGCTAAAACATTGGCAGCATTATTAGGTGTAAGTGAAAAATTGATTACTATGACTGTTGTTGTAATTGGAACATCATTGCCTGAAATGACAATGACAATAGTTGCATCTAAAAAAGGTGAATTTGATATAGCATTAGGTAATATTATTGGAACAAATATATTTAATATTGGAATTGTTCTTGGTCTGCCATTATTAATATATGGTGGGTTTGCTTCATCAAGTTTTAACTTAATTGATATTGCTGCTGTAGTTGTGGCTGTAGTTGTATTTTATTTGTTTGCAAGAAATGATAAAGTACTTTCTAAATTAGAAGGAAGTATTATGATACTTATATTCTTAATGTATTATACTTATGTTTTTCTTACTTAATCTATTAACTTGCATTTAAAGACCAAATTATCTATAATATTTATGTGAGGTAGATATGAAAAGAAGATTTGGTGATAGAAAAGATGGAAAGAAAGTTAGAGATATAGATGGTTTTCATAAAATAATGATTGATATTAAATCTGAAAGATGTGATGCGGATGTCTATATTAATCAAAAATTTGATGTTACTAATTTATTTAAATATATTGAACAAAAGAAAAAAGAAGATCCTGAAAACAAGATTACTTTTTTTCATGCATTTATGACTGCATTTGCTAAAACAATATACAATAGGCCATTAATGAATAGATTTATAGCTAATAGAACTTTTTATGATAGAAATGATGTTATTCTTGCTTTTGTAGCTAAAGTTGCATTTGAAGATCAAAGTGAAGAAGTAATGATAAATATTACTGTTGATCCTGATGATAATATTTTTACATTAAGAGACAAAATTTCTAAAAGAATACATAAAGTTCGTGATGGAAAAAAAGATAAGAAAAAAGATGGAACTAATAATGTTGTTGATATTATTGGTAAATTTCCTAAGTTTTTGAGAGTATTTATTATAGGAATATTAAAAATAATGGATAATCATGGATGGTTACCTGAAAGTTTTACAAAAGATAATTTATATTATAGTACTGCAATACTTTCAAATTTAGGTAATTTTGGTATTGAGTCAATTTATCATAACATAGTTAACTTTGGTACTAGTTCAATTATTGGAACTATGGGTAAAATACATAAAGAAAAAGTTCTTGATGATAAAGGAAAAGAAAAGATAATTGATGTTTGTGATTTTGGTATTAATATGGATGAAAGAATTGCTGATGGATATTATTTTGCTAAATCTTTAAAATATTTACAATACATTATAGAACATCCAAAATTATTGGAGGATAGAGCAGATGAAAAAGTCGAAATTAAGGAATAGTACACCATGGGTGAAATATTATAAAGATGTAAGTAATCATTTAAAATATAGTGAATCTTCAATGGTTGGATATTTATTAGAAGCGGTTTCTAAATATCCTGAAGATGTTGCATATGAGTTTTATGGTAGTACTTGTACTTATAGAACATTTTATGAACAAATAAGAGAAACAGCTAGGTCTTTAAAAGCACAAGGTGTAAAAGAAAATGATAAAGTAACTATTTGTATGCCTAATACTCCTAGTGCGGTTATTATGTTTTATGCGGTTAATATGGTTGGAGCTATTGCTTGTATGGTGCATCCATTATCTGCTGAAAATGAGATTGAGTTATATTTAAATGAATCAGAGAGTAATTTCTTATTTGTGCTTGATTTAGTATATGAAAAAGTACGTAAGATTGTTGATAATACAAATGTTAATAAAATAGTTGTTGGTTCTGTAGGAGATAATTTAAAAAATATTAAGAAGTTTATATATAAATTTAGATCTCGTGGAGAAACTCCTAAAATTGAACATACTGATGATATTATGACATGGAGAGAGTTTTTGAATTTTGGATATGATTATGATGGAGAATTTGTTTGTTTAAGAAAAGCTCAAGATCCAGCTGTTATTTTATATAGTGGTGGAACTAGTGGTTCTCCAAAAGGTATAATGCTTTCAAATTATAATTTTAATGCACTTGCTCTTGCTTCGCATAAAATGATTGAACAATCTGGACCAGGAGAGTCTATTTTGGCAATACTTCCAATATTCCATGGTTTTGGATTAGGTGTTTGTATTCATACTACATTATGTTGTGGAATGAGAGTTGTTTTAGTACCAAACTTTTCTCCTAAAGAATTTGGTAAATTACTTTGTAAACATAAAATTTCTATTGTATGTGCAGTTCCATCATTGTTTGAAAGCTTATTAAAAATGAAATTGGGTAAGAAAGATTTATCTTATTTGAAATGTGCTATTTCTGGTGGTGATTTTATGTCTTCAGATTTAAAACATAAAGTTGATAAATATTTTAAAGAACATGGAAGTAGTGCTGAAGTTAGAGTTGGTTATGGCTTAACTGAGGCTTCTGCAGCTACTTGTGCAACACCTACAGGTGAATATAGAGATAATTCTATTGGAATTCCATTTCCAGATACAAGATATAAAATTGTGAAAATAGGAACACATGAAGAAGTAGGGTATAATGTTGACGGAGAAATATGTATTAATGGACCTACTGTTATGCTTGGGTATATAAATAATATAGAAGAAACTATTCATGCTTTACAAAAACACGAAGATGGAAAAGTGTGGCTTCATACTGGAGATGTTGGATGTATTGACGAAGATGGATTTGTTTATTTTAAACAAAGAGTTAAAAGAATGATAATTTCTAATGGATATAATTTATATCCGAGTTATATAGAAACTGTAATTAATTCTCATCCTGATGTGTTTACATGTACAGTCATTGGTATACCTCATCCTAAAAAAGTGCAAGTTGCGAAGGTATTTATTGTACTTAATGATGGAGTTAAACCTTCTAAAGAAGTTATGAATAGTATAAAAAGCTATTGTGAAGAAAATTTAGCTAAATATTCTCTTCCAAGTGAGTATGAATTTTTAGATTCATTACCCAAAACTTTAGTTGGTAAAGTTGCATATACAAAATTAGAAAAAAAGTAAAATAAAGGAGTAAATATGAAAAAGTATGATGTTGTAATTATTGGAGCAGGGCCTGCGGGATTATTTTGTGCTTATGAATTAGTAGAGGCTAATAAAAAATTAAAAATTGCTTTAGTTGATAAAGGAAATAGAGTAGAAACTAGAATGTGTCCGATGAAATTAAATGGAGGAAAGTGTTTGAATTGTAAAACTTGTCAAATACTATCTGGTTTTGGTGGAGCTGGAACATTCTCTGATGGAAAGTTAAATTTTATTCCCAAACTTGGAAAAAGCGATTTATTTAAATATATGAGTATGAGTGAAGCTAATGCTTTAATAGATGATACTGAAAAAATATTTACTAAATTTAAGATGGATAGTGATGTATATCCTTCTAACATGGATGAAGCTTTAAAAATAAAAAAAGATGTTGCTAAAACTGGTGCAAGACTTTTATTAATTAAACAAAAGCATTTAGGTAGTGATAAGTTACCTGAATATATTAAAGGATTTACTGATTATTTAGAAAAAAAGGGTGTTGATATATATGAACATTCTGATGTTAAAGATATAAATAGTAAGAGAAAAAATGAACATGAAATAATATTTGATGGTGATAAAGAAAGTATTATTTGTAAAAAGGTTGTTGTGGCACCAGGGAGAACAGGCGCTAAATGGGTTCAAGAATTAGCAGATAAATATAGTATTCCTTATACTAGTCAAAGTATAGAAATTGGAGTAAGAGTAGAGGTAAGAAAAGAAATTCTTGAAGATATAACTAATGTTATATATGACCCAACTATATTTATTAAAACTAATACTTATACTGATGAGATTAGAACTTTCTGTACTAATCCTGGTGGTTTTGTTGCTAAAGAAAATTATTATGGATTTATATGTGTAAATGGACATTCTTTAAAAGATATTAAATCTGATAATTCTAATTTTGCATTTATTTGTAAGATTGGTTTAACTGAACCCGTAACTAATACTAGATTATATGGTGAATCTATAGCTAGAATAGCTAATACTTTAGGTGATGGTAAACCTATTATTCAATCTTTAAGAGATTTAAAAAAGGGTAGAAGAAGTGAATGGAAGAGAATTAATAAAGGATTTATTGAGCCTACGTTAAAAGATTGCGTAGCAGGTGATTTGTCTTTAGTATTACCACATAGAATAATTACTAATATTTTAGAAGGTCTTGAGAAACTAGATCAAATAATTCCTGGTGTTAATAATGATGAGACTTTGCTTTATGGACCAGAAATTAAATTCTTTAGTAATGAAATAACAACTAATAATAAATTTAAATTAGAAGATTATGATATATATTTTGTAGGTGATGGAGCTGGAAAAGCTGGTAATATTGTAGCAGCTGCAGCAACTGGTTTAGTTTCTGCAAGAGATATTTTGGAGAATATTTAAAATGTTTGATGAATTAACTCAAAAAGAAAAGAATGCTGTTAAAGAAATGGCTAAAGTATTAATAGACTATTCTTCAGAAAGCCAAATACAAAAGATTCTTGATAATTTAGAACTTTTAGAAACACTTTCATATCAATTTGGTGAAGGAGTTGAACCATTTGATGAAGAAGAACTTGAATATCACGAATATTATACTTTTGAAGATACAATTGAACTTGTTAAAAAGTTTCTTGGAACTATTGATCCAGAGTATCCCGTTAAATTTGATGAATTATTAAATGATGGAACTATAAACTTGTATCATATTGATGATGAAGAATACGTAAATATATATGGTGAAGATGCTTTTTGTATTGAAGATGATATCATTAAACATGATGAAAATGGTACTATAATTGGCTTTGAAGAAAGAAGGGATATTAATGTACCTCTTCAACATACTTTAGATGATGCTTATTCATTAATACATGAGTTTATACATTATACTAATATTCCAAATGGAATAGAATATTCTGATGATAGAGATATTTTAACTGAGTCATCTTCATTTATATTTGAGTGTTTATTTCATAAATATTTGATTGATAATGGTTATTCTAAAGAAGAAGCTGATGTTAATTTGAAAATGAGAATAAATACTTCAATAGAATTAGCCGAGAGTGTTAATGGTATTGCTGGTGTATTATTTTATATGAGAAAATGTCCTGATTATATTAAAGAAGCTGTTCCATATGATAAAGAAGATTCTTCAGAATATGAAGCTATTCTTGATGAAGTCGATTATTTTTTAGCAGGCGTTATAAGCTTAATAGCATATAAAAATTATTTAGATGGTAAGATAGATATTAAAAATATAAAAGATTTTAATAGTGCACTTGAGTTTAATGATAATCTTGAATCATTGATATTCTTATTTGGACATAGGATTGAAGAATATAATACAGAACAAATATGTGAAGATATTTCTTCAATTATAAATGACTTAGGATTTTCAAAGAAAATTAAATAGACAAATTTGTTGTCTATTTTTTTGTCTAGTTAAAAATAAAATAATAATTATAATATTTTTAACTTTTAAATCACTTTATAATATGTTAAAATATTTTATAGGTAAGGAAGGTATGTGCAGTGGGAAAGATTATATCATTAGTAAATCAAAAAGGTGGAGTAGGCAAGACAACAACTAGTATAAATTTATCTAGTTCTTTAGGACATTTAGGTAAGAAAGTTTTACTAATTGACTTAGATCCACAAAGTAATAGCACTACTGGTCTTGGTATAAATAGATCAAAGATTAAGAAGAGTGTTTATAATGTTATTATGGGGGAGTGTGATATTAAGGAAACTATTATTAAAACCCCATTTAAGAATTTAAGTGTTATTCCAGCTATGATAGATTTAGCTGGTGTAGATATTGAGCTTATTCAAATAAGTGTTCAAGATAAGGAATTTATTATTACTGAACAATTAAAGAAACAGCTTGAAACTATTAGGGATAGATATGACTATATAATTATAGATTGTCCTCCTAACTTAGGTATCTTAACAACTAATGCTTTAGCGGCATCAGATTCTGTTTTAATTCCAATTCAATGTGAATATTATAGTTTAGAAGGTGTTAATCAATTATTACATACTATTTTGAGAGTTCAACAAAAAGTTAATTCTAATTTAGATATAGAAGGTGTTTTACTAACAATGTTAGATGGTAGAACATTACTTGGGCTTGAAGTTGTAGAAGATGTTAGAAAGTTCTTTAATGAAAAAGTGTTTAGTACTATTATTCCTAGACTTGTTAAATTAGTTGAAGCTCCATCACATGGAAAACCAATTATAGAATATGATCCAAAAAGTAAAGGTGCTTTAGCTTATTTGAATTTAGCCAAAGAGGTGATTGAAAGAAATGGAAACAAATAAAAGAAAAGCTTTAGGAAAAGGATTAGAACAACTATTTAGTAATGAATCATTGTATGTAAATCCACTTGAAACATTAGATGAAATAGCTGAGAATACTCCTAAAGAGGATATTGTTGAAATAAAGGTTAGTGAACTTAGAAGTAATCCTTATCAACCTAGACAAACATTTGATCAAGAAAAGCTTGTTGAACTTGCTAATTCTATTAAAGAGTTTGGTGTTTTAGAACCAATTATTGTTACTAAAAGCATTAAAGGGTATGAAATAGTTGCTGGAGAACGTAGAACTAAAGCGTGTGAATTAGTTGGTATTGAAACTATTCCAGCTATTATCAAAGATTTTAGTGATGAAGAAATGATGCAAATAGCATTACTTGAAAATATCCAAAGAGAGAATTTAAGTGCTATTGAAGAAGCTGAAGCTTATAATAATTTAATTAAAGCTTTAAATATAACTCAAGAAGAATTAGCTAAAAAGATTGGTAAGAGTAGAAGTTATGTTACTAATATGTTGGGACTTTTAACTTTACCAGAGAGTGTTAAGTATGAAATTCTTCATGGTTATATAAGCATGGGACATGCTAAAGTTTTAAGTAAGTTACAAGATGAAGAATTAATAAAAGAATTAGTAGAAAAGATTAAAAATGATCATATATCAGTACGTGAATTAGAAAGTATTGCTAATAATCCTGATTATAAAAGAAAAAAAGCTATTGTTAGAATAAAAGAACCTAATCCATTTGGTTATGTAGAAGACGCATTAACTGATACTATAGGAAATAGAGTAAGAATTAAAAATAAAAAAATTGTTATTCCTTTTAATAGTGAAAGAGATTTAGAAAGAATTCTTGATGTTCTAAAAATAGAAGTGAAAGTAGATTAATATGAATAAAGAGTATAAGATAGGAAGTAAAGTCATTATGAAGAAACCACATCCATGTGGAACAAATCTTTGGGAAATAACTAGAGTAGGTGTTGATATAAAGATTAAATGTATTAATTGTGGTAGATCTATAATGATGGATAGAATAGAATTTGATAAGAAACTTAAGAAAGTAGAGGAATACTAATGTTTAAGAAGAAAATAAAATTAAGTCCTATTATGACATTTATTATTTTAACTTTCGCTACTATACTTTTAAGTGGATTTTTACATTTATTGAATGTTCAAGCTGAATATGCAACAGTAAGTAAAGTTACTGGAGATTTGGTAAATAATGTTGTTGAAGTTAAAAATTTATTTAGTATAAGTGGTATTAAACATATTGTAAGTACTGCTGTAAGTGGATTTGTTAATTTTGATCCATTATCTACATTGATTATAGTTTTGATAGGTATTGGTGTGCTTGAAAAGAGTGGATTTATGAAATCGTTCTTTACACTATTAACTAGAAATTCTAAAAAAAATACAATAACATTTATATTAGTATTTATGTGTTTATTGTTTTCGTTGTTAGGTAATATTGGTTATGCTATTATGTTACCTATTGGTGCTTTGTTATTTAAATATGGTAGAAGAAATCCTTTAGGTGGAATAGTTGCGTCGTTTGCATCATTGTCATTTGGTACAGGAATTAATTTATTCTTAAGTGCTAATGATAGTAGTTTATTATCTATTACATTGAGTGCTGCTAAAACTATTGATTCTAATTATAAAATTGGTATATTCTTTTTCTTATATATAATGATTTTTGCGTTAATATTAGTTTCTTTAGTATTTACACAATTAACTGAAAAAAAGATTATGCCTAAGTTACCAAGATATGAAGCTTTGGAAGAAGAAGAGATTAAAATAACAAATAAAGAATTAAGAGGATTAATTATAGGACTTGGAGCAGGTATTGTTTATTTATTAATTATAGTCTATATGATTATACCTGGTTTACCACTTAGTGGTGGTTTATTAGATTCTAGTGCTACAAGATATATAGATATGTTATTTGGAGCAAATTCTTTATTTAATAAAGGATTTATATTTATAGCAACATTATTTTTTGTAATTATAGGACTTGGTTATGGTTTTATGACTAAATCAATTAGAAATAATAAAGATATTGCTGAGTCACTTGGTTATTCTTTAGATGGAATAGGTAGTATAATTGTTCTTATTTTCTTTGCATCATTATTTATTAATGTTTTTGAAGAAAGTAAGATTGGAGAAGTAATTACAGCATTTATTTCTAATATTATTGGCGGATTAGGATTTAATGGAATTGGACTTATATTAGCTGTTATATTATTTGTTGCTATAGCTAATTTATTTTGTCCAGGTTCACAAACAAAATGGTTGATTTTATCAGGTAGTATAGTACCATTACTTATGAATGCAAGTATTAGTCCTGAATTTTCACAAGTAATATATACTGCTGCTGATTCAATTACAAATGGATTGACTCCATTATTTGCATATTTTGTAATATATATTGCATTTATGGAGAAATACAATAAAGGGGAGATGGTTACTTTGTTCGGAAGTATAAAATATATGGTACCATATTCAACATTTATAACTATTATTTGGGTTGGAGTAATTGTTGGTTGGTATTTATTAGGAGTTCCAATTGGAATAGGTTCAATGCCTGGTGTTGTTTATGGCGCTTAAGGCAGGAATTATAGGTTTACCTAATGTAGGTAAGAGTACATTGTTTAATGCAATTACTAAAAAGAATATTTTGGCTGCAAATTATCCTTTTGCAACTATAGATCCAAATGTAGGAGTAGTTACTGTTCCAGATAAAAGACTTGAAACATTAGATGAAATGTATAAGCCTGAAAGAGTTATTGCTACTCAATATGAATTTATTGATATAGCAGGTCTTGTAAAAGGTGCATCTACTGGAGAAGGTCTTGGAAATAAATTTTTAGCAAATATTCGTGAAGTTGATGCTATTGTTCAAGTTGTTAGATGTTTTGAAAATAAAGATATTATTCATGTTGAAGGAAACATTGATCCAACTAGAGATATAGAAATTGTTAATTATGAATTAATATTAAGTGATTTAGAGATAGTTGAAGGTAGACTTTCTAGAATAGAAAAGAAAGCTACTACATCTAATGATAAAGAAGGTTTATATGAAGTTGCACTACTTAAAAAACTTCAAAATATTCTAAGTGAAGGAAGAATGCTTAGATTAGAAGAATTTGATGAAAAAGAATCAAAATTAATTAAAACATATAATTTAATTACTAATAAACCTTTTATTTATTTAGCTAATGTAAGTGAAGATGATTTACTTTCAAATGATAATAAATATGTTAATAGTGTTCGTGAGTATGCAGCTCGTGAAAAGTCTTCTGTAGTACTAATGTGTGCTAAGATTGAAAGTGAATTATCTGAATTAGATGAAGAAAGTAAAAAAGAGTTTTTAGCTGATTTAGGTATTGCTAATAGTGGATTAGATCAACTTATTCATAATACATATCATTTACTTGGACTTAAAACTTTCTTTACTGTTGGTAAAGATGAGGTTCGTGCTTGGACTTTTAAAGATGGAATGAAAGCTCCTGAATGTGCTGGGTTGATTCATACTGATTTTGAAAGAGGATTTATTAAAGCTGAAGTTATGAGTTATGATGATTTAATTCAATATGGAAGTGAAGTTAAAGTTAAAGAAGCAGGTAGAGCAAGACTTGAAGGTAAAGATTATGTAATGCAAGATGGAGATATTTGCTTATTTAGATTTAATGTTACTAAATGAAATTTATCTAATTTGACTTTAAAATTAAATTATGATAATATATGCTCGAAAGGAAACATTTATATAATGAGCATAGAAAATTTTAAGTCAAAAAAAGAAGCATTACTTAAAGAAAAAAATGTTGTAGAAACTTTGGCATATGTTCAAGGAAGTTTGGCACTTAAGCCTAATTATATTGAAGAAGAATCTCAATATGAAAAGCCAACAACTAAGAGAGTTCAAATACTAAAACCATCAAAAAAAATATATATGGGATGTTGGCAACAAAGTTATACAGAAAATGATGGTGATGGATGCTAAAAGAACATATTTAAAATATGTTCTTTTTTATAATGATGTTTGGTGAAATTATGAATTTAGATGAAAAATATTTAATTAAAAAAACAAAAAATAATACTTTGTTAATAAACAAATTTGATTCTGATATAATTTATAAATTTGATGCTGTTGGAAAAATAATTATTGATAATATTAATAATGGTAAAACTGAAACAATTAAAATATTAAGGAAACATTATAAAGTTGAAACAAAAATATTAGAGAATGATTATGATGATTTTATTAATGAATTGAAAATCCTTGATAAATCAAATATATTAACAGAAGAATTGACTTATAGTGATTTGAATGTTTTGCTAGAATCAAATGAAGTAACAAATTGTATGATTGAAATAACAAATCGATGCCAATTTAAGTGCGATCATTGTTATGTTGATAAAAGTAAGAAAAATGATATGGATTTTATATCTTATAAACGAATTATTGATGAATTACTTGAAATTAACTGTTATACTGTTATTCTGACTGGTGGAGAACCTTTATTAAATAAAGATTTTAAAAAAATGTATTTATATGCAAAGAAAAAAGGAATGCGTGTTGGGATAAATACAAATGGGCTTTTAATTAATGAAGAAATAATTAAATTATTTAATAAATATAAACCATTTCAAATTGAAATTAGTATTTATGGATATGATGATCGTACTTATGAAGAATTCACTCATTTTAAAAATGCTTTTTCTGTAATTAATGATAATATAGTTTTTTTAATAAATAATAATATAAATTTAAAATTAAAAACTGTATTAACAAAAAGAAATTTTGATAATTTTGAAAGAATAAGAAACTATTGTCAACAATTTGATTCAGAATTTAGATATGATTATAATATTTTTCCAAAAGTATCTGGTGGACTTTTTAGAAGAAATGAAGAGGCATTGTTACCAAAGGATATAGTAAAAATAATTAAAAAGAACGAAGATGATATAAATTATTTTAAAAATGCTGTTAATAATTTAAATGAAAATATTGAAATGAGTGATAATGTTTTTCAATGTTCAATTGGGAAAGATCGTATATTTATAGATTGTTATGGTAATATAAAACCATGTCTTGTTGTTGATGAAAAATATAATATAAAAGAGTATAAGATTTTAGATGCGTTAAATATGTTTAGAAATGGTATATGTAAACTTCATTTTAGTACTAATTCTAAATGTAAAAACTGCTATAAAAAGAAATTATGTAGATATTGTCCTGGAAAGTTTCAATTAGAAACAGGTAGTTATGAAACAGCGCCTAAAGAATATTGTGAGTTGTGTGAACTTTTAATTTCAGAGTTTAAAGAAGAATTTAGATATGATTTTTTTAATAATGATAATTTACCAAAAACTGAAATTCTTTTAGATATGTGTCAGATATTAGTTGATAATTATAATTTAATAAACAATACTAATGATTCAGTTGATAATTCATATGATATTTGGGTTAATATGATTAAAAATACAAAAGGCTATAATATGCTTTTGTGCTTTATGAATCATGAACTTATAGGATTTATATGTTATATGTATTTGGATGATGGTTTAATGCTTTCTGAAGTACAAATAAAAAAAGAATATCAAGGTAAGTACAATATATTAAGAAAAATGCTTCAACAATTAGTAAATAATAGTAATAAAGACTTGTACAGTGATATTTATGGTACTATAAGTTCTAAAAATAAAAAATCTCAATTAGTGTTTAAACATGTTGGTTTTGAAAATGTGAGGGGTATTTTATATAAAATAAATATAAATGATTTAACTAAATGGATTAACAGGTCAAAATAACCTGTTTTTTTATAAAAAAAAGATACTTCTTTTTTGAAGTATCTTTGTATATTATCTTTAATTATTTTATATCGATGAATTTCTTTGATTGTTTTTGTTCTTCTTTAGGGAAGCTAATTTTTAGTACTCCATTATAGAATTTAGCATCAATAGCTTTTTCATTAATGTTTCCAACGTTAAATTGTCTTTTGAATGTTCCAAATGTTCTTTCTTTTCTATAGTAGTTCTTTTCTTTTTCTTCTTTATCTTCATGTTTTGTAGCTGCTATAGTAAGAATTCCATCATCTAAATCAACCTTTACATCATCTTTGTTGAAACCTGGGATATCCATTTCGATATGAACTTTACCACCTTTTTCATAAATGTCACATTTCATATCATTTTTTGGCATTTTTGGCATTGGTACAAAATCATCAAAGAAATCATCTAAATAAAACTTTTCTGGTAACAAACTCATAATTTTCATCTCCTAACAATTATAATTATACTCATTAATTAGCACTTGTCAATAGTAAGTGCCAATTTTTTTAAAATTTTGGAATTTATTGACATTATTATTTTACTCAAGTTTGTAAATAATATAACTAGGAGGATAAAAATATGAAAGAAACACCAAATATAATTTCAGTTAAAGATCTTTTATATATAGAAGATATGATGAATTGGAATTTTATAATGAATAAAAAAATATATTCATTTTTAGAATGCGCTAGCGATAGTGAAGTTAAAGAAATATTAACTAAAGCTAAAAAAATGCATGCTAAACACTATAAAGAATTGTTAAGTATTTTAGAATAGGAGGAAAAATGAAAGAAATTAAAAATGAAAAACAAGAAATCAGTAAAGATGAATGTTTAAATGATGAAGATTTATTAAATGATATAATGTTATGTGAAAAGAATATATCTAATAGTTATAGTGTAGCTATTAATGAAATGAGTAACAAATATTTATATAAAAAAGTTATGGATATTTTTGAAGATACAAAAGATATAGCTAGGGATATATTTAATCTAATGTTTTCTAAAGGTTGGTATACACTAACTCCTGAAGAAGAAACCAAAATAACTAAATCATATACTAAATATTCTGATAAACTTAAAGAATTAAGTTAATTTATTTATAAAAATATTACTTTAAGTAGTAATATTTTTTGATTTGTATATTTTATTTGACAAAAACATATATTTAGATTATTATATAATCGAATTATGGGGTGCAAATATGAAAAAGGATAAAAAGTTTCTTGGTACACTAAATAATAATTTAAAAGGTTTAAGTAATAAAAAGAAAAAAGAAATAATTGATAAATATCAAGAAATTATAAAAAAAGAAAAAGAAAGTGGTAAAAAGATTACTATTATCTTAAAAGAGTTAGGTAATCCAGAAGATATTGCTTTAAAAGAAATTGAAAAAGAAAAGGCAAATTCTTTTAGTTTGTTTAAAAATAGTAATTTTTCTAAATTTAAAGAGTTTTTGATTAAAGATAGAAAGATTGAATTTAAGAAGAAAGATAAAAAAGAAAAGAAGAAGGATAAGAAGAATAAAAATAAAGATAATAAGATTAAAGAAAATGTAGTTGAAACTGTTAATGAATTGTCAAGTGATGTTAAGAAAGAAGTAACTAAAGTTAAAAAGAATTTTAAATTTAATAAATTATTTAAAAAGAAAAATAAAATTGATAAGATTAAAGATAATATTGAGGAAGTAAAAGAGGAAATAACTGAGATTAGTGATGATGTTTCTTCTGATTTTAGAGAAGAGATTCCTAATGTTGTTAATGCTGTTAGTGATAAGAAAATATTTGAGAGTAAAAAGTCTAGAAGAAAAAGAATATTTATTAATGTTATTAGTTTTTTTATACTTGCGTTTGTTTTGTTTATATTTTTATGGATTAATATAATATTTTTAGCTGGTTTATTTGCGCTTTTAGATGGTGTTAGGTTAATTGGACTTAATATAGCTTTATTAGGCTTAAATATTTTAATTTTTTGGTTATTTATTATGCTTAATAAACTTATTTTTAAAAAGAAAAATAATTATAAATTAAATTTAATTATTATAATATCTTCTACTGTAGTTATTGCTTTAGGAGTAGCTTTAACTTTTTATAAAATTTATCATACACAAGAAGTTCAAGATGTTAGTGATAAATATAGTATGACTAGTGTTTATGATAAACTTGATTTACCTAAAGATGAATCTAAAAAATTCTACATTACTTTTAATGCAAATTATAAAAATGATTATGTAATTGAATATGTTGAGAATTTAAAAGATCAAATTAAATTAGAAGTTAAGTACTATGAGAATTATTATGATTATTATATTAAGAAATCTAATAATAATGTTTATATATCTTTAAAAATTGATGATAGAGATAGAATAAGTAGTTATATTTCTGATTTTAAAGAAGGAAAAATATATAGTACTGATGAATTGAGTAGGTATACTATTAAAATAACAATTAATGAAAATGATAAAGATAGGCTAGAAATAATACACTAGTCTTTTTTTATTTCATCTATTTTTGATTTAAGTTCTTCTACCATATTTGTTAGAACATCTAAATCTACTGAATGATTTGGGTAAACTTGTTTTATTATTCTTTTAATTGTTTCTATATCATATACTGGTGGATTATATAAACATTTTACTTCTTTTGAATTTATATTTATTATTCCACCTTTGATTCTACCTTCAATAATATTTTGAGAGGCAGCGTTTGTAAGAATTGTTTGACCCAATAATATAATCCAGTTTCCGAGCATATTTTGTTCAGGCGCAGTAAGATTATCTACAAGTAAAAGTCCAAGTATAAAACTAATTGATGTAGATAGTCTTGGATTAGTATTAAATATTTCATGGAAACTTTTATTCATATTTAATTGTATGTTTAAAGACAATAAAAAAACTCAAGAAATCTTGAGTTTATTCGCAAATGGCGCCCGATGTAGGACTCGAACCTACGACCTAACGGTTAACAGCCGTGCGCTCTACCGACTGAGCTAATCGGGCATTTGCATAAATAATTATAATGTATGTTTTTTTATTTGTCAACAAAAATATAGACTTTTATTAATAAAATTGATAAAATTAGAATGAAATAGATGAGGGAAAGCGTATGAATAATGATTTAGAAATTGTTGAACTTGGAAATGAAAAAGAAAATACTATAAAAGAAGAAGATTCTAGTAGTGAATTAAGATATAGTATTTTAGATACTTATGGTGAAAATTTAAGTAGAAAAGAATATGTTACAAATCCGGCTATTGGAAGAGAACATGAAATAGAACAAACTATAGAAATTTTATTAACACCTGAAAAGAGTGCATTACTTGTTGGTAAAGCTGGTGTAGGTAAAACAGCAATTGTAGAAGGTATTGGTTATAGAATGGTAACTGGTACTATTCCAAACGCTTTAAAACCTTATGAGTTGATAAAAGTTAATATTTCAAGTTTACTTGGTGAAACTAAAATTGGAGAAGGACAATCAGAAAATAGACTTCAGTTATTAGTAGAAGAATTAAAACATAAAAAAAATATAATATTATTTATAGATGAAATTCACTTACTTGTAAATAGAAATACTTCTAATATGAGTATCGACTTTGCAAATATGTTAAAACCTGGTTTAGACCGTGGAGAAATTAAGATGATTGGTGCTACTACATATGAAGAATTTGAAGCTTATATTTTAAGAGATAGAGCTTTCTTAAGACGTTTCTTAAAAGTTGATGTAGCTGAACCTACAGAAGAACAATGTGTAGCTATTTTGATGGGTACATATCCTAAATATGAAAAAAGAACTGGTATTAAAATAGGTTATACTGATTTTATACGTGAAAAGATATTTAAATTTATAGTTGAAATGACTGATGAATATAAAAGAATATATGAAATAGGAAATAGATATCCAGATATAGCATTAACTATTGTTATGAGTGCGTTTTCTATGGCATTATATGATAATGAAACAGAAGTTAAAATAAAACATTTCTATAAAGCTATTAAAAGAACTAAAGTTATATATGAAGACTCTAAAGTAAAGGAAATAGCTAGATTTAAAGAAGTGTTCAAAGATTTAATACAAGAAGAAAATCTTAATTTAGATGAAATTAAATAAACTTACAAATTTGTAAGTTTTTTATTTTTGATTAATTTTACTATGTTGATTATTTAATTTTGAGTTATAGAAAATATTTATTTTGATTTATAGTTTTGTTGTTAAAATTTAATTTTGTCAATTTGATATTATTTTTATAAGTATGTATACTCCTTTTTATGAAGGGAGAAATGATGGAAAAAATAATTAAAGTAAGAAATGTTAATAAGTATATTGGAGATAGAAAAATATTAGATAATATTAATTTTGATGTTTACAGGGGAGAGATTGTTGGTTTGGTTGGACCTAATGGAGCAGGCAAGTCTACACTACTTAAAATAATGAGTGGTCTTTATTCTAGTGATGGTGAGATTATATATGATGGGTATGATTTAAGAAAAGATTTTGAGAAGGCTATGTCTATTGTTGGTACTTTGATAGAGTATCCTGATATGTATGGAAATTTGAGTGGAAAAAAGAATTTGAGTTTATATAAATCTATGTTTAATAATATAAGTGACGATAGTATAAATAGTATAGTTAAGATGGTTGAAATGGAGACATTTTTAAAGCGTAAATTTAAGACTTATTCTCTTGGCATGAAAGAAAGGTTAGGAATAGCAAATAGTCTTTTAAATAAGCCTAAAATACTTATTTTAGATGAACCTACTAATGGTCTTGATCCTTTAGGTGTAAAAAAGATAATGAAATTGCTTAAAAATATGGGTGATACAACTATTATAATTTCTTCTCATATGCTTAGCGAGATAGAAGATTTATGTACTAAAATTATTTTTATAAATGATGGAAAGATTGTTAGTATTAAGTGTAATGATAATAGTGTAAAGAAAAGAAATGTTATATTTGAAGTAGATGATTATTCTAGAGCTAGAATGTTACTTAATAATTATTGTATAAATGAAGAATTGGAAGTATATGAAAGTGATGAAAAAATTAGTGAACTTAATAGAGAATTAGTATTAAATAATATTAATGTTTATAGAATAGTAGAGCATAATAAAAGCTTAGAACAAGAATTTTTTGATATGGTAGGTAATCATGATTAGACTTGTTAAAAATGAATATACAAAGATTGGACATTTTAAATTAAATTTACCTTTCATTATATTTACAATTGTAATATTGATTATGAAAGAAGCTGAGAGTTTGAGTTTTGGTAAGATTTATTCTTTAATATCATTTATTGGTCTTTGTAATTGTGCATTATTTGGGGGTATTATTTCTAATGAGATAGAGAATGGTACTTTTAGAATGTATTTAACAAAGCCTGTTAAGAGAGAAAAGATATATTTGTCTAAATATATTATGATGTGTTTTTATACTTTTGTTTTGTCTTTATTTATATATTTTATGTTTGTTTTGATAATCAGAAATTTTGAAAGTAAAATTTTATTTAAATATTTAATGTATACTATTCCTTTATATTTATTAAATTCAATAATAATATTTGTATCAACTATAATAAGAAATACTGCGATAGTAGTAAGTATTTGTATATTTTTATTGGTATTTTCTTTAGTGATAGTTCAAATATTATTTGGATTAAATATTAAAATTATGGAATATAGTATTTTACCTTATTTAGATTTTTCTATATTTAATGATAAAAATAGTTTAGATGATATAAATATGTCTTTTGATGTTAGCTTATCTTTAAAGAAGGGAATTATTGTTGATACTTTTAATATGATATTTGTGTATTTGCTAGGTTCTTTTATATTTAATAATAAGGATATTAAGAATTAAAAAAAAGACTATTTATAGCCTTTCTTTTGATAATATTCTAGTAGTTCTTTAAATCTTATGTAGTGAACTATTTCTCTTTGTCTTAGAAAACTTAGAGGAGCAAGGATACTTTCATCATCTGTTAAATCCATTAAATTTTCATAAGTGGCTCTTGCTTTTTCTTCGGCAGCCATATCTTCATGTAAATCAACTATTGGATTTCCTGAACATGCGATGTAAGCAGATGTAAATGGAATTCCATTTGGATCCATTGGGAACACACCTTTATTATGTTCTGTATACCATGCTTCTAATCCAGCTTTTTTAACTTCTTCTATACTTGCATCTTTAATTAATTGTCTGATCATTGTACATATCATTTCTACATGACCAAGTTCTTCAGTTCCAATATCAGATAATAATGCTTTTCCTTTATCATCTGGCATTGTAAATCTTTGAGTTAGATATCTTAGTGACGCACCTAGTTCTCCATCTGGTCCACCAAATTGAGCTACTAATAATTTAGCCATTTTTAAATCTTTTTTCTTTACATTAACTGGATATTCTAACATTTTTTCATATTTAAACATATTAATTTCCTCCTTTATCCCAAGGCCAAGGATTATTTATCCATGTCCATTTGTCAGTACTATTTACATTATTTGAATATAATGGACCATATTCATTAATATATTTATTTTTATATTCTTCTAATTTACTTTTATATTCTTGAAACATTTTTAACATATTTCTATCTTCTGGATAAACATCTAAATATAAATTTAAATCTTTAAGTGCAAAAGTATACATTTGAATTTTATAAAGTAACTCATCTTTAGGATTATTTACTTTTAAATTGTAAACATAATTTTTGTATTTAGAATATAAGTTCTTAAACATATTTCCTTTATTAAATCCTTCGTTTGGATCATAAAGAGTATTATCTCTATTAAAATTAATACTATCTACATTAATATTTATATTTGAATCTATGTCTGTTTTAAAGTTAAATTCGTGTTCATCAATGAAGTAATTATTGTCTTCATCAAAATACATATTCATATCACCTTCCTAGACTATTGTATGAAGTTATGTTATTTGTCGTATAGACTAATTTCTTAAAAATGTGTAAAATGTTTAAAAATACTTGTATATATTTTTCTATTAATGTTACAATGAATATGGTGGTATAAATGCAATATAAAATAACAACTTATTCTGAAGAAGAAACAATTGAATTAGCACAAAATATTGAAAGTGAAAAATTTCCTAATATGGTTATATGTTTAGAAGGTGATCTTGGAAGTGGAAAGACTGTTTTTGCTAAGGCATTTGCTAGAGCTTTAGAGATAACTGACAATATTACATCTCCAACATTTAATATTATCAAGGAGTATGATGGTGGGGAAATGAAATTATTCCATATGGATGTTTATCGTTTAAGTGATGTTAAACAAGACATAGGAATAGAAGAATATTTTACTAAAAAGGGTGTTTGTATTATTGAATGGTCTGATTTAATTGAAGATATTTTACCTAAAAATAGACTTGATATTAGAATTAGAATCGTTGATGAAAATACAAGACAATTTATAATTATTCCTCATGGTAGTAAATATGAAGATTTATGTGAAAGAGTATTGTAATCTTTACAGTAATAAGATTTTTAACTCTTTTTTTTTGACTTAAATTAATGTAAAATATATATAGAATAAAGAGGAGGATTTATGAAAGCATTAAATGAAAAAGAACTAAAAAATATAGATGCGTATTTTAGAGCCGCAAATTATTTATCAGTTGCTCAATTATATTTAAAGGATAATCCGTTACTAAGAGAAAGATTAACTTTAGATCATATTAAACCTAATGTAGTAGGTCACTGGGGTACAGCTCCTGGTCAAAATTTTATATATGTTCATTTAAATAGAGTTATAAAGAAAAATAAATTAGATATGATTTATGTTTCTGGACCTGGACATGGTGGACAATCTATAGTGTCTAATGTATATTTAGAAGGAAGTTATAGTGAGATTTATCCTAATATTACTGAAGATGAAGCTGGATTAAAAAAATTGTGTAAGCAATTTAGTTTTCCTGGTGGAATTTCTTCTCATGTAGCTCCAGAAACTCCTGGTAGTATTAATGAAGGAGGAGAACTTGGTTATTCACTTGCTCACTCATATGGTGCTGTTCTTGATAATCCTAATTTAATAGTTGCATGTGTTGTAGGTGATGGAGAATCTGAAACGGGACCTTTAGCTGCTTCATGGCAATTAAATAAAATTATAGATCCTTTAACAGATGGAGTAGTTTTACCTATATTACATTTAAATGGGTATAAAATAGCTAATCCAACTATATTTGCTAGAATGCCTAAAGATGAGTTAATAAAGTATTTTCAAGGATGTGGATATGTTCCATATATAGTTGATGCTCCAACTACTGCTAAAATGCATGAAATGATGGCTAAAACATTAGATAGATGTATAGCACAAATTAAAGAAATTAAATCAAAATCTAAATTAAATAAAAGAGCTAAGTTCCCAATGATAATTCTTAAAACACCTAAAGGATGGACTGGTCCTAAAATGGTTGATAAAAAACAAGTTGAAGGTTCATTTAGATCTCATCAAGTACCAATTTTAGTTGATAAAAATCATCCGGAAAATGTAAAGGTTTTAGAAGCATGGCTTAGAAGTTATAAACCTGAAGAGTTATTTGATGAAAAGGGTAAATTAAGAAAAGAATTAAGAGCTATGGCTCCTACTGGAAATTATAGAATGGGTATGAATCCTCATGCTAATGGTGGAAAATTATTAGAAGAATTAAATATTCCAGATTTTAGAGATTATGCTATTGATATAAAGAAACCTGGTGAAGTTGTAACTCAAGATATGATGGAATTAGGTAGATTTATAAGAGACATTGTAAAATTAAATGAAGATAAAAAGAACTTTAGAATATTTGGTCCAGATGAAGCTTTATCTAATAGATTGAATCATGTATTTGAAGTAACTAATAGACAATGGAATGGAATTACTTATAATACTGATGAATTCTTAAGTCATTCTGGTAGAGTAATTGATTCAGTTTTATCTGAACATGCTTGTGAAGGAATGTTAGAAGGATATTTATTAACAGGTAGACATGGATTCTTTCATAGTTATGAAGCATTTATTAGAATAGTTGATTCTATGGCTTCTCAACATGCTAAATGGTTAAAGGTATGTAGAGAATTACCTTGGAGACAAGATATAGCATCATTGAATTATATTTTAGCTTCATATGTATGGCAACAAGATCATAATGGATTTACACATCAAGATCCTGGATTTTTAAATCATTTGGTAACTAAAAAAGCAGATACTGTTAGAATATATTTACCACCTGATACTAATACTTTAATTTCATGTTTTGATCATTGTATTAGAACTAAAAATTATATTAATGTAATTGTAGCTTCTAAACATCCAAGACCTCAATGGCTAACTATGGATGAAGCAATTAAACATTGTACTAAAGGTTTAGGTATTTGGAAATTCGCTAGTAATGATGATGGAAATACTCCTGATTTAGTAATGGCTTGTGCTGGTGAAACTCCTACAATAGAAACTTTAGCTGCTGTTAAGATATTAAGAGAAAATTTTCCTGAATTAAAAATTAGAGTGGTTAATGTAGTTGATTTAATGAAACTAGAAAGTAGTGAAAATCATCCACATGGTCTTGAAGAAGATGAATATGATAGTATATTTACTAAAGATAAACCAATCATATTTGCATTCCATGGATATCCACATTTAATTCATCAATTAGCTTATAAGAGAACTAATAAAAATTTACACGTTCATGGTTATTTAGAAGAAGGAACTATTACTACAACTTTTGACATGAAAGTTCAAAATAAATTAGATAGATTTAATTTAGTTATGGATGCTTTAAAATATTTACCAGAGTTAGGTGATAAGAGAACTTCATTAAATGAGTGGTGTAAAAATAAATTAATTGAACATAAAGAATATATTCATGAATATGGGGAAGATATGCCTGAAATTAAAAATTGGAAATGGGAAGATTAATAGATTGCATTCTTAAAATAAACTCTTATATATAAGAGTTTATTTTTGGTAAAAAAAATGATAGAATGAATTTGGTGATTGGTATGTTTATGTCTTTATGCGGAACAGCAGAGGTATTAAATGTTATAAGAATTATTAAGATATTTATTACTATAA